>JAJDVS010000102.1 GCA_022825945.1 Pseudomonadales bacterium
CTGGTTTGCCGAGCGCTTGAACTGGCTGAATTCGCAAGCGCTTGCTCCGGCGGCATTGTATGACGACCTTTGCGATCACCTGTTTCACGGCAGCGGCAGCTTGCATGTCGTGTATCTGACGCAAGGGCGGGGAGAACTTCATCTGAAGAACAGCGTGAACGGCGAGGTTTTCGGCGTCATCAATGTGGGTGCGCCGGCCGAGGTCCACAAACTGTTGAAGGAGGGCGATGCAGGCATCGATGCGTATACGCATCGGGATGCCGGATTCGCCGACAGGCTTTTCAGCAAGGTGGATGCGCCGGACTCACCGGTGAACATTCTCATAGGGGCCAGGAAATTCATCGCCGGGTGGAACAGTTGGCGCGTCAGCACGATGACGCTGCTGAACGTCGGGGTCAGCCAGGGACCGCAGATCATTCAGATGTTCGGCCGCGGAGTTCGACTAAAAGGTCTCGGCTTGAGCTTGAAACGCCACAGGCAACTCGATGCGCCGCCACCGGAGCACAGCGAAGAACTCGGACTGCTCGAAACATTGAATATCTTTGGGCTGCGCGCCGATTACATGAAGAAGTTCAAGGAGATGCTGGGCAAAGAACAGATCCAGCCGGACATGGAGCTATTCAAGATTCCGGTGAAATCTCAGCTACCCGAGAATGTCAGGCTTCCCATGCTGAGAACCAAATCCGGCGCGGCGTTCGAGACCGATGGGGAAAGAGTGAGGTTGAGCTTGGCGAATTACCAGCGAAGCGCCAAGCTGGATCTGTATTCGAAGATGCAGACCGTCAGCGAAATCGATGAAACCTTGGAAGATCACGCCAAGCAGCCGTATCAATTCGATGCTGTGGTCGGCCTGTTCGACAAGCCAAGAATTTATCGTTCGTTGCTGGCCTTCAAACAGCAGCGGAAAATGCACAATCTGGAGCTGGATGCCGGTTTCGTGGATCAATTGATAGGAAACAACGACTGGTATCAAGTTTACGCGCCTGCTGCGGCGGTTCGATTGGGGTCCATGGCGGATGTCAAAACACAGGAAAACCGCTTTATCGACCTTGCCTGCAAGCTGATCGAAGCGAACTGGAAAAAGGGTGTATGGAACTGGGAGAAGGAAAACAAGGAGATCAATGACCTTCGGTCAGGCGATGGCAGTTTGATCGAAGAATACACTATTTCAGTTGAAACCAAGTTTCTCAAGGTGAGCGATAACCAGCAAGAATGGCGGACGCTGGTTGACGATATCGAAGAACTTTGTCAGAAATTTCAGGACCGCAAGCTGCCACATCTTGGTATTGAGTTGTTAATGCCTGTGCGTCACGCCTATATCCCGATAATCTACCAGCGCGACAAATCGCCGGTTACAGTTCAACCAGTACCGCTGAACAAGGGCGAAAAACAAACGATCGAAGAACTGATGGCCTTGATCGGCAAGCCGCCGATAACAGACTACGAGCTTTATCTGATGCGCAACGCTTCCCGCTCTGGAACCGGATTCTACGGCAAGGACGCTTACTACCCGGACTTCATCTGCTGGTTGGTCGGCCAGGACAAAACGCACATGATTTTCCTCGACCCAAAGGGCTTAATACATGGCGACAATCAGGTCAAAATCGGATTACACAAGCCCATCAAGGAAATTGAGCCGCAACTGAACAGACAGGACTTGCGATTGCATTCATACATTCTGTCTGTAAGCGAGGATATGCCTGTCAACCACGACGAAGGACTCTATCGACTCAAAGAAATCGAACAAGTGCTGGAAGACGTGGTAAACGGACAGCGGTCAAGCTGAGTCTTGGAAACTACTCTTTGCCATAGCGTGACTAAACCGGTCGAGGCTGGCATCTACCTCTTCGATCTGGAAACTTGCGATACCTCGTGATCATACGCTGTGGTCGCTGCTCACAGGACTGTCGATTTTCCAAGGATGGTCTCAGAGTAGCCAAAGCTGGCAACGGACCCAAGCGCGAGTTGGGAATGGACCGTTCAGCGCTTGAGTGAAACACTTGCTTCAGTGGCCACTGGCACCACTTCTGAGATATTTCTAGGCAGGTTGTGCTTGACAACCCGTAATCCCACAGGTATAACCGTAATTCTACCGTAATCACCGATTAAGCCCCGGCTTGGAAAACAGTAGAGGATCGGGCGATGGATACACACAGATATGAAATGAGGCTGGATCAGAAAATTTTGACCCGCATTGACAGGTGGCGCTCCGCGCAGCCAAGCCTGCCCTCGCGGGCGGATGCGGTTAGGCATCTTATGGATAAAGGCCTGTCGCTAGAGGAGCGAGAAGTGGTTCAACTGAGTAGTGGCGAGAAAGTTATTTTGGGACTACTAATTGGGCTATGCAGGGAGAGCAATAATGGAGACGATGCCGATTTCATTGAGGAAGCTATTACAGAAGGGCATTTCTGGGCGTTGCCTGTCAAATTCCGTGGATTGTTTGGAGTAAAACCGGACGATCAAGCAGACGTTGAAGAAGTTGGAGATATCCTCGAAGTGTGGGATCAAATCGTTTGGGGATATTCCAAATTGTCTTCAGACGAGAAAAACAGGGTGTTAGCTGAAACAAATCGAAGCGCTGAAGAACTAAGATTTCCAGGATTCGACGGCAATCGCGAACACGCACACCTGAATATCGCGAAATTCATGATAAACAGGCTTGGCAGATTCGAATCGATCTCGGGAAGCAACCTCAATTCTCATACCCCAACTCTTGCGGGCTATAAAGTCATGGTCCGAGAGTACAAGCGAATTCGAAGTAAATGGTTGGGAGAGCCACTAGCGGCGTCGCACATAGTCAGCATACTGAATAGTGGAAAAGTCTGAATGGCGATCATCCCACCATTAGGAATGTATGTCGCTGTTTGAGTTGTCAGTCGAGGTTTGCCAGCCGAATGGGAACGACGGATATATCCTGCCAGACACCCCCGGTGACATAAGGATCCTCGTTCAGCCACTGATCCAGCGCTTCCCTGGATTCGAATTCGACGTACAAGGTGGACCCGATCATCCGGTCGTCGTCATCCAGAATCGCCCCGCCGGCGATTATATTGCCAGCAGCCTTGTACTTCCTCATGCCATCCAGGTGCGCCGGCCTGACCGCCTTGCGGCGGTCAGGCGCATCGGCGTCTGTTCCATCGTAAGCCGTAACCATGAATTGCATGACCAGGGTCTCCTTGTTATGCCTCATACATCGCCGCGCCGCCGACTACGGTGCGCATGACCTGGATTTCCTTGAGGCGGTCCGGGTCCACGTCGTGGGGGTCTTCGGCGAGCACGACAAAGTCGGCGAATTTACCCGCGGTGACGCTGCCCTTGAGGTTTTCCTCGAAGGAAGCGTAGGCGCCGCCCATGGTGCAGATGCGCAGGGCCTGGTCCACGGTGATGCGCTGGTTGGGTCCCCAGACGCGGCCGTCGAAGTCCTTGCGCGTCACCATGCTTTGCAGGGCCATCAGCGGCTCATAGGGTCCCGGCGTGTAATCCGAGGCCGGCGCCACGGGGACGCCGTAGTCGAGGAAGGACTTGTGGGCGAACATCCAGCGCATTTTTTCCTCGCCGTAATCAACCCATTTGTTGCCGTGATAATGCACATAGGTGTAGAAAGGCGTCGGCACCACGCCGAGGTCGCGGATGCGTTCGAGCAGGGTGGGGTTGACCAGCGAACAGTGTTCGATGCGGTGGCGTGGGTCGGGCCGGGGCCACAGGTTCTGCACCCGCTCGTAGGCGTTGAGCACCATGGCGATGGTGAGGTCGCCATTGGCGTGGATGCCGATCTGCCAGCCGTTGCGGTGGGCGTCCTCCACGGCCTCATGAATTTCCTCCGCGGACATGGTGAGAATGCCGTGGTCGTGGGGTCGGCCTTCGTAGGGTGTGCTCATGTACATGGTGCGCTCGGAGGCCGAGCCGTCGGCGCTGTATTTCACCGCGCCGATGCGCAGCACTTCGTCGCCGAAGCCGGTGCGGATTCCCGTGTTGACCAAGTCGGAATACAACTCGGCGCGGGGGAACAGATACATGCGGAAACGCAGGCCGTTTTCTTCCCGGGCGTCCTGGTAGGCAATCAAATCGTTGCGGGCCGCTCCGGTCTGGTGCACGGAAGTGAGGCCGGCAGCCGTCATCAGTTCGGAGATCAGCTTGACGCCATCCCGGCGCTGCTCACGGGTCGAATCGGTGGAAATCAGTTCGTTGAAGATATAGCGCGCCCGTTCGGCCACAAGTCCGGTCAGCACGCCGTTTTCATCGCGGAAGAAGCGACCGCCGTCCGGGTCCGGCGTCTCCGCGGTGACGCCGGCAAGGGCGAGGGCGAGGCTGTTGTAGACGCCGGTATGGCCACCCCGGTGTCCGACAACCACGGGGTGGTCCGGCACCACCGCGTCGATATCGAAGCGGTTGATGGGCCGCCCTTCGGCGAGCTTGGTGTCATCGTACTTGAATGCCCGCACCCATTCCCCCGTGGGAGTATTGGCGGCCCGCTCGGCCAGCGCCTGCTGGATTTCTGCAATCGAGCGACGGTCGGCGTTGACCTGGACGAGTTCATTGACACCGGCGCCGGCCGGGTGCGAGTGGGCGTCGATAAAGCCCGGCACGACGGTCATGTCTTCGGCGTCGATGATCTCGACGCCCGCGGAGGCGAGATTGTGGATGTCCCCGCTGGAGCCCACGGCGACGAAGCGGTCGCCCTTGACGGCAAAGGCCCCGGCCCGGGGCAGGCTGTCATCCTGGGTGTACACCCGGGCATTGACGACAACATAGTCCGGCGCGCTGCTTTCGTCCGGGCCTTGCTGGGCGAGCAGCTCGCGGGTGGGCAGGCCGGCGCCGGCTACCGCGAGCGCGGCGCCGGAGCCGAGAAACTTTCTTCTGGATAGTCGCGCCATGGGACAACTCCCGGGGATGGTTCGCATTGAGTGAACTATATCGCCGGAAAGCGGTGGGGGCAAAGGATGGCGAAGTTTGCCCCACTCCATTCTCATAGCCGCCCCGATTATGGTTCGGAGAAAATTTGAACAGGAATTTCCAATCTGCAAACGCAGTGCGGATATTCGAAGCCGGACTCCGGAACTTGCGGAATGGCAGCGTTGGAACATAGACGATGACCTTTGCGGAGACCATTCAAGCGGCAATGCATGATCCCCGGCGAACTTCAGCCAGGCAAGCCAGCAACTTCTCGCTGATGCCATGCGGCCGCTGTGCGGGCCGGACTGGTCGCGATACCAGCGGGAACGCTATGGCTGGCAAGCGCTTCGTTCCCTGAATCTTCCTCCCTGCGACACAAGGATGTGCCGCCGAATTCCATGGCGCAAGCCATTGAGTTCGGGAGCAAAACCACGCTTTGATTTTGCAATGACTAAAACTCCGCGGAGCGGGGTTTTCAGAGAATATCTGGTGACACAAGCCCCCCGGGGTTATCATCGAGCCAACTTTCCAAAAGGCGCGGCTCATGTTTGAGAGATACGCGATGGTTGCCCTGTATTTTGGCGTGCTGGTGCTGCTTGGCTGGCTCGCCGCGCGGCGCATCCGCAACATGAGCGACTTTGTGGTGGGGGGCAAGAAGCTCGGTTTCTGGGTGGCCGCGTTTTCCGCCCAGGCCACCGGCGAATCGGCCTGGCTGCTGCTGGGCGTAACCGGCATGGGCGCCATGGTGGGCTTTTCCGCCTACTGGATTCTGGTGGGCGAAGTCATCGGCGTCACCATCGCCTGGTTTGTCATGGCGCCGCGCTTCAAGCAACTCACCGACCGCAATCAATCGCTGACGGTAATCGACTATCTGGTGAGCCGCTTCAAGCCCGCCACCCACACCCTGCGGGTGGTTTCGGCGATTTCCCTGTGTTTTTTCGTGCTGATCTACATTGCCGCCCAGATCGACTCCACCGGCAAGGCTTTCGCCGCCTTCCTCGAATGGGAATATCTTGTGGGCGCCGTGGTCGGGTTTATTTTTGTCGCCGCGTATTGCATAGCCGGCGGCTTTCTCGCGGCAGCCTGGACCGACATGTTCCAGGGCTCCGTGATGCTGCTTTGCCTGGTGATGCTGCCGGTAGTGGCCTGGCTCACCATGAGCAATTCGGACGCCATCTATTCGGGACTTCAGGCCATAGACCCGGGGCTGGTGAGTTTCTGGGGCGCCGGGGGGCTCACCTGGATGAATTTCTTCCTGGCGCTGGGCATGGTCACCATCGGCCTGGGTTTTCTCGGCTCGCCGCAGATCTTCGCCCGCTTCATCGCAGTCCGTGGCCAGGACCAGATTCACCGGGGCAAATGGGTGGCGGTGATGTTCACCATTCTCACGGATTTCAGCGCCGTGAGCATCGGCGTCCTGGGAAGATACATCTTCACCGAGGCCGGCGTGGAACCCGCGGCGGCCCTGGGCACGGGCGCCGAGGAAGTCCTGCCGCAACTCGTGGAATACACCTTCCCGCCCTGGATTGTGGGGCTGTATGTGGCGGCGGTGCTGGCGGCGATCATGTCGACGGTTTCCTCGCTGCTGGTGATGGCGTCGGGCTCGCTTACTCACGACCTGTACGCGCGCCTGATCAATCCCGGCATGGGAGACGCCCGGGCCGCCGCGCTTTGCCGCAAGGTCACCATGGTCATGGCCGTCCTGGCCCTGGCGCTGGCGGTTACCGTCTCGGTATTGTCGCCGGATCGGACCATCTTCTGGTTCGTGATTTTCGGTTGGTCGGGAATCGCGGCGACCTTCTGTCCGATGATCATCCTGTCGCTGTTCTGGCCGAAGTTCACCGAACGTGGCGCCATCGCCTCGATGCTGGGCGGATTTTCCATGACCATCATCAGCAAATTCGTCTTGCAGGAACTCGATGGAGTGGGAGAATATTTCATTGCGGTGGAAACCATGACGCCATCGTTCCTGTTCGCCCTGCTGCTGGGCTGGGCGGTTTCGCTGCTGTGGCCTTCCCGGGAGTTGGAAGAAGCGTACCGGGCCGACCTCGCCGCATTGTCGGGCCCGCCCGGGACGGATTCGGCGCCAGCCGGACCGGCGACCGCAAAATGAAGAGGCAACAACAATGAAACCGGACCGGGACGAGCTGGAAGCACACTGGATGCCGTTCACCGGCAACCGGCAATTCAAGGACCATCCGAGGCTGCTGCAATCAGCCCAGGGCGTGTATTACTTCGATGTGGACGGGCGGCGCATTTTCGATGGCCTTTCCGGGCTGTGGACCTGCGGCGCCGGCCATGCCCGCAGCGAAATCGTCGATGCGGTAAGCCGCCAGCTCGCCGAACTCGATTACTCGCCGGGCTTCCAGTATGGCCACGCCCTGTCATTCCAGTTGGCCAACAAACTGGTGGAACTGATGCCGGCGGGCCTCGACCATGTATTCTTTACCGATTCCGGCTCGGAAACCGTCGATACCACGCTGAAAATCGCCCGGGCCTACTGGGCGCTGAAGGGGCATTCCGGCAAGACCCGCTTCATCGGCCGCCACAAGGGCTACCACGGCGTCAATTTCGGCGGAGTCGGCGTTGGCGGCATCGGCTTCAATCGCAAGCTTTTCGGGCCAGGGGTGGAGGCGGACCATATCTCCCATACCATCACTGGGGACAACGCCTTCAGCCGGGGCATGCCGGATTCCGGCGCCCATCTCGCCGAGGAAGCGCTTGAGCTGATCCTGCTCCACGACGCCAGCAATATCGCCGCGGTCATCGTCGAGCCCATGTCGGGAACCGCGGGCGTGATCCCGCCGCCCAGGGGCTATCTACAGCGGCTGCGGGACATCTGCGATGAACACGGGATCCTGCTGATTTTCGATGAAGTCATCACCGGCCTTGGCCGCATGGGGTCGAATACCGGCGCCGAGGAATTCGGCGTCACGCCGGACATCATGGCCCTGGCCAAGCAGATCACCAATGGCTGCGTTCCCATGGGCGCGGCGGTGCTGCGGGGCGAAATCTATGAGACCTTCATGGAAAACGGCGGCCCGGATTACATGGTGGAGTTCCCCCATGGCTACACCTATTCCGCCCACCCCGTGGCCTGCGCGGCGGCCCACGCGGCCCTCGACCTGCTGGTGAACGAAGATCTTGTGGCCAATGTGCGCAAACTCGCCCCGGTGCTGGAGGCTGAAGTACACGGCCTGCGCGGCCATTCCCTGGTTACCGACATCCGCAATTATGGCCTCGCCGCCGGAGTCAGCATCGCCCATCATCCCGGCGAGCCCATGCGGCGGCCTTTCGAACTAGGCCTGAAATGCCTGGAAAAAGGTTTTTATGTCCGCTGGGGAGGGGACACGATCCAGTTGGCGCCGCCTTTTGTATCGACTCCGGAACAGATCACCGCCCTGGTCAATGCCCTTGGGGAAAGTCTGGATGAAATCGGCTGAGCCGCATCTCGCGCAAGCTTTGGGTCCGGCGCCAGGGAATGGCGCATTGCCCCTCACCGGGCACTTCATCGCCGGCCGGGAATGCGCTGGCAACGGCGGCAGCCAGGACATTTTCGATCCCGCGCTGGGCGCGCCGGCAAGCCGGGTGGCGATGGCGGATTCCGCCACGGTGAATGAGGCCATTTCCGCAGCAAGCGCGGCGTTTCCCGGCTGGGCCGCAACGCCGCCGGCCCGGCGCGCCCGCATCATGTTCCGCTTTCGCGAATTGCTGGAACAGCACGCCGACGAAATCTGCCGCATCATCAGCAGCGAGCACGGCAAGGTGTTGAGCGACGCGGCGGGCGAGTTGCAGCGCGGGATGGAAGTGGTGGAATACGCCTGCGGCATTGCCGAATTGCTCAAGGGCGAGCATTCCCGGGAAGCGGGGCCGGGAATCGATAGCTGGTCGGAAATGCAGCCATTGGGCGTGGTTGCCGGCATTACTCCTTTCAATTTCCCCGCCATGGTGCCCATGTGGATGTATCCGCTGGCGATTTGCTGCGGCAATGCCTTTGTGCTCAAGCCTTCCGAGCGCGACCCCGGTGGCGGAGTCGATTTATCGCCGGGCCGCCGCAGCGGGCAAGCGTGTCCAGGCGCTTGGCGGAGCCAAGAACCATGCCGTCATCCTGCCCGACGCCGATCTTGCGGCAAGCGCCGATGCCTTGATGGGCGCGGCTTACGGTTCCTGCGGCCAGCGTTGCATGGCGATTTCGGTGGCGGTGTGTGTCGGCGAAGGAACCGGGGACCATCTGGTGGATTTGCTGCGGCAGCGGATTGCCGCCCTGCGGGTGGGCCCCGGCAGCGACAATCAGAATGACATGGGGCCGCTGGTGTCCCGGGACAGCCTCGACAGGGTGCTTGGCTACATCGAGCAGGGAATCGGCCAGGGCGCCGAACTCGCGGTGGACGGGCGCGGCCTGATAGTGCCGGGATACGAAAACGGCTTTTTCATCGGCGCCTGCCTGTTCGACCGGGTAAAGCCGCAGATGGCGATTTACCAGGACGAAATCTTTGGGCCGGTCTTGTGCCTGCTGCGGGTGGACAGTCTTGCCGAGGCGATCGAACTCGTCAATTCCCACGAGTACGGCAATGGCGCCGCCCTGTTCACCCGGGACGGCGAAGCCGCCCGGCGCTTCTCCAACGAAGCGCAAATCGGCATGGTGGGCATCAATGTGGCCTTGCCGGTTCCCGTGGCGAGCCAGAGTTTCGGCGGCTGGAAGCGCTCGCTGTTCGGCGACCTGCATGTCTACGGCCCCGATGCGATTCGCTTCTACACCCGCCGCAAGACCATGACCCAGCGTTGGCTCCCCCGCAAGCCGGGCGACTCCGCCGGCCCGCAGTTCTCCTTTCCTTCAAGCGGCTCCTGACCCTTTAATCGCCATCTGATGTCTCCACGCCCCCGCGCCGGTTTGCGGGGCGAATTATGGTAGAGTCCGCTCGCGGTATGGGCGGCGAAACAGCATGATTGATCACGAGCCGGGCGGGCAGACCTCAAGCGCCAATGTCTCCTGGCAGCAGACCAGGGTCGGCAAGGCCGAGCGGGCGCGCAATCTCGACCAGTGGCCGATGATTATCTGGCTTACCGGGCTTTCCGGGGCTGGCAAATCCACTATCGCCGACCGGCTGGAGCAGGAAATCCAGAGTTTCGGCAAGCATACCTACCTGCTCGATGGCGACAATCTCAGGCACGGATTGAACAGCGATCTCGGCTTCAGTCTCGAAGACCGGATGGAGAATGTGCGGCGCGCGGCGGAGACTGCCAAGCTCATGGTGGATGCCGGCCTGATCGTCATTGTCGCCCTGATCTCCCCCCTGCGCTCGCAACGGGACGCGGCCCGGGCTCTCGTTGCCGAACAGGAATTCATCGAGATTTTCGTCGATGCGCCGCTGGATGTATGCGAAGCGCGGGACCCGAAAGGCCTGTACGCCATGGCCAGAAGGGGCGAGATTCCGGATTTCACCGGCATCGATTCACCCTACGAGGCGCCGCTGGAGCCTGAAGTGCGGGTCGATACCGGCGATCTTTCGGTCAAGGAAGCCGTTGCCCGGATTCTCGATTGGCTGGGCAAACACGCGCCGCGGCTGGAAAGCCCGGCAAGCCAAGCCGATGCCACAAAAGCGGAACCTCAAGGGACCCGAGCAGATGGGAAGGAACCGGAACAGCCGGCACGAGCCAGCTTGCCACTCGCCGGCAAGCGCAACGACAAGTTCATTATCAGCAATACCGCCCGCTGCGGCAGTTCCATGCTCAGTACGCTGCTCGACTCGCATCCGCGGGTGCTTTGCCATGGCGAGATACTCGCCGCGCCCCGTGAATCCGCGGGTCCCTACCATGCCCTGCGCAAGCAGGGAACCGCCATTGACGACTGGCTGCAAAGCTACCACGAGCAAAGGCCCGAGGCCTTTCTCTATGATGTCGGTTTCAATCCCGCCGGGAACCAGTGCGTCGGGTTCAAGTTCAAGCTCGAAGAGTTGCTGCTGCCCGAGTATCGGGTGTTTCGCGATCTCATCGTCGCCGACAAGGACATCAGAGTACTGCACCTGAGAAGATCCAATATCCTTGATCAGTACATTTCCCTCCAGGCGACGAAGCAAACCGGTGTGTTCTCGATTCGATTCAGCCGCCAGCGCCCGAAACCGCGCCCCTTCCAGGTCGATATCGCTGACTTGCTCGCCTATGTGCGCGAAGACCGGCGGCGCCACGAAGCGGCGAGGGAGTTGTACCGCAACCACCGCAGCATCGATCTGACTTACGAAGAGCTGTGCCAATCCCAGTCCGCCGCGCTCGCCAGGGTGCAGGACTTTCTGGAAGTTCCCAGGGCCGAACTCTCCACCATGATGATCAAGGTGCTGGACAAGAACACCGATCTGGTGCGCAACCTCAATGAGGTGCGGGAAGCCCTGGCCGCCGAGAAGATTGAAATCGAAGCCTGATCGGCACGGTTCGGCGAAAGGCGGGGTAATGGTGGCTATGGCTGGATTTGAACCAGCGACCCCAGCATTATGAGTGCTGTGCTCTGACCAACTGAGCTACATAGCCGGCAAGCGAGATAGTACGCCAGGAAAGGCGGCGAATTCTGGCCATTCATCGTCTGGATGTCAAGGAAAAAGGAGGCATGAATCCGGCAAGAAACGGGCCGATATTGGCCTTGATCAATCAGCCAGGGGTGCGGCGACAGCGAATTTTCTCTTTCATGAATTCCTGCGGCGCAGGCTCCTCGTTGATGTGGGCGAGGATGCCTTCGAGTTCGGCGGGGTTGTTGTAGTTGATGATGAGTTTGCCCTTGCCCCTGGCGGTGTGCCGGATGGCTACGCGGGCGCCGAGGCGTTGACTGAGGTCCTCTTCGAGGCGCAGCAGGTCGGGGTCCCTGTTTTCGCCTGGCTTCCTGTCCCTGCCGGAGTCCGCGGGCTGGCGGCGGACGAGTTCTTCGGTCTGGCGCACATTGAGGCCTTTGCCGACGACTTCCCGGGCGAGGCGGGCCTGTTCCGCTCCGGCGGCTCCGAGCAGGGCCCGGGCGTGGCCCATTTCGATCCTGCGTTCTTCGAGTAGTTGCCGCACTTCGGCTTCGAGGCCAAGCAGGCGCAGCAGATTGGCTACGGACTCCCTTGATTTGCCCACGGCTTCGGCCACTTGCTGCTGGGTCATGCCGAATTCCCGCTGCAGCCGCTGCAGGGCATTGGCCAGTTCCATGGGGCCCAGGTCTTCCCGCTGGATATTCTCGATCAGGGCCATGCTGATGGCATCGCGGTCCGCCGCCTTCTTGACGATGGCGGGTATCGAATGACGTTTGCTGAGCTGGCAGGCGCGCCAGCGGCGCTCGCCGGCGATCAGTTCAAAACGGCCATTGCCAAGCTCGCGCACCACCACGGGCTGCATGACCCCCTGTTCGGCAATGGACTGGGCGAGCTCTTCAAGCGTCTGGGCTTTCATGTCCCGCCGGGGCTGGAATTCTCCGGGCTGGATCAGGTCCACGGGAATGTCTCGCAGGCTGCCGTCCGGGGCCTGGGGCGGGGGTTGTTGAGTCATCAGCGCCGAGACCGATCCGGGGTCTCGATTGCCCAGCAGGGCATCGAGGCCCCGACCCAGTTTTCTTGTAGTCATTTGTTTTCCTGCTCCATAATCCCGCTTTCCCCGGGTCCGCCTGTTTGCGGCGCTGCCGGCGCATCCCGGCGGCGCTGCAATTCTCCAGCCAGCGCCAGATAAGCCATTGCGCCCCGGGAGCGGCGATCGTAGCTGAGCACGGACTTGCCGAATCCAGGCGCCTCCGCCAGCCGGATATTGCGCGGCACCACGGTCTGGTACACCGCGCTGCCGAAGAATTTGTGCAACTGCGAATTGACCTCCATGGTCAATCGATTGCGGCGGTCATACATGGTGCGCACGATGCCTTCGATCTTCAGCGCCGGATTCGACCGCGCCCGGATCGCCTCCACGGTTTCCAGCAGCGCCGAAAGACCTTCCAGGGCATAGTACTCGCACTGCACGGGTATCACCAGACCGGTGGCCGCAGTCAATGCGTTGATGGTGAGAATGTTCAGCGCCGGTGGGCAGTCGATGAGAACAAAATCGTAGTTCCGACCCGGCGCCGCCAACAACTCCCGCAGCCTGCCATCCTCGCGCCGATTCTCCATCAGCCAGACTTCCGCCGCCACCAGATCGCTGTTGGCGGGCAGCAGGTCGAATCCGGCATCCACGGACTTGCGCAACACCCGGTCAACGCCGGCATCGCCCATGAGCCATTCGCAAACCGAGTTTTCCAGTTCGGTCTTCACCACGCCGCAGCCCATGGTGGCATTGCCCTGGGGGTCCATATCCACCAGCAGCACCGAATTGCGGGTGGCGTGCAGGGCCGCGGCAAGATTGACCGCGGTGGTGGTTTTTCCCACTCCGCCTTTCTGATTGCTGATAGCAAATACGGCATCCATTGCTGGCTGTTCCCGGATGTTCAATCAATCGCCGCCATGGCGGATTCCCACAACGTGGCGGCTTGCTGCGCCCGGCACCTGAAGCCGCTCCACGAAGGCCACTTTGCAGTTGTCCGGCAGGCGCGCAAGTTCCCCGCCGGGATGGCGCCCCCGCATGGAAACAAGCATAGCCCCGTCTGCCAACAAATGCTGTGTCTTCTCCACGCTTTTGCCGAGCCCCGCCAGCGCCCTGCAAACCACGGTATCCGCCGGGCCGGGGAAATTTTCGATTCTTTCATGGACGATATCGATATTGGCAAGGCCGAGATCGAGTTTCGCCTGGAACAGGAAGCGGGTCTTCTTGCCATTGCTGTCGATGAGCACAAAGCGCTTTTGCGGAAACAGCACCGCCAGGGGAATACCGGGCAGGCCGGCGCCGCTGCCGGCGTCCACCACGGTTTCACCCGCTATGCGGGCTGCGATGGAAAGACTGTCAAGCACATGCCGGTCGAGCCTCTTGCCGGGGCCGGAGTCTCCTGTCAGATTGAACCGGGCATTCCACCGGTCGAGCAGGCGCAGGTAATCCAGCAGCAGACGGGCGCCCGCGGTGGTGAGATCAGCCCCCAGCCCGGTAGCGCCGGCAAGCAGCCTGGCTTGCAGGCCCCTGGCTTCCTCCCCCCGGTTCAACTGGCTTTGCGCCGCGGGGGCTGCTGTTTCTTCAAATACACCAGAATGAGCGACAGCGCCGCCGGCGTCATTCCCGGGATGCGCGCGGCCCGACCGAGATTTTCCGGTTTCGCCCCAGTGAGTTTCTGCCGCAATTCATTGGACAGCCCGGGCATGGCGGCATAATCCAGTTCCGGCGGCAGAATGGTGTCTTCCTGCCGTCGCAGTTGCTCGATTTCGCCGCGCTGGCGCTCGATATACCCCTGGTACTTGAGCTGGATTTCCACTTGTTCGGCGGCCTGCCGGGCAATCGGCGAATCCGGCGGCGACCATTCCGGCTGGCTCAACTCCATCAGCTTTTCGTGGCTCAGTTCGGGCCGGGCGAGCAGTTCCGCCAGGGTTTGTTCCCGGGAGAGCGGCCGCTCCAGCGTGGTATTCAGCCTTGCCGCGGATTCACTCGAGGGATGCACCCGGCAACTGCGCAGCCTTTGCAATTCCGCTCCCACCATTTCCTGTTTTTCGCTGAAAACGCGCCAGCGCTCGTCGTTCACCAGTTCCATTTCCCGACCGGCGGGGGTCAGGCGCTGGTCGGCGTTGTCTTCCCGCAGGCTGAGGCGGTACTCGGCCCGGCTGGTAAACATGCGATAGGGTTCGCTGGCGCCAAGGCGGATCAGATCATCCACCAGCACGCCGATGTAGGCCTGGTCGCGCCGGGGACACCAGTAGTCGAGGCCGGCAACGGCCCGGGCGGCATTGAGCCCCGCCAGCAGGCCCTGGGCGGCGGCCTCTTCATAACCCGTGGTGCCATTGATCTGGCCGGCGAGATACAGGCCGGGAACGAATTTGCTTTCCAGCGAATAACGCAGGTCCCTGGGGTCGAAAAAGTCATACTCGATGGCGTAGCCCGGCCGGGTGATGTGGGCGTTTTCAAAACCCCGGATACAGCGCACCATGGCGAGTTGGGCATCGAAGGGTAGGCTGGTGGAAATGCCGTTGGGGTAGATTTCGGCCACATCCAACCCTTCCGGCTCGACGAAAATCTGGTGCGATGCCTTGTCGGCAAAGCGCGTTACCTTGTCTTCAATGGAAGGGCAATAGCGCGGCCCGGCGCCTTCGATTGCCCCGCTGTACATGGGGGAGCGGTCCAGGGCGCCGCGAATGATCTGATGGCAGGCATCATTGGTGGCGGTGATATGGCAACTCGCTTGCCGCGGATGCTCATCGGCCCGGCCGAGGAATGACATGACCGGCGCGGGATCATCTCCCCGCTGTTCCTGCATCACGGAGAAATCGAGGCTTTTCGCATCCAGCCGGGGTGGCGTGCCGGTTTTCAGCCGATCCACCCGGAACGGCAACTCTCGCAGGCGTCTGGCCAGGGCGATGGCTGGCGGGTCGCCGGCTCGCCCGCCGGAAGCGTTGGCCAGACCCACATGCACACTGCCGCCGAGAAAGGTGCCGGTGGTAAGCACCACGGCGCCGGCGCGGATTTCGATGCCGAGCCCAGTCGCCACACCCACCGCCCGCTCGCCATCCATGAGCAGATCGTCAACGGATTGCTGCAGCAGGGAAAGCCGTGGCTGATTCTCCACGATTCGCCGGATCGCCGCCCGATACAGGGCGCGGTCGGCCTGTGCCCGGGTGGATCGCACCGCCGGTCCCTTGCTGGCGTTCAATACCCGGAACTGGATGCCGGCCCGGTCCACCGCCCGGGCCATGGCGCCGCCGAGTGCGTCGATTTCCCGCACGAGGTGGCTCTTGCCAATGCCGCCCACCGCGGGATTGCAAGACATTTGGCCGATGGTTTCGATGTTGTGGGTGACCAGCAGGGTGTTGGCACCCTGCCGGGCCGAAGCCAGCGCAGCCTCGGTCCCGGCGTGGCCGCCGCCCACCACAATCACGTCAAAGCTGTTGCCGTAGTGCATGCCGGGCTACGAAATTCATGGAGCGGCGAAGTATAACCCGTTAACAATAAACTAGATATGTATCAGGGAATTATAAGACAAGTAGTAGTATTGATAGTGCTTGCTGGGATCTGTTGAGAACCGCGCTTTTCCTTGTTGGCTCAAAGGCTTGCCTGCGGGGAAAACCCGTTTGCAATGCGGGGTTTCTCCGGTGCGGGCCAGGGATATCCCGGGGACAGGACAACCCCGGCGATCTTGTCCCCATTTCATCCCGCGCTTGTTCCCTTCGCCGGTGCGCCTTACCCACAGGTAGCGGGCAGGTTTTGGCGCAGACCACCGGGGCGGCCTACTTTCCGATACAGAAGCGGCTGAAGATTTCGCCGAGCAGGTCGTCCGTGGTGACTTCACCGGTAATCCGGCCCAGCGCGGCCTGGGCGAGGCGCAGGTCTTCGGCGAGCAATTCGAGCGGCGCCCCGCGGCTCAGGTTGGCAAGCGCCGCCCCGCACTGACGCCGGGCCTCATCGAGGGCTTCGAGGTGCCGCGCCCGGGCGACGAAAGCGTCTTCCCCACCTTCGTAGGCCACAAAGTCCTGCAGATGTTTACAGAGCAGGTCGAGTCCGGCGCCGGTTTTGGCGCTGAGCTGAACGAGTGGCAACGCAATACCCTCGACCCGGATATGGCCCAGGGCAGGCGGCAACTCCAGCAAATCGATCTTGTTGCGGATGATGCACAGGCGTCCGAGCAAATTCTTCCTGTCATCCTCGTTTGCGAGGTAGTCGGCGATGGGGTTCAGGGCAATCCGGATTTCCCCCGGGTTCAATTCTCCGGAGCAATCGGGAAATCGCGATGCGTCGAGCAGCAGCAGGATCAGGTCGGCGCTGGCCATGGCGACCCGGGCGCGCCTTACGCCTTCCCGCTCGATGGCGTCGCCGCTTTCCCGCAGGCCTGCGGTATCAACAAGCTGTAATGGCAGGCCATTGAGTTCGATGCGCCGGGAAAGCAGGTCCCGGGTGGTGCCGGGAATCGGCGTCACAATGGCGGTTTGCTCACCGGAAAGCGCATTCATCAGGCTGGATTTGCCGGCATTGGGCAAACCGGCAAGCACCACGGTGATGCCTTCATTGAGCAATGCGCCTTGCCGGCTTTGGGCGCGAAGCCGCTCCAGGCTTGACAGAATGCCCTCAAGCGTCTGGCGCGCTTCCGCAGACTCAAGCACCTCGATATCGCTGTCGGAAAAATCGATTGCGCTTTCCAGCATGACGCGGGCGCCGGTGATCGTTGCCGCGAGGCTGTGAACATGGCGGGAGAATTCTCCGGTGAGGGTTCGCGCCGCTGAGCGCGCCGCCTGGCGGGTATCGGCGTCGATCAGGTCGGCGATGGCTTCGGCCTGGACCAGATCGAGCTTGCCATTGAGAAAGGCGCGTTCGGAAAACTCCCCGGGCCGCGCCTGCCGAGCGCCAAGGGCAAGCGCCCGTTCACGCAGGGACTCAAGCACGATGCGACCGCCATGCCCCTGCAACTCCAGCACGTCTTCGCCGGTAAAGGAATCCGGCGCCGGGAAAAACAGCGCGATGCCGCGGTCGAGCGCTGTGCCGCCTGCGTCCAGGAAATCACAGAAATGCGCCCGCCGGGGCTTGGGTCTAAAGCCGATCAGGCTGCGCGACAGTTCGGCCAGGGATTGGCCCGAGATGCGCAGAATTCCGATACTGCCGCGCCCCGGGGCGGTCGCTATGGCGCAGATGGTCTGCTCGTCCATTCAGCGCGAGGCGGAGGCCGCGTATTCGGCGTCGATCTTGCGGGTGATATACCACTGCTGGAGGATGCTCAGCAGGCCATTGGTCAGCCAGTACAGCACAAGCCCGGAGGGGAACCAGAGGAACAGCACGGTCATCATGATCGGCATCAGGCGCATGATCTGTGCTTGCATGGGGTCCGCTGGCGCGGGACTCATGCGGGTCTGCAGATACATGGTGACTCCCATCAGCAGGGGCAGCACAAAATACGGGTCGCGCACCGAAAGATCGTTGAGCCAGAGCATGAAGGGCGCATGGCGCAACTCGACGCTTTGCATCAGCACCCAGTACAGGGCGATGAAGACCGGCATCTGCACCAATAGCGGCAGACAGCCGCCGAAGGGATTGATTTTTTCCTTCTTGTACAGATCCATGGTGGCCTGCTGCAGCTTCATGCGGTCATCGCCGTGGCGCTCCCGCAATTGCTGCATTTTGGGCATCAGCCGCCGCATCCCCGCCATCGAGCGATACTGGGTTTCCGAGAGCTTGTAGAAGATCAGCTTGACCACCAGGGTCAACAGGATGATGGAAACGCCGTAATTGCCGGCGAAGGCGTCGATTCGGGTCAACAGCCAGTAGATCGGCGCGGCGAGAAACCACAAGAAGCTGTAGTCCACGGTGAGATCGAGATCGGGAGAGATTTCCGCCAGCGCATATTGATCCTTGGGTCCGGCATAGAGTTGCATGGAAACGGATTCCGCCGCGCCGGGGGCGAGTTCGAGCCGGGCGCTGGTGAACTCGCCGATGAACTGGCCGGTGGCGCTGCGGCGCAGGGTATAGCGGTTGGCCATGCTGTCGTCTAGCACCCAGGCGGAAAGGAAGTAATGCTGGCTCAGGCCCACCCAGCCGCCGTCCTGCTCGAGCACCAGACTGGATTCGGCGATATCGTCGAAATCGTATTCCTGGTACGGGTCGTCGGCGCTGGTAATGACATAGCCCAGATAGCTGCGGGTAAAGCGGCTGCCTGCGCTCGGGTCGGGAAAGTCATTCCGCCGCAGTTGACCGAAGGGGATGGCGCGCCAGTTCCGGTCAGACGCGTTTTCCACCAGAAAGGATATGTCGATGAGGTAGCTGCCCCGGGTGAAAGCAAAACGCTTGGTGACGCTGACGCCGGTTTCCGTGCGCAGCCGCAGGTCGACAGTCAGGCTGTGCTCGCCTTCCGCGAGTTCATAGGCGGCGGCATCGGCGCGGTAGGCGGCACGGCTTTCGCTGTCGATGCCATCATTTCCCACCAGACCGCTGGTGGCGATGAATTCGCGTCCGGGGCGTGATTCCAGCAGCACGAAAGGTTCGTCGGGAACATTGATATCGCGCAGGAACCGGGGCAGCGCCAGATGGACAATATCGCCCCCGAGTGGGTCGATCTGAAGATCCAGGGTGTCGGTGGTGACCTGAATCAGCCCGGTCCGGCCTGATCCGGCCGCGGGCATCGTGGCTTGCGGTGGGCTTCCGGCGCCTGTCTGGCCCGGCGGTTCGGCGGGCAGGTCCGGCTCATCGCCGGCGATTCCGCCATCGGGCAGGGCAGCGTCCAGCGCCGGCGCGGTTGCCGGCGCAAGGCCAGCCCCATCATCCACTTCCGGCGGATAATCCTCCTGCCAGGCCAGCAGCATCAGATAGGTAATGACGGCGAGTGAGGTGTACAGGAAGAAGCGGGTGTATTTCATTTCAGGCCGCCCTTTGTTCGCAGGGCTTGGTGTCGGGCACGGGGTCGCAGCCGCCTTCGTGCCAGGGGTGGCAGCGGGAGATGCGCTTCAGGCCGAGCCAGACGCCCCGGGCCGGCCCATGTTGGTCAATCGCTTCTTTTGTGTATTGCGAGCAACTCGGATAAAAGCGGCACTGGGTGAAAAGCAGTCGGCTGAACAGGAACTGATAGATTTCGATCAGTTTGATGAGAATGCGTGCGATCACGATTTTTGCGGCTCCTGTTTGTCGGCGTGGCGGCGCATTTTTGCCAGCAGATCCTGCCACAATGATTCCAGCCTTTGCTGAATCGCCGCGTTGCCGAGTTTGTGAACGTCCTTTCGCGCCACCACCACCAGATCAACCCCGGAAAGCCGGGCCCGCCTGTGGCGAAAGTGTTCCCTGACCAGCCGCTTCACGCGATTGCGCTGCACCGCTGCGGGCACGTTTTTCTTCGATACCACCAGCCCGAGTCTCGCCCCGTCCCTATCCGCCCGCAAGGCCAGCACCACGAAGCTTCGGCAGGACACCCTGAAACGGGCGCTGGAAAAGACCGCTTGAAATTCACCGGCTTGGAGCAACCGCGCGGAACGGGGAAATCCGGATGCGCCCATGACCGAAACCCGGGAGCCTGCGCCTCGGGAATTCACGGCTGCCGGATTGATTTCGCCGGATCTCTGGACGCCGATGCCCCGCGGGTCAGGCCGAAATCCTGCGCCGGCCCTTGGCGCGCCGCCGGGCCAGCACCTGGCGTCCGCCGCGGGTAGCCATCCGGGCCCGGAAGCCATGACTTCTGGCGCGCTTGATCCTGCTGGGCTGAAATGTTCTCTTCATGACACGATCCGATTTGCTGCGGCAGGCTCCGGTCCGCCGGAAGCCGGGCACGGATTCTAGAACTTTTGCCGCCAGCTTGCAATTTTTCAGCCCCAGCCGTCATTCTGCGCGGAGCGGGGCGCAGTCGCAGCATATCTTTCCGTGGCAGCGCTTGTGGACTCTCGCAATTCCCGCTTGGTAACAGCTTATCCACAGCCAATTCAGCGGCGGCTCCCGGCCGTGGAAAATTTTTTTACGGCGGTTTCTTTGCACCGCTTGCCATATTGCCTTTCCAACACGCTGAATTCATGGAAAAAACACCTTCTTCCACCCACCGGGGAGCAGCCCTTGCGCGATTTGGAAAGGCTACAGCCTTGCCGCTATCATGCCGGAAAACTACCCGGCAACCACACTGCAGAACCCATCCCGTGACAAGCTCAAATTGGCAAAAATGTGTGCAAGCGCTGCAGGGAGAGATTTCGCAAGGACAGTTCAATACCTGGATTCGGCCGCTTAGCGCCGAACTTGGGCCCGACGGCAAGCTGCTCTGGGTCAAGGCTCCCAACCGGTTCATACTTGACTGGGTCAGTTCAAGGTTCATGAAGCGGATTCGGGAACTCATGCTGGAAATCGAACCCGGCCTGGAAGACATAGCGCTGGAAGTTGAGCCAGCCCGGAAAGCCGCCGCCTTCGTGGATGCCCCGAATGGCGGCGGGCAGCCGCGGCGGCAAGCGGAACCGAAGCCGCGGCAGAAACCGTATGCAGGCAATGGCGGCGCGCTGACTTCCTGGTTGCGGCCATACGATTTCCACAAGGAAGCCGGGCAACATCCATCCGGGGCGGCGGCGGACAATAGCCTTGCCGGGCGCAAGCTGCGACTTGAAGGCGAGGTCAACAGCTACTGCACTTTCTCCAACTTCGTGGTTGGCAAGTCCAATCAGTTTGCCCAGGCTGCGGCCATGCAGGTGGCGGAAAACCCCGGGCGAACCTACAACCCCCTGTTCATCTACGGCGGCGTTGGCCTTGGCAAGACGCATCTGATGCACGCCGTGGGTAATCACATTCTTGCCCGCAATCCCGCTGCCGTGGTCAAGTTCGTCGATTGCGAGAGTTTTGTGAACACCATGATCCAGGCGTTGCGCTTCAATGCCATGGATGAATTCAAGCGCTACTACCGCTCGGTGGATGCGCTGTTGCTTGACGATGTGCATTTTCTTGCGCGCAAGGAACGCTCCCAAGAAGAATTCTTCCATACTTTCAATACCCTGCTTGATGGGGGGCAGCAAATTGTGCTGACCTGCGACCGCTACTACAAAGCCATTGAAGGGATAGAGCCACGGCTGAAATCGCGCTTTGGCTGGGGACTTTCCGTTGCGGTGGAGCCGCCGGAACTCGAAACCCGGGTCGCGATTCTCATGAGCAAGGCGGGAGAGATCGGTCTCAAGCTGCCCCAGGACGCTGCGGTTTTCATCGCCCAGAAGGTTTGCAGCGGCGGTCGCGAACTCGAAGGCGCCATCAAGAAAGTCAATGCCTGCGCCCAATTCAAGGGGCGTGAAGTGGACACCGCCCTGGTGAAGGAGGCGTTGTGGGATCTGTTTGCCCAGCAGGACAAGCTCATCAGTATCGACAACATCCAGCGTACGGTATCCCAGTACTACAAGATCAATATGCGCGACATGTTGTCACGAAGGCGGAATCGCTCCATCGCCCGGCCACGACAGGTGGCCATGACCCTGGCCCGGGAGTTGACCAGCCACAGCCTGCCGGAAATCGGCGAAGCATTCGGCGGCAAGGACCATTCCACCGTAGTGCACGCCTGCCAGCGGGTTTCGGAATTGCGGCGCAATTCAAAGAGCATGGAAGATGATTATAATAATCTGTTGCGGGCGCTAACCAACTGAACCCGGGGAATACATATCATGCAATTCCAGATCGCGCGGGATGCGCTGCTCAGGCCACTGCAACTCGTCAGCGGAATCGTCGAGCGACGCGGTACGCTGCCAGTATTGTCCAATCTGCTGCTTGAACTGAAGGGCGACCAGCTTACCCTGACGAGCAGCAATCAGGAGTTGGAGCTTTCAGCCGGGGTAACGGTTTCCGATGTCGCCGCGGAAGGCAAGATCACGGCGCCCGCCCGCAAGCTGTCGGACATTTGTCGTGCGTTGCCCGAAGATGCCGAAATTTTGCTGGCGATGGATGGCCCCCGGCTTCAGGTAAAATCCGGTCGCAGCAGCTTCACCCTCGCCACCCTGCCCGCCGGGGATTTCCCGAAGCTCGAAAGTGAAATCGACGCCATCGCCCTCACCGTCAACCAGGGCGAACTTGCCGGTCTGCTGGCAAGCACGAGCTTTGCCATGGCCGCCAAGGACTTCCGTCCCTATCTCAATGGCATGTTGCTCGAGGTGGATGAGGAAAGTCTGCGCGCCGTTGCCACCGATGGTCACCGGCTGGCGCTGCATACTCTGAAGACCCCAAGCAATGCCAAGGAAAGGCAGCGCATGATCCTGCCGCGAAGAAGCGCACTCGAGTTGGCCCGGCTGCTGCAGGAAGGAGACGAACCGGTGACGCTTTCCGGCGGCGCCAACCATTTCCGCGCCCAGATGTCGGATTGCACGCTCGTTTCCCAATTGGTCAACAGCCGCTATGCCGATTACGAGCGGGTCATTCCCCGCAATGGCGGCAATTCCTTTGTAGGCAACTGCGCCGAATTGCGTCATGCCTGCCAGCGAGCCTCTATTCTGTTCAGCGAAAAGTACCAGATTGCCAGCTTTCAGCTTGGCAATGGCGAATTCAAGGTGGTGGCAAGGAACCCGGAGCAGGAATTTTCCGAAGAATCGGTTTCTGTGGAATACGAGGGAGATCCCATCGAAATCGGCTTTAATGTCGGCTATTTGGTCGACGTTTTTGCCGCCATCAACTCCGACAAGGTGAAAATGGAATTATCCGACGCCAATAGCGCCGTACTCATCGAACCGGTGGAAAATTATGGCGCGTCTTTCGTCGTCAGCCCTTCCCGCTTGTAGGGTTGGCGGCTGCTTGTGGGTGGGCTGGCCCGGCTGGAAATCCATTCGTTTCGCAACATCAGCCATTGTGCGATTTCGCCGGACCCGAAATTGAATGTAATCGTGGGGGCCAATGCATCCGGAAAAACCAGCCTGCTCGAAGCCATCCATTATCTGGCGCTTGGCAGGTCTTTCCGGTCCAGCAATTTCAAGCCGCTCATTCAGTCAGACAAACCGGAAACCGTTCTTTTCGGGGAACTTGCCAGCGGCGCAAGCGCGGGTTTGCGCAAGTCCCGCAAGGGCGAGCAACAAATCAAACTCAATGGAAAAGGGGTTCGTGGCTGGGAAAGCATCGCCAGGGTAATGCCGGTGCAATTGCTCGACACCACTTCCTTTTCCCTGCTCACCGATGGGCCGAAGCTGCGCCGCAGATTCATCGATTGGGGAGTGTTCCACGTGGAACACGCATTTCTTCCTGCCTGGCGGCGGGCGCACAAGGCGCTCATGCATCGTAACTCCCTGCTCAAATGGCCGGGGAAACCCGATACAGACCAATTGTTCGCCTGGGAGGAAGAACTGGCTGCCAGTGCGCTGCAGATAACCGCCTCAAGAGAGTCGTATTGCCAGCGTCTGTTGACAGCTTTCAGTCAGGCCTTACACACTTTGGACAAGGAGCTGGGAGACGCGGTGGCGCTGCAATTCCACGCCGGCTGGAATCGCGAGCATGATCTTGCCGGTTTATTGCGGGAAAACCGTGAAAGCGACCTGGCCCAGGGTTCCACCCGCCACGGGCCGCACCGGGCCGATCTGCTCGTCAAGTCGGGCCACCATCGGGCGGTGGATGTGCTTTCCCGAGGACAGCAGAAGTTGGTGGTTTCCGCGCTAAAGGTGGCCCAGGGTGAACTTTTCTTCGAGACCCGGGAACAGCGGCCGATTTATCTGGTAGACGATCTCGCCGCTGAACTGGACGAAGGTAACCGCAAGGGGGTTTTTGATTTGTTGCAATCACTCGGCGCCCAGTTGTTCGTCACCTGCGTCCACCTGGAAGCTCTTGGTGCCAGCCTCTCGGACCCGGTGCCGGGAAGCCTGTTCCACGTGGAACATGGTACAATAACGGCTTGATTTTACTGGAAGAAACAGGGATCGCCTCCGGGCGTTTTCTGCAACGGAGATACCCATGGAGAATGGCTCTGCCAGCGACTACAACTCGGACAGCATCAAGGTGCTGAAAGGTCTCGATGCGGTCCGAAAAAGGCCGGGAATGTACATCGGCGACACCGATGACGGAACCGGCCTGCATCACATGGTCTTCGAACTGGTGGACAATTCCATCGATGAGGCTCTTGCCGGATACTGTTCGGAAATCAGGGTCACGGTCCACATCGGAGAATCCGTCACAGTAACCGACAACGGCAGGGGAATTCCCACCGAGATGCACAAGGAAGGCGCGTCGGCGGCGGAAGTGATCATGACGGTGCTTCACGCCGGCGGCAAATTCGACGACAACAGCTACAAAGTGTCAGGCGGCCTGCACGGTGTGGGCGTATCCGTGGTCAATGCGCTTTCCCGGGAACTCAAGCTGACGATTCGTCGCGAAGGCAAGGTCTGGGAGCAGTATTACCAGCATGGCGTGCCCCAGGCGCCGCTCGCCGTGGTGGGAGAAACCGGCGTTACCGGCACCGAATGCCATTTCGAGCCATCCGGGGAAACCTTCAGCAATATCGAATTCCAGTACGACATTCTCGCCCAGAAACTGCGCGAACTCGCGTTTCTCAATGCGGGCGTATCG
The DNA here is from genome assembly GCA_022825945.1 of Pseudomonadales bacterium. Taxonomy (GTDB): domain Bacteria; phylum Pseudomonadota; class Gammaproteobacteria; order Pseudomonadales; family Pseudohongiellaceae; genus UBA9145. The sequence goes on from JAJDVS010000102.1 coordinate 24,925, forward strand.
ATCTGCCTCAACGACGAGCGCGCCGGCAAGGAGGAAACCTTCTGCTATGAAGGCGGCTTGCAGGCTTTCGTCGATTACCTTAACAAGCACAAGACCACGGTCAACAAGATGGTCTATTTCAATGCCAGGGAGGTGGAGGAAGGCATTTCCGTCGAGGTGGCCATGCAATGGAACGATTCTTACCAGGAGGCCATTTTTCCCTATACCAACAATATTCACCAGCGGGACGGGGGCACTCACCTCGCCGGTTTTCGCTCCGCGCTCACCCGGGTGCTCAAGTCCTATATCGACAAGGAACTCAATGGCGCCAAGGGCAAGGACTCCCAGGTTTCCGGCGATGATGTCCGGGAGGGGCTGACCGCGGTGATTTCGGTAAAAGTACCCGACCCCAAGTTTTCTTCCCAGACCAAGGACAAGCTCGTCTCCTCCGAAGTGAAAAGCGTGGTGGAGCAGCAGATGGCCTCGCACCTGAACGACTATCTGCTCGAAAATCCCAAGGACGCCAAGTTGATCGCCGGGAAGATGATCGATGCCGCCAGGGCCCGGGAAGCCGCCCGCAAGGCCAGGGAGATGACCCGCCGCAAGGGCGCCCTTGATGTAGCGGGTCTTCCCGGCAAGCTCGCCGACTGCCAGGAGAAGGATCCGGCGCTGTCGGAAATCTATCTGGTAGAGGGTGATTCCGCCGGGGGTTCCGCGAAGCAGGCCAGAAATCGCCACAATCAGGCGGTATTGCCACTAAAAGGCAAGATTCTCAATGTGGAGAAGGCCCGTTTTGACCGCATGCTCAGCTCCAATGAAATCGGCACCCTGATCAAGGCGCTTGGCTGCGGCATCGGCAAGGACGAGTTCTCGCCGGACACGCTCCGCTATCACCGCATCATCATCATGACCGACGCCGACGTGGACGGCTCCCATATCCGCACCCTGCTGTTGACCTTCTTTTTCCGACATATGGCGGAGCTGATCGAGCGGGGCAATCTGTATATTGCCCAGCCGCCACTGTACAAGCTGAAAAAAGGCAAGCAGGAACAGTATCTCAAGGATGACAGCGAACTCGAAGACTACGAGACCTCCATTGCCCTGCGGGGCGCCAGCCTCCACGTCAACGCCGATGCGCCGGGTATCAGCGGCGAGGCGCTCGAATCCCTGGTGAACCAGTACCGTGAGGTCTATGCCATTATCGACCGGCTGAGCCGGCTATACCCCCGGGAAGTGCTTGAAGCGCTGGTGTATACCGAGCCACTGCCCGAGGTCGAACTGCGTTCCCGGGAGAAAGTCGAGGCCTGGACCGGAAAGGCAGTGGCGCGGCTGTATCAGCAGAATCCCCAATACCGGGTCGATTACAGCTACGCTGTGGAAGAGGATACCGAGCGCTATCAGTTCCTGCCGGTGTTCTTGCTGGAGCGCCACGGACTGCGCAAATCTTTCCCGTTCAGCGCGGATTTCTTCCATTCCATCGAATACAGGATGATGTCGGCGCTTGGGCTGACGCTTGAAGGTCTTATCGAGCCCAGGGCCTGGATTCAGCGGGGGGAGCGCAAGCAGAACATCAGCAGTTTTGCCGAGGCGCTTCACTGGCTCACCGCCGAGGCCATGCGGGGCAATTACCTGCAGCGATACAAGGGTCTTGGCGAAATGAATCCCGAGCAGTTGTGGGAGTCCACCATGAATCCGGAAACCCGGCGCATGTTGCAGGTTACCGTCAAGGACGCCATTGGCGCCGACCAGCTCTTCAATACGCTGATGGGAGACCAGGTGGACCCGCGCCGGCAATTCATCGAAACCAATGCCCTGCGAGCCGAGAACATCGATATCTGAGAGCACACCAGCCTTTCAGTCAGCGATTTCACGCAACAAGGCCGTGGCTGCTTCAGCCAGGTCGTCGAATACCAATACCCGGCCCAAGTCATTGTCTTTTATCAGCTTTTCTGTCTGCAAGCCATTGCCGGTGCGTACCAGCACCGGCTGACAGCCATGGCTGCGGCCTGCCTGCAAGTCGCGCAGGCTGTCGCCGATGAACCAGCAGCCACGCAAGCTGGACAGGAGACGGGCTTCGATCTGCTCCAGCAGACCCGTGGCGGGCTTGCGGCAGTTGCAGCCTGCATCCGGTCCGTGCGGGCAGAAAAATATACCGTCCACCTTGCCGCCCTGCCGCTCCACAAGCCCGGTGAGCCTGGCGTGAATCGCGCCCAGCGCCGCCTCATCAAAAAGCCCCCGGGCAAGCCCGGACTGATTGGTTGCGAGTACCACCCGCAGGCCGGCCCGACTCAGTCTGGCAATGGCGGAAACGCTGCCGGGCAGGGGCCGCCATTCATCGGGAGACTTGATGTACTCAGCCGAATCCCGGTTGATGACGCCGTCCCGGTCGAGTACAACGACTTTGGCGGGATTCTGGATCAAAGCAGGGAAATATCGGCAGCCTGCAGGAAAAGCCCGCGCAACTCCCGCAGGATATGCAGCCGATTGGCGCGCAGCGGCGCATCGTCCACCATGACCATGACTTCATCGAAAAAGCGGTCCACATCGTCCCGCAGGCCGGCAAGCCGGGTCAACGCCTTGTGGTAGTCGCCCGCGGCAAACCAGGGCTGTACTTTCTTCCGGGCTTTGCGAATCCGCGCCAGCAAGACTTTTTCCGCCTCCTCGCCAAGCAATGCATCATCGATCTCTCCTCCCGCCACTTCCTTGCCGCTTTTGTTGAGCAGATTCGATACCCGCTTGTTGGCCGCTGCCAGGGCTGCCGCTTCGGGGCGCCCGGCAAAGCCGGCAACGGCTTGCACGCGCCGGTGAAAATCCAGCGGACTTGCCGGCTGCACCGCCCGCACGCTGAGGTAGACTGCCGCGGCAATGCCCATGTCGCTGTACCAGGCGCGCAGTCGGTCAAGAATGAAATCAAGAAGCCCGGCGGCGCAGTTCTCATCCGGCTCGAGTTCCGCGAAGCCTTCCAGGGCGGCGTCGATGGCTGCCGGCAAGTCGAGTTCCAGCCTGCCTTCGATAAGTATCCGTAATACCCCGATGGCGGCCCGGCGCAGGGCGAAGGGATCCTTCGAACCCGTAGGCGGCTGGCCGATGGCGAACAGGCCCGCCAGGGTATCCAGCTTTTCCGCCAGGGCCAGGGTCTGGCCCGCGGGAGTTTCGGGCAGCCGGTCGCTGGTATGCCGCGGCAGATACTGCTCGAAGATCGCTGTCGCAACGGCTTCGGTTTCGCCGTCGTTGCGGGCGTAACAGGCGCCCATCAATCCCTGCAATTCAGCGAACTCGCCCACCATATCGCTGGGCAGGTCGCACTTGCCGAGCTGGGCCGCCCTTTGGCAGTCCCCGGCCTCAAAACCAAGCCGGTCCGCCAGCAGCCCCGCCAGTCGGGACACCCGGCGCGATTTCGCTCCCACCGAACCCAGCCTGTCCTGGAAAACAATCTTGTCGAGTTCCGGCAGCCGTGATTCAAGACTGCGGGATTTGTCATTTTCGAAGAAAAACCTGGCGTCCGCCAGCCGTGGCCGGATTACCCGTTCATTTCCCTGTATGACTTTTGCGGGATCCTTGCTGGCAAGATTGCCGACAGTCACGAAGTACGGGATAATCCGGTTATTGCGGTCTTCCAGGCAGAAGCATTTCTGGTGGGACTTCAGGGTGAGCGCCAGGACTTCGTCGGGCAGTTCGAGAAATTCACGGTCAAACTCGCCGGTCAGGGCCACGGGGTACTCCACCAGGCTGCTTGTTTCATCGAGCAACTCCTCATCCATGGCCACCCGGGCGTTGAGCCTTGCGGCCTCGACGTTCACCAGCTCCCGAACCCGTTCCCGGCGCCGGGCGAAATCCGCGATCACCCGGCCCGGATTTTCCAGCAATGCCGCATACTCCCGGGGCGCTCCCAAAACGATCGGCCGGGGGTGATGAAATCGATGGCCAAAGGTCACATTGCCGGCGGTCTCCCCGAGAATCTTGCCGGGTACAGTTTCCTCGCCAAACAGCATCACCAGCCAATGCACCGGGCGGATGAATTCTGTCCGGGAAGCCCCCCAGCGCATGCGCCGGGGAATCGGCAGGGCCGCCAGCGCGGCGCTGGCCAGCTCCGGCAGCAAATCCATGGCGGCTTTGCCAGACTCAAGCCGGCGAAAACAAAGCTTCTCCGCGCCCTGCCGCTCGGAGCGGCCCAACTCGTCCACCGAAACGCCGCAAGAGCGGGCGAAGCCCAATGCCGCCAAAGTGGGGGCGCCATCATTGTCGAATGCCGCGGCAATGGCAGGCCCAAAGCGCTCGCTGCGCCGGTCTGGCTGTTTTTCCGCCAACTCTTCCACCAGTATCGCGAGCCGGCGCGGCGCGGCATAGCGACGGATAGCGCCATGACCAAGGCCGGCAGCTTCCAGATCCTTGCGAAATTCGTCTTCCAGCGCCCGGGATAGGCCCTTGAGCGCCTTGGGCGGCAATTCCTCCACACCGATTTCAAACAGGAAATCCCGGCTTGGGATCTGGTCGGCGTCAGGCGTAGTCACGGCGCAACTCTTCCGGGGCCAGGGGGAAGCCAAGCTTGCGCCGGCTTTCGAGATAGGCTTCGGCCACCGCCCTGGCCATGGCGCGCACCCGCAGGATAAAGCGTTGCCGCTCGGTTACCGATATCGCCTTGCGGGCGTCCAGCAGATTGAAATAGTGCGAAGCCTTGAGCACCTGCTCGTAGGCGGGTAACGGCAGATTCCTGCCAAGCAGGGCCTGGCACATGGCCTCGCAATCGCCAAAATAGGCGAACAACTTGCCGGTATCCGCCATTTCAAAATTGAAGGCGGACATTTCCACTTCGTTTTGCCGGAATACATCGCCGTAACTCACCGGGCCTCCGGGGCCATCGCACCAGACGATGTCGTAGACGCTCTCCACCTGTTGCAGGTACATGGCGATACGCTCGATGCCATAGGTGATCTCCCCGCTTACCGGATGGCATTCGAGCCCGCCGACTTGCTGAAAATAGGTGAACTGGGTGATTTCCATGCCGTCGAGCCAGACTTCCCAGCCAAGACCCCAGGCGCCGAGAGTGGGCGATTCCCAGTTGTCTTCCACAAAGCGCACATCGTGAACCGCCATGTCAATACCAAGGTGGGCGAGGGAGTCCAGGTATTGCTGCTGGATCTCCCCGGGCGAAGGCTTGAGAATGACCTGATACTGGTAATAGTGTTGCAGACGGTTGGGATTTTCGCCGTAGCGGCCGTCGCCCGGGCGGCGGCTTGGCTGGACATAGGCGCAATTCCAGCTTTCCGGGCCGATGGCGCGCAGAAAGGTAGCCGGATGAAAGGTTCCCGCACCGACTTCCATATCCAGGGGTTGCAACACCACACAGCCCTTCCCGGCCCAGAATTGCTGCAACGCCAGTATAAGCCCCTGGAAGGTTTTCGGATCGGCGCCAGCGCTCACGTCAGGACGGGGGGTAAGCTACAAGAAAGGCCGCGATTATCCTAGAATTCCCCTGCGTTATCCACATTGTGCTGCTTCCCCGTGTCATTCTGCGCGTCGTGAAGCGCAGGCTCCCGGGCTACTGCGACCACGCGCAGGATGACAAGAAGCGATAATGAAAAATTCCAGGGAGGGAATTTTTCAGAGAATACCAAAGGTATCCCGGTCATCAAACTTCTATTTTTCCGGCTGTTTCTGGCCATCGGCGCCCGACTGCCCCTGTCCCTGCTGCAAGCCGTGGCCCGCTGTCTCGGCGGCCTGCTGCTGCGAATTCGGTGCCGCGCCGCCGAAACCACTTTGCGCAATCTGCGAACCTGCTTTCCGGAACGCGACGAGGACGCGGTCCGCAAGCTTGCCAGGGCCAGCCTGCAGCACTCGCTCTGCGCCCTGTTCGAGATGGGCCGCGCCTGGCGCTGGCCCCTGCCGAAACTACAAAAGCTGTTGCGGGAATCGGCGGAAGTTGCGGAATTTCGCCGGGCCGCACAATCGGGTTCCGGCGTGATACTGCTTGCGCCACACCTGGGCAACTGGGAAATCTTCGGCATATCCATGTGTTACGGGCTGCCGTCGAGCTTTCTCTACGCACCGCCCGGGTCTGCCGCTTTCGATGCCTTGCTGCGGGCAAGCCGGGAACGAGGCGGCCTGCGCATGGCGGCGGCGGGCAAGGCCGGCGTGGCGCAACTGACGCGAGCCCTGGGCAGGGGGGAAGTCATCGGCATTCTGCCCGATCAGGTTCCCGCCGACGGCAGCGGCGAGTTCGCGCCATTCTTTGGCGAGCCCGCCTATACCATGACCCTGGCGGCCCGGCTTGCCCAGCGCCCCGGGGTGCGGGTGTTCTGCGGCTATGCCGAGCGTTTGCCCCGGGCGGAGGGATTTCGCATCCACATGGGCGAACTTGATCTGCGCCGGGAACGATTGTCCGATTCGCTGGCGGCGATGAACCGGGCCGTGGAGGACCTGGCGCGCCAGCATCCGGAACAATACCAGTGGGAATACAAGCGATTCCGCCGCCGCCCCGATGGCGCGGAGTTCTACGGCGCAGGCTCTTAGGTATTCTCTGAAAAACTCCATCCGTGGAGTTTTTCATTATCGCACTTCCATGTGCCTAGCGCCGCCAGAACATCGGCGTGAACAATACCAGCAGGGTGAAGACTTCCAGCCTGCCGAGGAGCATGGCGACACAGAGTATCCACTTGGCGGTGACCGGCAGGGCGGCATAGCTTGCCGAGACGTCTGCAAGCCCCGGCCCGAGATTGTTGATGCAGGCGCCCACCGCGCTGAAAGCGGTGATGATCTCGACTCCCGAGGCGAGCAGGGCGAGCAGCATCAGCATGAACACCATCACATATACCGCAAAGAAGCCCCACACCGATTCGATCACCCGGTCCGGCACCCGCTTGCTGCCAAGCTTGATGGGGATGACGGCCTTGGGGTGGATCAGCCGCTGGACCTCGCGAAAGCCCTGCTTGAAGATCAGCAGGATGCGGATCACCTTGATGCCGCCGCCGGTGGAGCCGGCGCAGGCGCCGATAATCGCCGCGTACAGCAGCAGGTAGGGAAGGAACAGCGGCCAGGCGCTGAAGTCGTCGGTGACAAAACCCGTGGTGGTGGCGATGGAAACCACCTGGAACAATCCCTTGATGGCGGCCTCGAAAAAACTGTCGTACGTGGCGGTGAGATAGAGAATGCCAATGGCGGCGAATGACAGGAAGCCGAGGATGAAGGCGTAAAAGCGGAATTCCGGATCGGCCAGGTAGTGCTTGATGGAACGGCGTTGCCATGCGGTGAAATGCAGGGCGAAATTGACGCCTGCGATCACCATGAAGACGATGGCCACCAGATCCACCGCCGGGTTGTCAAAATAGCCGATGCTGGCGTCGTGGGTGGAAAAGCCGCCGATGGCCACTGTGGTAAAGGCGTGGCCGATGGCGTCGAAAGCTTCCATGCCCACGGCCCAGTAGGCCAGGGCGCAGGCCAGGGTCAGGGCCAGATAGATGTACCAGAGCGCCTTGGCGGTTTCGGCCAGCCGCGGCACCAGCTTGTTATCCTTGAGCGGCCCCGGGGTTTCCGCCTGGTACAACTGCATGCCGCCGATGCCGAGCATGGGCAGCAGGGCCATGGCGAGCACGATGATTCCCATGCCGCCCATCCATTGCAGCAATTGCCGGTAGAACAGGATCGATCTGGGCAGTTCGTCCAGGCCGACGATCACCGTGGCGCCGGTGGTGGTAAGCCCCGACAGGGATTCGAACACCGCGTCGGCGAGGCTGAGTTCCAGCGCCAGCACAAATGGCAGGCAGCCCGCCAGCCCAAGCACGCTCCAGAACAGCGTCACCACCAGAAAGCCGTCGCGAATCGTCAATTCCTTGCGGTTGCGGGCGGTCAGCCCCCAAAGGCCCGCGCCAAGCAGCAGCAGGCTCAGGAAAGTGGTGAGGAAAACCCCGATCGTGCCGTCGCGGTACAGCAGGGAAACGAGCATCGGCGGCAAGGTTCCCAGCAAGCTGAACAGCATCAACAGGATGCCGAGAATCTTGATGATCATGAAGGGGTGCATGAGGCCTCAGAAGTGCGCGAATCCGGCCCCGAACAGTCGCTCCACCAGCGCCACATGCTTGCGGTCCACGAGAAACAGGATGACGTGGTCGCCCGACTCGACCCGGATATCGTCATGGGCGATGAGCACGCCTTCTCCGCGCACGATGGCGCCCACGGTAATGCCGTCGGGCAGATTCAGGTCGCGCAATTCCCGTCCGATGACTTTTGAAGAAGCCACATCGCCATGCACCACCGCCTCCACCGCTTCGGCGGCGCCCCGGCGCAGGGAGTGGACATTGGCAAAATCCGCCCGCCGCACCTTGGTCAGCACACTGCCGATGGTGGCCTGCTGGGGAGAAATGGCGATATCGATCTCGCCGCCCTGGATGAGGTCCACATAGTCCGGGTTATTGATCAGCGCCATGACCTTTTTCGCCCCGAGCCGCTTGGCCATCATGCACGACATGATATTGGCCTCATCGTCATTGGTAAGGGCGACAAATACATCGGCATCCTCGATGTTCTCACTGATCAGCAGTTCCCGGTCCGAGGTTTCTCCGTGAAGCACGAGGGTGCTTTCGAGTTGCCCGGTGAGAAAGTCGCAGCGCGCCGCACTGCGTTCCACGAGCTTGACCTTGTAGCGTGATTCGAGTTGCAGCGCGAGGCGCAGGCCGATATTGCCGCCGCCGGCGATGAAGATGCGGCGGTAGGGGCGGTCCATGGGCCGCACTTCGCCGATACAGGCGCGGATATCGCTTTGGGCGGCGACAAAAAAGACCTCATCCTCCGCCTCGATCACCGTTGAGCCTTCGGGAACAATGGGCCGGTCCTTGCGGAATATCGCCGCCACCCGAGTGTCCACCGCGGGCATATGTTGCCGCAGCAGGCGGATTTCCTGGCCCACCAAAGGGCCGCCATAAACCGCCTTGACGCCGACGAGTTGCACGCTGCCATCGGCAAAATCAAGCACTTGCAAAGCACCTGGCAGGTCGATCAGGCGCTCGATGTTTTCCGAGACGATCATTTCCGGGCAGATCGGCGTATCCACCGCAATGCCCTGCCTGCCGAACAGCTCGTCGCTGAAACGAATGAAGGATGAGGAATGCACCCGGCAGATTTTCTTCGGCGTGCGGTACAGCGAATAGGCGACCCGGCAGGCCACCATGTTCAATTCGTCGTTTTCGGAAACCGCAATGAGCAGGTCGGCGTCTTCCACGCCGGCCTGCTCAAGCACATCGGGATGGGATCCCCGACCGCCGACGACCTGGATGTCCATGCCCTGCTTGAGCCCTTCAAGGCGGGCTTCATCGCTGTCCACAAGGGTCACGTCATTGGATTCGGTGGACAGGGTGCTTGCCAGGCTGATGCCCACCGGATTCGCGCCGAGAACGATTATCTTCATTTGGATGTGCCGCGTAGCGCTCGTAACTCGGGACGGTCAGGCTCTGCCCTGATCAGAGCTTCTCCAACAGGCAAAAGTAGAATCCGTCGGGGCCTTCCGCGCCGCCGGGGCGCAACTGCTTTCCGTATGCGCATTCTAATCCCCAATCGGCAGCGATAGGCAGGGTTTTAGCATCCCCGGCACCCGCCAGAAAGCGGGAGATGACCTGCTCGTTCTCCTTCCTGAGCAGGGAACAGGTGGTGTAAAGCAGGCGCCCGCCGGGTTTCAGGCAAGCCCACAGCGCCCGCAGCAATCGTGACTGCTCCTTGCTGTGGGCTGCAATATCGTTCGGCCTCAGCGACAGCTTGATGTCGGGATGCCGTCGGATAACCCCCGTGGCCGAGCAGGGTGTATCGAGCAGAATCCGGTCAAAGGCGGCGCCATCCCACCACTGCGATACGTCGGCGGCATCGGCAATGACGAGCTCGGCCGCGAGGTCGAGCCGTTCGAGGTTTTCCCGGATCATATCGCTGCGCTCCGGGTCGCGCTCAAGCGCCGTGCAACCGAGATTTTCCGGCGCGGTTTCGAGCAGATGGCAGGTCTTGCCGCCGGGAGCGGCGCAGGCGTCGAGCAGGCGCGCGCCGGGCTCCGGGGCCAGCAATCCGGGCACAAGCTGGGAAGCTTCGTCCTGGACGCTGAACCAGCCTTCGGCAAAACCGGGTATCTCCCCTACCGGCCGCGCCTGCCGCAGATACACCGCCGAGGGCGCGAGCTGCCCCGGTGAACATGCCACGCCGGCATCTTGCAGAAGGCGCATGGCGTCCATGCGGCTGCCGCGCCGCCGGTTTGCCCGCAGGCACAGTGGCGGCCTGCGATTGTTGGCCTCGAGAATCGAGGACCATTGCCCGGGCCAGTCGTCGCGGATGGATTGCGCCAACCATTGCGGATGGCTGTAGCGGATATTTTCGGCTTGCTGCCCAAGGGTGAGTTCAAACTTTTTCCGGCGCCGCTGAAAATTGCGCAATACGGCGTTAACCAGGGGTTTCGACCATTCCTTTCCCAGGGCATGGCCCGCTTTTACGCTTTCGTCGATGACCGCGTACTCCGGCGTGGCCAGTTCGCGCAGTTCGTGCAGGGCGCCGAGCAGCAGGTATTTCAGGTCGGCGTCGCGCTGGCGCAGGGGCCGCTCGAGCAGTTCGTCGAGGAGGAAGGCGAGGGAGTCATGGTGGCGGCAGACACCGTAGCAGATTTCCTGCAAAAGACCGTATTCGCGCAACTTCCGATGGTCGGCCAGCAGTTCGCCCAAGGTACCGCCACGCCCGGCAAGGCGGGCCAGAATGCGGGCGGCTGTGGCGCGCACGGTCAACTAGCCGGTCGCCTGGTCTTGCAGAACCATGTCTCTGGCAAAGGGCGCCGGGACAGAATGCCGCAAGGCCGCGGGCGAGACGGGTTTCCCGCCGGGCAATTGCAGCAATGTAATGCAAAGCGCGCCTTCGCCACAGGCCACCAGCAAGCCGTTCTTGTCGAAATCGACGATCTTCCCTGGCGTCCCGGACGGGTCCCAATCCCTGGCGGTGGCTTGCAGAATCCTGATGCGCCGCTCCCCGGCAAAGCAGAAGGCGGGCATGCGGCCAATGCCGGTGCGCACCTGCCGGCTGATGAACCGCGCATCCCGGGTCCAGTCGATCAGGGTATCGTCCTTGCCCAGTTTGCCGGCATAGGTTGCCTGCCCATTATCCTGCGGCGTGGAATCCGCAAGCAGTTCCGGGAGACATCCCAGGCTGTGGAGCAGCGCCATGCAGCCGGTTTCGGTGAGTTTCGCTTCCAGCGCATCGCGGTCGTCCCCGGCATGAATGGCCACCTCCCGCTGCAACAGCACGGGGCCGGTGTCCAGGCCTTCGTCCATTTGCATGATGCTGATGCCGGTGCGCTGGTCCCCCGCCAGCAGCGCGCGCTCGATGGGCGCCGCGCCGCGCCAGCGGGGCAGCAGCGAGGCGTGGACATTGATGCAGCCGAACCGCGGCGTCTCCAGAATCGCCTCCGGCAGAATCAGGCCATAGGCGGCGACAATCAATACATCGGGGCGAAACGAGGCGAGCAATGCGGCGGGCCCCTCACCGCTCAGGCTCACGGGTTTGTGCAAAGGCAGGCCCAACTCTCCGGCGCTGGCGGCGACTGCGCTGGGCCGCAGCTTGCGGCCACGTCCCGCGGGGCGGTCGGGCTGGGTAAAGACCGCGGCGATTTCATGCCCTGCCCGGCTCAGGGCGGCCAAATGGGCGGCGGCGAATGGCGGCGTGCCCGCGAAACACAGTCGTAAATGAGGCGGCACACCGGGCGGCATCGGAGTCAGGCCGATTTCCGCTGTTCCTTCTGCAGCTTGCTGCGAATGCGCTGGCGCTTGAGAGGGCTGAGATAATCAACGAACAGCTTGCCGTCCAGATGATCGATTTCGTGCTGGATGCAGACCGCAAGCAAGCCCTTGGCCTCAAGCTCGAAGTTTTCTCCATTGCGGTCCCGGGCGCTGACCCGAATCGCCCGGGGCCGGGACACTTCCTCAAAAAAACCGGGAACCGAAAGGCAGCCTTCCCGATAGTCCTGCAATTCTTCCTCAATGACCTCGAATTCTGGATTTATGAAGACATGGGGACTATCCTTTTCTTCCGAAACGTCGAGTACGAGCAGGCGTTTGTGGACATTGACCTGAGTCGCGGCGAGGCCGATTCCCTCGGACTGGTACATGGTTTCGAACATATCGTCGACGAGGCGGCGGAGCTTGTCGTCAAAATGGGTCACCGGGCTTGCCAGCCTGCGCAGCCTCGGGTCGGGAAATTCCAGAATCGGTAACAATGCCATCACAACTCCGGTAATGCTCAGGGCGAGCCGGCAGACTGCCCGGGTGGACCGGAAATTATAGCAGCCTCATGCGGATAATTGTCATGGATGATTCCCTGACCAAAGACTACCTCACGCTGGCGCACCACCGCGCTTTCGGCCTCGGCGTCGCGGCGAGAATTCTGGGTGAACTGGGCCCACTGAGCCGGATCCGGCGATTGCCGAAGGCCGAGCTGCTATCGCTGGGCCTGTCCGGAGAGCAGGCCACGGCGCTATTGACTCCAGTGGATGAAAGCAGCCTGAGCCGCGGATTGCGGGCCGAACTTGTCTGGGCCGAAGCTGCTGGCCGGGCCATCATTCATTTCGAATCGCCGCAGTATCCCCGTTTGCTGCGGGAAATCGCCGCGCCGCCGCCGGTGCTGTATGTGGAAGGCCGCCTGGAATGCCTCAACAATCCCAACATCGCCATGGTGGGCAGCCGCCGGGGCAGCGCCTATGGCAGGCGGCAGGCGGAATGGCTGGCGCATGAGTTGGGCGATGCGGGCCTGACGGTCTGCTCGGGCATGGCTCTCGGCATCGACACTGCGGCCCACCGGGGCGCCCTGGCCGCGGATGCGCTCACCATCGCGGTCATGGGCACCGGCGTGGATATCTGCTATCCCGCCCGCAATCGCGAGTTGCGGGAACAAATTCTCAGCCAGGGCGCCCTGGTTTCCGAATTCGCACCTGGTTCTCCTCCCGCCAGGGCCCATTTTCCCCGCCGCAACCGTATCATCAGCGGGCTCTGCGCGGGCGTGGTGGTTGTGGAAGCCAGCCTGAAAAGCGGCTCCCTGGTCACCGCAAAATACGCCTTGCAGCAGAACCGGGAAATTTTCGCCGTGCCGGGCCCGATCTCAAGCCCTTTCTCCCGCGGTTGCCACCAACTGATACGCCAGGGCGCAAAACTCGTGGAATCTGCCCAGGATGTGCTGCAGGAACTCGAAGGCATTATCCCGCTCGATGCTTGCCGCCCCAAATCAGGCGCCGCACAAACCAGAACTACCGCCCACAAGCCCGAAGACGCCAAACTGCTCGCCCTGCTCGAAGAATCCGGCTCGCTCCCGGAAACCCTCGCCCATCAAGCTGGCCTCTCCCAGCAGGAACTTGCCATAAAACTCCTTGAGTTCGAACTTGCCGGCGCAGTTCTCCATCAGGGAGGTCGTTATTTTCCGGTTTGAACAGGCCCAGGATTCGAAGCGCGGAATCGCGCGGATAGACACGCCGCTGCCCTTCTTTTATTCTCAATGACTCATTCCAGATCCTGAAAGGGGTCTTTACCCATGAGACATTCCGTCCGCAAGACCGCATCCACCCTGGCGCTCACGGGCGTATTACTGGCCGCGCTGCCCGCCCTGGCCCAGCAGGACTTCAGCAATGTGGAAATCATTTCCCGCCATGTGGCCGGCAACATGTATTACCTGCAGGGCGCCGGCGGCAATATCGGCCTTTCCACCGGCGGCACGGAGCGGTTTCTGAGCGCGGTGTACCCGGAACTTGGCGGACAGTAATCCCTCACCGGGAAATCGGCGGGTGGCAGGATATCGGTTTGCCCAATGGCCGGCGGCGTTGTTGCTTCTCGCCGTCGCTGGCAGCGGCCTGACCGCTGAAAACAGCAGCCGGGAACTCGTTACCGCATTCTGGCGCGCCGACAACAGTGTGGAGCAAAGCGCCGCCGAACAGGCCCTGCTCGCCGCCGCGGATGACGTGGAGACCCTGTACCAGTGGCTGCGGCAAGGCCCGGAGTGGTCAACAGAAGTGCCCACCGGCGCCTGGGAAGCGTCCCGCACCGGCGCCGATGGCTTGCTCTACCGCTATGCCGTGGTAACCCCGGATTCCTACGATCCGGCCATTTCCTATCCGGTGGAATTCATGCTTCATGGCGGTGTTTCCCGCCCGGAGTGGGGTCCCGGGGGAGACTGGTGGCGCTCGGGCGTCGAGAATCTGCAACAGCAAGACCGCATCTTCGTGGCGCCCGCCTCCTGGCGCGAAGCCTTCTGGTGGCACGACAACCAGGCCGACAATCTCCCCGCCATCCTGCGGGAACTGAAACGCCGCTACAACGTGGACGATAACCGGGTCACCATGACCGGCATTTCCGACGGCGGCACCGGCGCCTATTTCTTCGCTTTCAAGCAACCCGGCGAATGGGCGGCCTTTCTCCCCTACATCGGCCATCCCGGGGTGCTGCGCAATCCCGCTGGCGGCATCAACTACCGGCTGTACTTCGAGAACCTCACCGCCAAGCCGCTGTATATCGTCAATGGCGAAGTCGACCGGCTCTACCCCGCGGCCTCGCTGCAATCATTCGTCGAGGTGCTGGAAGAAGCCGGGGTGGAACATGTCTTCCGGGTGATCGAGGACGGCGGCCACAACACGGCCTGGCTGCCCGGGGAAACCCCGTCCATCGAGCGGTTCAAGGCGGAAAATCCCAGGGACCCGTTCCCCGAGCGCCTGCAGTGGGTGGCGGACCGGGTGGACCGCTACAACCAGAACCTGTGGCTGCGAATCGACGAGATGGCAAACCCCGATTTTCCCGCAGTGGTGAAGGTCGAGCGGCAAGGCAACCATTTCGAAGTGGAAGCCACCGCGGTGGCGGGATTCAGTCTGCTGCTGAATCCGGAAGAGGTGGATTTCAGCCTGTCGGTGAGCGTGCGCGTCAACGGCGAAATCGTCCATTCGGAAATCGTCGCCCAGGACGCCGCGACGCTGCTGCGCCACGCCCGGCAATCGCTGGACCGCGCCGCGCTGATTACCGCCGAGTTGCCCATTTCCCTGCTTGCCGAATAAGCGGCAATTCTCCGCCTGGCGCTGCGCGCCCCCTCTCATGCGGCATCCTCCCAAGGAGATTCTGCGACTTCGCGCAGAATGACGGGAGGATGGGCCAAGAGCCTGCGCCGTAGGAATTCGCGGAAGCGAAAATTCGCTATCGCCGCGCCCCTGGCCGGTCGATTGAGACGAATATTGGTGGATATGCAACGAAATCGAGCGGTCGGGGCGTGGATGAGAGCGGATTTGCAGCCGTGAATTCCTGCGGCGCAGGCTCCTAGTTCCGCAATTCTTCCATGCGACCGCGCAGCATGGACAGGACGATGTTCAGCTCGCGGAAATAGTCATATTCTTCACTCAGGGCTGTCATCGCCTCGTTGAATCTGTGGAAGTCGGAATCGGTTTCGGCGAGCAGGCCCTCGGTGTCGAGCAACTCATCGGTCCCGTCCTGGTAATTCTTGGCATTGTTGGCCCGGGCCTCGATCAGGAAATTCGGCTCGCAGGCTTCCCGGGAAATGTTCGAGCCCGTGGGAGTGTAGCGATGGCAGATCACATGCAGCGAATCGTCCTCGGTGCGAAGATTGAAAACCCGGTAGACTTCCTTTTCGATCTTGTCGATTTCGCTCCGCAGTTGCGGCACGGACATGGCGTCGATATCAATCTGGCCATCTGCCGCCGGTGACGGCAGGGCAACTGCAAGCAAGGTCAGACAACTGGCAAACAGGGCAAGGCGGTTCATGGGAATTCCTCCAGGGCGCCGTTCAGCCCGCTATTATACGCGCGGGCAGGCATAGTGAAACCGGAAAAACCGAAGCACGGCAGCAGTTCTCGTTTTGGCGCCCGGGCCGTCATGTCATTCTGCGCGAAGCGAAGCGTAGTCGCAGAATCTCTTTGGGGGGTCTCTGTGTCAGAGTGCACGCCTTCCCTGGCGCGGCCATTGCCATCAAGAGAATTGCTGGAAACACAGGAAAACCGAAGCCATGACTGAAGATTTCGAGACGGGCGGGCTGCGGGTCGCCGCGGAACTGGCGACTTTCGTCAATGAGGAACTGTTGCCGGAGATCGGCCTCGCGCAGGCGAAGTTCTGGTCCGGTTTTGAAAACTTGATCAACGAATTCACCCCCCGCAACGAAGAGTTGCTCGCCGAGCGCGACCGCCTGCAACAGCAGATCGACGACTGGCATCACCGTAATCAGGGGCCAGACTACGACCGCGACGCCTATCGGGCCTTCCTGCGCGAAATCGGCTACTTGCGGGATGAGCCCGAAGATTTCACCATTTCCACTGCCGGGGTCGATGCGGAAATCGCGACTATCGCCGGTCCCCAGCTTGTGGTGCCGGTGAAGAACGCCCGTTTTGCCACCAATGCCGCCAATGCCCGCTGGGGCTCGCTCTACGATGCCTTGTACGGCAGCGATGTGATTCCCGAGGACGATGGCGCCGGACGCGCCGGCGGCTACAACCCGGTGCGCGGCCGGCGGGTCATCGACCATGCGCGGGCCCTGCTCGATGAAATCTGTCCTCTGCAAGGCGCAAGCCATGCCGATGCGCGGCAGTACCGCATAGAAGACGGCGCTCTTGTGGCGCAGGTCGGAGAAAGCGGGCACGGTCTGCAAAACCCGGCCCAGCTTGCGGGATATCAGGGCGGCGCGGCAGACCCGTCCGCGGTGTTGCTGGTGAACCATGGCCTGCATATCGAAATCTGCATCGACCGCGGCTCCGAGGTCGGCGCCGGGGACCCGGCCGGCATCAGCGATGTGGTGCTGGAGGCGGCGATTACCACGATCCAGGACTGCGAAGACAGCGTCGCCGCCGTGGACGCCGCGGACAAGACCGAAATCTACCGCAACTGGCTCGGCCTGATGCGGGGCGATCTGACGGAAACCTTCATCAAGGACGGCGCCCCCATGACCCGTACCCTGGCCGAGGATCGGAAATACCTCGGTCCCGCCGGCGAACCCCTGCGCCTGCCCGGCCGGAGCCTGCTGCTGGTGCGCAACGTGGGCCACCTGATGCGCAACAACGCCATCTACGACAGCCGCGGTCGGCAGGTCTTCGAAGGCGTCATGGATGCGGTCATGACTTCCGCGGCGGCCTGTGTCGATATCGCCGGCCGCAACCGCCTCGGCAATTCGCGCAGCGGCAGCATCTATATCGTCAAACCGAAGATGCACGGCCCGGACGAGGTGCGCTTCAGTTGCCAGTTGTTCGCAGCGGTCGAGGAGCTGCTCGGGCTCGAACCACTGACGATCAAGGTGGGCATCATGGATGAGGAGCGCCGCACCACGGTCAATCTCAAACGCTGCATCCTGGAAGCCCGGGACCGGGTGGTTTTCATCAATACCGGCTTTCTCGACCGCACCGGCGACGAAATCCATACCGGCATGCACGGCGGCGCCATGCTGCCCAGGGATGAAATGCGCGCCTCCACCTGGATCGGCGCCTATGAGGATCACAATGTCAATACCGGGCTTGCCTGCGGCTTGCCGGGCCGGGCCCATATCGGCAAGGGCATGTGGCCGATGCCCGACCTGATGGCGGCCATGGTGGAGCAGAAAGTCTCCCACCCCCTGGCGGGCGCCAATACCGCCTGGGTGCCCTCGCCCACCGCCGCGGTGCTGCACGCCATGCACTACCACAGGGTGGACGTCTTCGCCGTGCAGCGGGAATTGCGCAAGCGGGCGCCGGTTGCCATGGCCGACCTGCTGGAGGTTCCCCTGCTTCCGGATCCATCCTCCCTGGGCGCGGAACGCATCCAGCGGGAGCTCGACAACAATATCCAGGGGATTCTTGGCTATGTGGTGCGCTGGATCGATCAAGGGGTAGGCTGTTCCAAAGTGCCCAACATCGACCATGTGGCGCTGATGGAAGACCGCGCCACCCTGCGGATTTCCAGCCAGTATGTGGCCAACTGGCTGCATCACGGGCTGTGCCGGGAAGAGCAGGTGGAGGAATCGCTGTTGCGAATGGCGGCGGTGGTGGACGGCCAGAATGCCGCTGACCCGCTGTACGAACCCATGGCCCGGAATCCGGCGGGCTCCTTCGCTTTCCAGGCCGCCCGCGACCTGATTTTCCAGGGCGTCCGGGAGCCCAACGGCTACACGGAGCCCGCCCTGCACCGGGTACGGCTGGCCAGGAAGCAGTCGGCGCGGGAGTAGCAGCCTGCGGGAGATTCTGCGACTGCGCTTCGCTCCGCGCAGAATGACATCCAAGCTCCTGGGAGCCTGCGCCGTAGAAATTCGCGAAAGCGAAAATTCGCTATCGCCGCGCCCCTGGCTGATCGATTTCCAGCTCCGACATGACTTCAAGCCGCCTGGCGCTCTGGAGAATGCCGAACATGCCGTAGTTGCCTTCGTGGCAGGCGTATTCATAAATCGGCTCATCGATCCGAGACAGCGGATACTCTCCATGGAATTCGTCGCTGAATACCGTCGGATCGTTGACCCCGAAGCCATAGATCAGCTTGTAATCGGTTTCGCGGCGGAAAGTCTCGGTAATGGTGACACCGTCAACCGGCAGCCCGCGCAGGCTCCTAGTCACATTGCGGGGCGGTGTCAATTCGCAATGTCCGGCAACTGTCGGGATAGCGGCCGGTCGGGAACAGGCGCTGCTCGAGCCTCGCCTGCCGAACCGGGTCCACCGGCCCGGCGATGGCTTCCCGATAACGCTGCAAGGCATCGACGCCGCTGGCGAGGTATTCCCGGAAAAACGGATGCCGGCTGAGAAACCGCGAGCCGCCGCCGAAGGCATTGAAGCTGTAGCTCGACCAGGCGTACAGGCCGGGATGACTCGCGCCGCCGTGGGCCAGGGGCCAGCGTTCCATCATCTGCTGACATTCCAGCAACAACCCGGCGCTGTCGATGATGGCCAGGGAGGGCCGGTTAGGAAACACCGCGCCATGGCGTCCGAATCGCTCGTTGAAATATTCGGAATAACAGCCATTGACGTAGTCCAGCAGGGAAAACAGGCTTTTGGGCAAGTCCGGCGACAGCAGCAACCAGGCCTCGGCGGGCAGCAGCACATAGGCGTGCAGGCGCACATGGAAAACCTTGAGGCTGTTGAGCAGCCTGAGCCGATAGAAGTCGAGGCAGGCCTCATCGAAAAACGCCGGGCCTTCCACCTTGGCGCGATTGACCGCGAACCAGGCGCGTTCGGCGGTGTGGGGCAGTTTTGAAGAAGGCATGTGTCTTCCTGAAAAGCTATGGCAAGGCCGGAGCCGCCGGTTGCGCGCCCGGCAGTTGGATCGAATTCGTTCCGAGCTGGGCCAGCGCCGGATTGTGGGTGACGAGAATCACGGCGATGTGAAGCTCGGCGATGTTGGCCAGAATGCGCCGGGCAACCGTGTCGCTGAGACAGGCCAGGCTTTCGTCGAGCAGCAGGAGTTTGGGACGCTTGTACAGCGCCCGGGCGAGCAGGACCCGCTGCACCTGTCCGGCGGAAAGGCTGTTGCCCAGCTCCCCCACCCGGGTGTTGAAGCCCAGCGGCAGGCAGAGGATCTCTTCGAGAATGCAGGCCCGGCGGCAGGCGTCTTCGAGCCTTTGCTGGTTGTAGGGCTCTTCTTCCAGATTGATGTTGTAGGCGATATCGCCGGCGAGCAGGCCGTCGTTGTGCAGCACCGCGGCGGCGCCCGCCCGCAGGTTTGCCAGCCCAAGCCGGGGCAGGGGCGTGTCGTCGAACCAGAGATTGCCGCTGCCCGCCGGCTCGAGGCCGGCGACCAGTTTCAGCAAGGTGGATTTGCCGCAGCCCGAGGGCCCGGTAATCACCAGCATCTCGCCGGGCTCCACCTGAAAGTCCAGCGCCTCAAGTACCGGTCGCTCGTCGGCGGAATAGCGGAAGCCAACCCCTTCGCCGCGCACTTTGCCGGAGAAGGCGCGGCGGGGAAACTGCCCCAGCGGATCGGTTTCCTCGGCTTCCTCCAGGGCGATGTCGGCGATGCGCTCCAGGTCAAGCTGCATCAGCCGCAGTTCCGCCAGCTTGGGCAGCATGGCCAGCACCGAAGACGAAAAATGCTGTTTCAGAAAAATGAAGCCCATCAGTTGCCCGATGGTGAGCGCACCGTCGGAAATAAGCTGGGCGCCGAGATAAATGACGAGTATCTGCTCGACGCCGAACAAAAGGCCCTGGCCGGAATCGAACCAGAGCTGGAAAGTGCCCAGGTGATAGCCCGCGTTGGCGGAATTGACGTAATGATTCTGCCAGTCGGCGATGCGCTGGTCTTCGATGGCGTAGTTCTTGACCACCGAAGCCCAGCGGACATTCTCCATGAGCCGGCTTTCGCTTTTCGCCGCCCGCACGATGGACTCCTGCCGCCGCAGTTTCTCCCCGGGCAGCGAAGCGAGCTTGATCAGGGCCGCCACGATCACGAAGCAGAGGCAGACCGTCGCCAGCATGCGCGAATACACATAGAGCAGGGCCAGGGAAAGCAGCGACAGCAGGCCATCCACGAGCACGGTGATCATGTCACCGGAGATGAGGCCGCTGATCTTCCCCGCCGAGGAAAAGCGCGATACCAGGTCACCCATCTCGCGCCTTTCAAAGAACCGCAGGGGAAGGCTGATGAGATGCTGGAACAAGCCCGAAACCATCTCGAAACCGAGCCGGATCGCGAATTGCATGGTCACCAGGGAACGCACATGGCCGAGGGCGATGCGGGCAAGCATGAGCAGACCGAACAGCAGGGCGACCACGAGCACCAGGTCCATGTCGCCCCGGGCCAGCCCCTGATCGATGACGAGTTGCAGATACAGCGGGCTGAGCAGCGAGCAGGCCTGCACCAGCAGCGACAGCAGCAGGATCAGCGCCATCCCCCGGGCAATGCCGTGAGAGAAGCGAACCAGGTCTCGCAGGCGCAGGCGGCGCGGAGGCTCGGCGTTGATGGTCTCGCCGCCGGCGCTGAATTCCACGGCAATGCCGGTGAAGTGCCCGTCAAGTTCCCGCAGGGGATACTTGCGGATGCCGGTGGCGGGATCGTGAATCACCACCTTGCCCCGGGAGCACTTCTTCAGCACCACGAAATGATCGAGGTCCCAGTGCAGTATCGCAGGGGTGCTCAGGCGGGGAATGTCATCGAGTTCGAGTTTCAGCGAACGGGACTTCAGCCCCGCCGCCGCCGCCGCCCGGGTCAGGTGCTTTAGCGAAGCGCCGAATGCCGGCAGCTTGCTTGTTTCCCGAATCGAGCGGATATCGGTGGTATGGCCGTAGTAACTGACCACCATGGCCAGGCAGGCGAGGCCGCATTCATTGGCCTCGGCCTGGAAAATCATGGGCAGGCTGTGGCGGCTTGCAAACAGTCGGTTCACCAGATCAGTCCTCGCAGTGACCGCAGGGGTTTGAAAACAAGCCCGATCAGCGGGAGCTGGTCGGTGACGATATTGGCCTGGAACTGCATGCCGGCGAGCAGGGCGTGCTCTTCCGGGCCGCTGACGCTTTGCCGCTCAAGCGCCGCCCGCACCCGGTAGACGGGTTCATTGAGCACGCTCAGGGGCAGCAGTTGCTCCCGGGGGTCAAGGCGGGCGCCGGGTACCGAGTCGATGGTGGCGCTATAGCGGCCGTATTCCCGGTAGTCGAAGGATTCATAGCTCAGCAGCACCTGCTGGCCGAGGGCCACCTTGCCGATGATCCGGGAGGGCACATAGATTTCGGCGCTGAGCCGGGATTGCTCCGGGCCGAGATAGATCAGCGGCTGCCCCGCCCGGAAGCTGTCGCCGATGCGCACGGCAACTGTGGCCACGAGGCCGTCCCGGTCGGCATGGAGAAAAACCGATTGCTGGGTTTCCAGTTGCCTGATTTCCGACCCAAGCTGGCCGATTTCCTCGCCGAGTGAAAGATCAAGCTGGTTCTTGGCCAGGTTCTGCTGCTCGTAATCGGCTTTCAGATCCTTGATGCGAAGCTCCTGCTCGGCCGTCTGGCGGTCGGTCTCCGCCGCTTCCTGGGCGAGTTGCAGGTGCGCCGCATAGGCTTCGTCGAAACGGAAGGTGGTGATTGCTGCGGCTTCGAGCAGGGACTCGATTTGCAGCAGGTGCCGCTCGCTGACGCGGATGCGTTCGCGCAGCAGCGCCTGTTTGCGCCTGGCGGTTTCCAGTGATTCCCCGGCGTGCGCCTGCAATTCCAGATTGCGGCGCAGGGCGAGTTCATGTTCTTCCTGGTGCAGCGGGATTTTCTCCCGCAAGGCCGCCCGGCGCTCGCGCAGGGCTTCGATGCGCAGCTCGTGGGCTTCGGAAAACTGGCTCACCGCGGCCAGCGACACCCGGGCCAGCGCTTGACCCGCCGCCACGGCGTCGCCTTCCGCCACAAGTAACTCCTCCACCTGTCCCGAGCCGCCGATGGAGAGTTTCTGCAGCCCCTCCACCGGCACGAGCACTCCCGGGGCCTGTTCGGTGACCTTGTAGGAAGTCAGCGTCAGCAGCAGCCCGGCGCCCAGGGTAATCGCCACCAGGACAAGGGCTGCATTGCGCAGCAGATTTTCTCCGCCGGCCAGGGGGCGCGACTCGGCGATGCGATACTTCTGTTGCAGCGCCTGGGGCCGGATCAGTTCATTTCTTTCCATCTGACGATCCTCGACGGCGTGGTTTCAGCCCTGGCCCGAAAGCTTGCGTTCGATGCGTTCCACGAGGTCTCCCACGGTTTCCACCGCAATGAGCTCTTTCTCGTCGAGCTCCACCGAGAAGCTTTCCTCAAGTTCGTAGACCACCTCGAACATGGCCAGGGAATCGAGGTCGAGCTCGTCGAGTTCGCTGTCGAGATCGATGGCCTGGGGGTTCGATTCATTGCTGTAACGGGCCAGCAGATGCAATGTCTTGCTGCGGATTTGCATGGGATGTCTCCTGAGGTTGCGTGGCGACCGGGGCGCCGGGTTGGATGAAATACAGCGGCAAGGCGCCGAGGTAGCGCCATTGCTCGGGACTGGTGCGGAAAAAAGGCTCGAAAAATCGGGTCAGCGCCGCGGTCAGGCGATCGCTGGCGGCGGCAAGCGACTCGCCGCGAATCCGCTCCGGTTCAAGCTGCTCGCCGAGGACGATCTGCACGCGGTCGCCGTCGAACCAGTTGATGACCGGCAGCATGGGAATGCGGTTGGTGAGGCTGAGCAGGGCCGGCCCCCGGGGAAAGCACGCTGGGCGTTGCAGGAAATCAACGCCTGCCGTGTCGCCGAATTGCCCGGTCAAATCGCAGAAAGTCACGAATTGCACGCCGGGGCTGCGCAACAGCGGTGCCAGGGTGCTGATGTCGGATTCGTCGACGATCAATTGTGATTCAGGGCCCTGGGCGCGGTTGCCGAAAGCGCGCCTGATGTTTTGGAAATACCCGTCACTGCCCCGGGCCTGGGAGAGGTAGTACACCTTGGCCCGGTCGCCGATACCCGCGCCGAGCAGGTTGAGGCCGTAGATATAGTCGCCGAAGTGGTAACTCACGAGCAGGCGCGACCGCGGATCGGCTTCGATCAGTTCGCGCAATTTCCCCTTTTGGGGAAAATGCAGGCCAGCCACGAGCCGCCGCAGTTCAGGCGGCGGCAGGGGGTGGTTGCGGCGGTGCTCGAGCTGCGTCAACCACCGGTCGTTGGCGGCAAGCAGCCGCCGGGTCCGGTCGCGGGTCTCGCGCAGGCAGGTGGCGACAGCGGCGATCTGTTCCGCGGAAAATCCGGTCTTGTTGCGGGCCATGATTGGGTCCTTGCCGAGGGGCTGGCCATAGGTGTAGGCAAGAATTTCCGGACGCGCCAAATTTTTGACGAAAATAATTTGCAGGCCGGAAAGAACCCGGCCTGCCGGTATAATCCGGGGCTGTTGGATTCAGGAGAGAGCTGGATATGCACGAGGCGGACAGCTATTCGGCCCATGTGGCGCAGTTGGGCGAGCGCTACGGGCAGGCCATGGGGGAACGCTTCCCGGCGGTGCTGCTGCACAGCGGCGGCAGCGGCCACTATTTCGGTGATGATCGGGAAGTGCCTTTTCAGGCCTATGGCCATTTCACCCAGTGGCTGCCGGTGAACCGCCCCAACCAGTTCCTGCTGTTTCGCCCGGGGGAGAAGCCCATCTACTATCCGGTGGTTCCCGCGGACTACTGGTACGAGCAGGATTTCGCCATTGAGGATTCCTGGCGCGAGGCGCTGGAAGTGCGGCGCTTGTCAGCAGTGGCGGACCTGCCGAAACCTGAGCCGGGAACCGCCTGGCTCGGCCCGGACCCAACCCTGGCCGAAGAGCTCGGCATTGCGCCGGAGCAATGCAATCCCCCGGGGCTGCGCAAGCCGCTGGATTTCGCCCGGGCCGTCAAGACGCCCTACGAAACCGCCCAGTTGCGAGCCGCCAGCCGGCTCGCCATGCGCGCCCACCAGGCGGCCCGGCTGTGTTTTCTCGCCGGCGGCAGCGAATTCGATATCCACCTCGCCTTTCTCGAAGCCTGCCGCCAGATCGAGGAAGAACTGCCCTACACTCCCATCATCGCCATTGACGAGAAGTCGGCCATCCTCCATTACCAGCACAAGCGGCGGCAGCTTGCGGGCCCGCCCAGGGTGCTGCTGATCGACGCCGGCTGCCGGGTCGATGGCTATGGCTCGGACGTAACCCGAACCTGGACCTCAGCGGCGGCGGATGCCCTGTTTGTCGATCTGCTCGCGGGCATGGACGAGCTGCAGCAGGCGCTGGTGGCGCAAGTCAGGCCGGGAATGGACTATGTGGACCTGCACCTCGCCGCCCTGGACAGGCTGGCGGAGCTCCTGCTTGGGCTCGGCATTTGCCGGGGCGGCGGCGAACAGTTACGGGAAGCCGGGATTCCGCAGTGCTTCATGCCACATGGCGTGGGGCATTTGCTCGGCGTGCAGGTACACGATGTGGGCGGTCGCCAGCTTGATGCCCGCGGCGGGGAGCGGCCGCCGCCGGAGCATTCCCCGGCCCTGCGCAATACCCGGATCATGGCGGAAGACATGGTGTTCACCATCGAACCCGGCTGCTACTTCATCCCTATGCTGCTCGAACCCCTGCGGGAATCGGCGAAGGCGGGGCTGATCGACTGGAACGCCGTCGATGCGCTCTACAGCCATGGCGGAGTGCGAATCGAAGACAACGTGCGGGTAAGCGCTTCGGGATCGGAGAATCTCACTCGGGGCGCCGCGCCAGCAGCGGCCTGATTTCCGCCAGGGTAAGCTCCAGCGCCTGCTGATTGGCGGCGATTACCGCCTTGCCGGCTTCGCCCATTCGCTCGCGCAATTCGGGATTCGCCAGCAGCTCGCTCCAGAGTTCGCCGAGGGCCTCGCCATCCCCGGCGCTGCGCAGGGCGCCGGCGTCTTCCAGTAACTCGCAGAGGTCCGCGAAATTGAATCGCGAAGGGCCAATGCTCACCGGGGCGCCCACCGCGGCGGGCTCCAGCACATTGTGGCAGCCGGTATCCACCAGGCTGCCGCCGACAAAGGCAATGTCCGCGCTGGCGAAGTAGGTCATCATCTCGCCCATGGAATCGCCGATGAGGATTTGCGTGGCGTCAGTGACCGATTCGGCTTCGCTGCGTCGTCCGCTGCGGAAACCTTCGGCGACGCACAGGGCAAAAGCTTCGTCAAAGCGCTCCGGGTGCCGGGGCACGATCAACAGCAGGCTCTCGGGATGGTCCGCGAGACAGCGCCGGAAGGCTTGCAGCAACTTGCCTTCTTCGCCTTCCCGGGTGCTGCCGGCGACGATCAGCCTGCGCCCGCCCTTCCAGTGTTCGATGGCGTCCAGCGCCCGGGGCTTGCTCCCGGACCCATGCAGGGCGAACTTCAGGCTGCCCGTCACCTGCACATTCATCGCGCCAAGATCGTGAAAGCGTTCCGCATCGGCCTCGGACTGGGCGCAAATCCGCCGCATCTGCCCCAGCATGATCTGGCTCAAACGCGGAAAACGCCGGTACGCCCGCCAGGATTTGTCCGACAGGCGGCCGTTGACGAGCAGCACCGGCACTCCCGCGCGCCGCGCCTCATGGATGGTGTTGGGCCAGAGTTCGGTTTCCATCAGCAGCAGCAGCCGCGGTCGGAACGCGCGCAGAAAACGGCGCAGCATCCAGCCGATGTCATAGGGCGCATAGTGCCGTATCACCGAATCGCCGAATAGCCGCCGGGCCTGTTCCGCGCCGGTGGGCGTCATGTTGGTCAAAAGTATCTGGAGATCAGCGAATTCAGCGCGCAAGGCCTCCACCAGCGGCTTTGCCGCGACGGTTTCCCCCACGGAAACCGCATGCAGCCAGATGAGCGGCCGCGCCGGATCAAACTCCGCCGGCGCGCGAATATGCCCAAAGCGTTCCCCAATGCGCTGCCGATAAGCCGGTGCCCGGCGCGAGCGCCACAGCAGGCGCAGCCAGACGCCAGGCAGCGCCAGATGGAAAACCAGGCTGTAGATCAGTCGTTGCATGAAGGGAACCACCGCGAATGCCTGCGCCGCGGGCTTCTGGGGTATGCTTGGGTCGGGAGCCTGCGGGGCAGGCTTCTGGCCCGGCCATGATGCGGGAAACGTTATCGGATGCCCCCCAGCTATTCAACTGACATCGTCATTTTCGGCGGCGGCGTGGCCGGGCTTTGGCTGCTGAACCGGCTGGCGGCGGCGGGATACCGGACCATTCTGCTGGAGCGTGGTGCGCTTGGCGGCGGCCAGTCGATTCATGCCCAGGGCATTATTCACGGTGGCCTGAAGTACGCCCTCCACGGCGCTTTCAGCGGCGCCTCCCGAGCGATTGCCGATATGCCTTCGCGCTGGCGCGAGTGTATCTCTGGCAGCGGCGAGATCGACCTGTCCGCATGCAAGTTGTCCAGCCCACACCTCTATCTCTGGTCCGGCGAGGGTCTTGGCGGCGGCATGAAGGCTTTTCTTGGCAGCAAGGCGGTTGCCGGCGGGACGGAAGTGGCCGCAGAAATGGAAATCCCCGGATTTCTCCGGGGCCGCGGCCTGGTGTATCGCCTGCCGGATTTTGTGGTGGACACCCATTCCCTGATTCGGGCCCTGGCGCAGGGGCATGCCGGGCGCATATTTGCTTTGGGAAGTGATGGCACGGAAAATACCTTGACATTCGAGCGGACTGGCGGCCACCGGGAATTGCGGGTGCAAGGCGCCGAAGGGTCGTTGCGAATCAAGGCCCGGCGCTATATCTTCTGCGCCGGCGAAGGCAATCGGGCACTGAGCGAACAGGCGGGGCTGACCACTCCCCGCTGCCAGTCGCGGCCGCTGAAGATGGTTTCGGTCACTGGCGCCGCGCTGCCCGAGACCTTCCTCCATGTGCTTGGTTCGGGCCTTAGCGCCACTCCCCGGCTCACCATGACTTCCCATCGCGACGCGAATGACATTCCGGTCTGGTATCTCGGCGGCGACCTCGCCGAAACCGGTGTCGAGCGCGCGGATGACCGGCAGCTCGAAGTGGCCAGGGCCATGCTCGCCGAACTGCTGCCGGACGCGGTATTGGATGAGCTGGAATGGCGCTGCCTCGACATCAATCGAGCGGAACCGGCAAGCCCGGGCGGCCGCAGGCCCGACAATGCCAGCCTGTGCGCCGAACAGGATGTCATCGTGGCCTGGCCGGTAAAGCTCGCCCTGGTGCCGGTGCTGGCGGACCTGGTGATGCGCAAGCTGCTGGACGACGGAATCGGGCCCGGCAACGCCGGCGGGTCTCAAGTGGACGATTCGGGCCAGCTAGCCAGCGTCTTCCCCAGGTCGCCCGCTTTCGCCCGGCCCTTCTGGAATTGATTGGAATTGATCTGATGCTGCCCAGACGCAAACTCGGCAACACCGGCATGGATGTCCCCTGCCTCGGGCTTGGCACGGTAAAGTTCGGTCGCAATGAACAAGTGAAGTATCCCACGGGGTTTGAGCTTCCTTCCGACCGGGAAATCATGGCGCTGCTCGCCCAGGCCAGGGAGGCGGGGATGAACCTTATCGACACCGCCCCCGCCTATGGCAGCAGCGAACAGCGCCTTGGCCGGCTCCTGCCGCAGCGGGACCATTGGCTGATTTGCACCAAGGTGGGAGAAACTTTCGCCGGCGGCGTCTCGCGGTTCGATTTTTCCGCCGGCCATGTGCGCGCCAGCGTCGAACAAAGCCTGCGCCACTTGCGCACTGATCGTATCGATATCGTGCTGATTCACTCCGACGGAAACGATCTGGACATTCTGGAAAAGTCCGACTGCGTCGAGACGCTCGACAGGCTGCGCGCCGAAGGCCTGCTGCGCGCCGTCGGCATGAGTTCCAAGACCGTCGCCGGCGGCCTGCGGGCCATGGAACTCGTCGATGTGCTGATGCTCACCTACAACCGCGCCGACACCAGCCAGGCCCCGGTGATCGAACAGGCTCACCGGGCCGGCAAAGGCGTCCTCATCAAGAAAGGTCTCGCCAGCGGCCACGCCCTACATACCCCCGGCGCCGACGCCACCGAAACCTTCCGCTTCCTCCTCGCCCCCCCCGGAGTAAGCTCCATCCTCACCGGCACCATCAACCCAACCCACCTCCGGCAAAACATCAAGGCGGCCTCCGACACCCTCGCACCCTAACCTTCAGCACACCCTACCCCTTTAACCCACTGAAGATGCGGCATGCCGTAAGCCGCTGTCGGGCAGGGGTGTCTGGCGGCTTCGAGCGCATGGATGCGCGAGCAGAGCCTACAGGGATGTATTCACGGCGCCCGCCAGACACCCCTGCCCGACAGCGGCGATGCTTCGTTACCCTCCCCGCATCTTCTCCACCATCGCCGAAGTCGAACAATCGTCAATAAAGGCGAGTACATGCACTTCGCCGCCCCAGTCTCTGACGAGCTCCCCTCCCACCACCTGGTCCAGCGTATAGTCCCCGCCCTTGACCAGCACCTCCGGCCGCAATTCCCGCAGCAGATTCTCCGGCGTGTCTTCGCTGAAGCTCACTACCCAGTCCACCGCGCTGAGGCCGGCCAGTACCCGCAGGCGCCGGTCCAGGGGATTGATGGGGCGGCCGGAGCCTTTCAATCTGCCCACGGAAGCATCGTCGTTCACCGCCACCACGAGACGGTGCCCGAGCTTGCGAGCCTCGTCGAGATAGCCCACATGGCCGGCGTGGATGATGTCAAAGCAGCCATTGGTGAAGACGATACGCTCGCCGTGTTCCCGGGCGTCCTCCACGGCGATGCGCAACTGGTCGGCGCTCATGATGCCGCGACCGCTGTCGAGTTCGGCCATCAGCGCCCGGCGCAATTCCGGCGCGCTGATGGCGGCGGTGCCAAGTTTGCCCACCACCAGCCCCGCGGCAAGATTGGCCAGCACCACCGCATCGGCGAGTTTCTCCCCCGCCGCCAGCGCCGCGGAAAGCACCGAGATTACCGTGTCCCCGGCGCCGGTCACGTCATAGACTTCCTGAGCCCTGGCGGGCAGATGCAATTCCGGCGCATGGGGGCGAATCAGCGTCATGCCGTTTTCGCCCCGGGTGATGAGCAGGGCTTCGAGTTCAAGCCCGGCTATCAGTTGCTCGCCCTTGTCCACCAGTTCCTGTTCATTGGCGCTTGGACCCATGACGGCTTCGAACTCCGCCAGATTGGGGGTTATCAGGGTCGCCCCGCGATAGCGTCGGAAATCTTTTCCCTTGGGGTCCACGATGACGGGGATGTCTTGCTCGCGGGCCAGGGCGATGAGTTCCTCCACCTGGCCGAGAACGCCCTTGTCATAATCGGATAGCAGCAGGACCTGGGACCGCGGCAGCAATTCGGCAATCGTGGCGGCGAGCCCTTCGATGTCGCCGGGGCTGAAACGCTCTTCGAAATCGAGCCGGATCAGTTGCTGCTGGCGACCGATCACGCGCAGTTTGGTGATGGTGGGCTTGTCCGCGGAGTGCTGGAACTTGCAGTAGACCCCGGCGGCTTCCAGCCTGTCCCGCAATTCCTGGGCGGTGTCATCATCGCCCACTGTGCCGACCAGTGTGGCGGCGCTGCCTAATGCCGCGATATTGAGGGCAACGTTGCCGGCGCCGCCGGGGCGGTCTTCGCGTTTGCCCACCCGCACCACGGGCACCGGCGCTTCCGGGGAAATCCGCGAGGCGTCGCCATGCCAGTAGCGGTCGAGCATGACATCTCCCACTACGAGCAATCTTGCATCCTGAAAGGCAGGCATCGAAGGTTTCATGGGGCTCGCCGCCTCTACCGGGAGGGCGAGCCGGATAGTAGCATATGCCTGTGAGATGGCATTGTCCTTGGCGCTTTTTCGACATTTACAGAGGAGGATGATTCGAAATGGGACTCGTTAATTTCGTTGCTTTTCTCGCCAACATTTTTTTGACGGTCAACTTCGTGCCAGCGGTGATATACGATCAGAAGAACGGGGAATTCAAGGGTTACCTGCATCCGGCGCCGATCTTCTGGCTGGTGGTGGCCGCAGTTGCGGGGCCCCGGCTTTTAATCCCGGCGGGAGTTAGCTAGGGTTATGGCTTCGGTCTGGTCGGGGTTTGGCTTGGATGGCGCGGGGAGGGTCGGGTGAAGTAGTTGAATTGCGGGGGTTTTGGTGGCCCCGGTACTGGGGCATCTGGGCGCTGCTTGGAATGGCCTGGCTGGTGGCGCGATTGCCCTGGTCCTGGCAGCTTCGGCTTGGGGCGGGGCTCGGGCTGCTCAGCTATCGGCTGGCGCGCTGGCGGCGACACGTCTGTGAGGTGAATCTGCGGCTGTGCTTTCCCGAGCTTGATGCCCGGGCCCGAAAGCGGCTGGCGCGGCGGGTTTTCGTGGCCAATGGAATCGGGCTGGTCGAGGTTGCGATTTCCTGGTACCGCAACCCGGAGGACTTTCGCTCACGCACGAGTATCGAAGGGCTGGAGAACCTGCAACGGGCGCTGGCGAGAGGGCGGGGGGCATTGCTGGTGGCGGCGCATTTTTCGACGCTGGAGATCGGCGGCTTTCTGCTCAGCCTGTTTCATCCCATGGCGGTCAGTTATCGCGCCCATGAAAACGCCCTATTCGATGCGGTGATGTTCCATCGCCGCGGCAGGCTGTATCCCCGGGTGATCGAGCGGCGCGATGTGCGCGGGGCGCTGCGCAGCCTGCGGGACGGGTTTGCGCTGTGGTACGCGCCGGATCAGGATTATGGCCCGCGCCGGGCGGTTTTCGTGCCATTCTTCGGGGTCGATGCGGCCACGATTACCGCCACGAGCCGCTATGCCTCCGCCAATGATTCGCCGGTGCTTTTTTTCAGTCATTACCGGCGGTCGGACAATTCAGGCTACCATTTGCGCATCAGCCCCGAACTGGAAGACTTTCCCTGTGGCGACGAGCGCGAAGACGCCATCCGGATCAACCGCCTGGTGGAGCAGGCCGTGCGCGAACAGCCGGAGCAGTATCTGTGGCTGCACAAGCGCTTCAAGACCCGGCCGGACGGCGAAGCGGACCTGTACCGGCAAGCCGATGACGACGCGGGTTCCTGAGCCATGAGCGACGGCCCCGGCAGGCTTGTCGAGCGGCTTGAGCGGATCGATGCGAGGCTGTGGGCGGTTGCGGCGAGCCTGCTGCTTTCGGCGTGGGCGGGGCTGAGCGTAGCGGTGCCCAATGACGACGCCTTTGTCTACATCCGCACCGCCCGGATTTTCCTCGATCAGGGAATCGAAGCCGCCTTCGCGCACTATGCTTGGGCCGGTTATCCGGTGCTGCTCGGGCTGGTCGGCTCCCTGGGGCCGGGGCCCTTTGCCTCAGCCTACCTGCTCAATGCGCTGTTCTTCGCCCTGCTGGCATTCGCTTTCGTCAGCATCTGCCGGGAGTTCTCCACGGACCGCCGCCTGCTCGCCCTGGCGGCGCTGACGATTCTGCTTTTTCCGGAAATCAACGAATACCGCTATCTCATTCTGCGCGATACCGGATTCTGGGCCTTTTCCCTGCTCGGGCTGTGGTGCCTGATTGCCTATGGCGCCGAAAGTTCATGGAAGTATTGCCTGTTCTTCGCCGCGGCGATGGTGTTCGCCACATTGTTCCGCCCGGAGGCGGCGCTTTATCTGTTGCTTGCGCCGTTATGCCTGCTCTTCGATCAACGCTACTCCCGGGCCGAGCGGTTCCTGCTGCGCTTTCGCATGTTGGCGGCGGCGCTGGGCGCCTTGCTGCTGTGTTTGCTGGGCGGCCTGGCATTCGGTTTGAACCTGTTCCATCAGATGATCGAATCGGCCGCCACCTATCTGCCCTTTGTGCAATCGCTGTTTGATCCCGCGAGCCAGCAGGCCGCCGCCGAGGTCATTTTCGGCGGGCATGCCGCCACCTGGTCCGGGCGTTATCTGCCGCTGTTTCTGGTCGCGGGCTTGTTGGCGATCCTGGTGGTGGAACTGTTCTACGCCGTAGGCATGCCGTTCACGCTGATTCTGGCGTGGGGGTACTGGAAACGGTGGCTATTGCCGGACCGCAATGCCGCCCTGCCGATCATCGCTTTCGCCCTCATCAATCTGCTCACGGTGCTTGGCTTCATCCTGCTGACGCGCTACCTGACAAGCCGTTACGCCATGGTGTTCAGCCTTTCCCTCGCCATCTTCGTGCCCTTCATAGCCCGGGAAATGCTGACAAGGGCGCTGCCGGGAAGCCGGGCCGCGGCCTGGCTGCTCGTGTTGTTCTTCAGCTTCTCCGCGGTGGACTCCTTCTACAGCTTCGGCCGCTCGAAGACCTATGTCGGGGATGCCATCGCCTGGCTCGACGCCAATCACGACGGGGCCGCCGCGCTGATCACCAATGTCCGGGCGGTG
Organism: Pseudomonadales bacterium; assembly: GCA_022825945.1. Lineage (GTDB taxonomy): Bacteria > Pseudomonadota > Gammaproteobacteria > Pseudomonadales > Pseudohongiellaceae > UBA9145. The sequence continues at coordinate 57,577 of JAJDVS010000102.1, forward strand.
GCGTATTTCAGCGGCCTGGTTCCCGAGTACGACCAGGTCCAGCCGCAACTGGCCAAAGAGCGGATTCTTGCGGCGGAATCGGGCGATCTTGTTGTGGTGGAGACATCGGTGGTTCTCGACCAATTGCGGGATAAACCCGAAATTTCCGCATTGCTTGAACCCGTCGCCGACTTTCCCGAAACCGGCGCGCCCTCCATCTTCATCTACCGGCGCAGATAGGAACGCGGAGAACCCTACCAGCTATCCTCTTCCGGGCGGCGGGTGACCAGCAGGTCTTCGAGGATCAGGTATTTCAGGCCCGAATTGACGAACAGTTCAATGGCGTGCTCCGGCGAACAGACCAGCGCTTCGCCGGGGCGGCTCATGGAAGTGCTGATCAGCAGGGGATGGCCGGTTTCCCGCTCGAAGCGGGTCAGCAGGCGATGGAAATCCGGGAAGCGCCCGGCCTCGACCACCTGCACCCGGGTGCTTCCATCCTCGTAGACGATGTGGGGATAGCGCTGGCGCCAGCCTTCCGCGATGTTCACCCCGATGCTGCGCCAGGGGTCCGCTTGCCGGCCTTCGAGCAGTTCCCCGGCGGCGCTGGCAAGCACTGCGGCGGCAAAGGGTCTTTTGATCTCGCGAAACTTGAGCTGGCTGTTGATCAACTCGGAAACGTTCTTCTGTTGCGGATGCGCCAGCACACAGCGATTGCCGAGGCTGCGCTGGCCGAATTCCAAAGCGCCGCGAAACCAGCCCACGAGTTCTTCCGCCGCCAGCAGTTCCACGGCCTTGCCGTGGGGATCATCAAGCGCTTCCCAGCGGGGTTTGTCGCGGTGGTTGCGGCAGGCGGCAATGCACTCGCTGGAAGCATAGGCGGGGCCGAGCAACAGATTGTTCACCGGCGCCAGCTTCTCGCCCTCCGCCCGAATGACGTGGGCCGCCGCGCCGATGGCGGTTCCCGAATCGCTGCAGGCGGGGTGGACGATGAGGCGTTTTACCTTGTCCCAGTTTGCCAGCCGCTGGTTAAGCCGCAGGTTCATGGCGCCGGTGCCCGCCACGGCAAGCACGCCGGTTTCCGCGAGCACATCGCCGAGATGGTGTTCCAGCAGTTGCAGGGCCAGATCTTCGTAGAGTCGCTGGATGGCGGCGGCGTAATGGAGATAGGGGTCGTCCACCAGATTGCCGACCCGCCGCGGCCCGAGCAATTCCACCAGCTTCTGGCTGAAGTAATGGCCCCGGGAGCGGGCCTTGTAGCGGCGCAGCCCAACGGTGCCAATCAGCTTGTTGTTGACTCTGAGCCTGCCCCGCCGGCAGCCTGCCAGGGGCGACAGGTCATACCTGCCCGGATCCCCCAGGGGAGCGATTCCCATGACGCGCAATTCGCCGTCGAGAATTTCAAAGCCAAGGTAATCGGTGAGCGCCGCGTACATGCCGCAGAGCGAGTCCGGATTGTGGAATTCCTTGCGCTTGCGGATGCGGCCCTCCTCGCCCACGGCGAAGAGCATGTTGCTGTACTCGCCCTTCACGTCATTGCAGAAGATTGCGGTTTTTTCCGCGGGTTCGTTCAGGAGATAGGCGCTGGCGGCATGGGCGAGCTGATGTTCCACCGGCAGGATTGGCGCTTGCTCCGGTGCGATGTGCAACTGCGCCAGCAACCCCCGCAACCGGCGAAGATAGCGGCGGTAGCGGCGGTTGCCGTTGAGCAGGCAGTCGAGGCTGCGGTCCGGGGCGTACCAGTGGCGCCGGGCATAGTGCCAGCGCGCCGCGTCGAACAGGCTGATGGGGCTGTAGGGAATGGCGATGCGGTTGATTTCGCTCGCCCGGACGCCGGCGATCTGCAGGCATTGCCGGGTGGCGTGATAGGGCATTTCGCCCCGGGCGTGACGGCGGCGGGTCAGCCTTTCCTCTTCCACCGCGGCGATCAGTTCGCCGTCGCGAAACAGCGCGGCGGCGGGATCGTGGCCGATGGCGCCGGCAAGGCCGAGGGTGTATGTGGGGCTGCCTGTGGTCATGGTTTCGTTCGCGCGCCAAGCTGTTCGAGAACATCCACCGCTGCTTCGGGCATCTTATCGAGTTCTTCCTCGCGGCCATAGCGCAGGCCGTTCCCGCTCCAGGGCGCGCTGTGGAGTTGGCCGAGCATGTCTCCGAGGCGGCGGTTGAGTTCCCGCTGGGCGAAAGGTTCGCCGCAGACCTGGCCGGCGTTGGCCCGATTGACATGCACGGCATAGCCGCAGCTCGCGGTGGTCAGCACCGGCAGGCCCGCCACAAGGGCTTCGAGCAACACATGACCGGCGCTTTCCGACCAGGCCGGATGCAGCAGCAGGTCCGCCGCCTGGTAATAGCGATCAATGTCGTCTCTTCCGGGCAGGATGTGGACCCGGTGGGCGACGCCGAGCCTGCGGGCCAACCGCCGGGGGCCAGCCGCGCGACCGCGGCCAATGAGCAGATAGCGGCAGTTTTCCCGGACTTCTTCCGGCAAGGAAGCCAGTGCGCGCAGGGAACGATCCACCCCCTTGATGCGAAAGCCCGAGCCTACCTGAAGCAACAGCCTTTCATTTGTTCCAAGCCCGAGTTCCCCGCGGCAGGCCTGTCTCGCGGCCGCATTGCGCCGGGCGACTTTGCGGTCGGCCGCAAGGCCCGGTGGCAGCAGGCGCAAGCGGTCGGCACAGCCTGGGTAATGGCGCAGATACTCTTCCCGTTGCCGCTCGCTCAGCAACAGGGAAACCGTTGCGCTTGCCGGGCCGAAGACCGCCTGCTCGTAGGCGCGGAAATGGCGGAAACGGGAACTCAGGCGATACCAGGCGCCGCGCTGCCCGAGGGCCTTTTCGGCAAAGCAGGAATCGGCGGCGAAATAGGCATCGAGCAGGGGCATCTTGTTGAAGCCGAGCACCAGGTCCGCCGGTTCCCTGGCCAACTCCTGTTCCAGCAACGTGGTATAGCTCCGGTATCGCCCGAGGCGGGTTAGGCCGCGGGCCGGGATCAGCCTGAGCCGCAGGTCTTCCGGCTCGGGGCCATGCCAGGTCATGGCGTACACCGTAACTCCGTGGCCCCGGGCGCGGCATTCCCTGGCCAGACGCAGCATGTCGCGCTGCTGGCCGCCATACGGGAACCAGGTATAGATCAGAAAGGCCAGCTTCATGGGTTCCCTGCCAGCAGTTTTTCAAAGCGCCGCCAGACCGCATCGGGCCTGTGGCTGGCGAAACAGGGAGGCCGCACGGGGAAAGTTTCGCCCTGCTCCCGGTCGAACACCGGCTCACCCTGATAGGCGCAGGTTTTCTTCATGCAGGGCGCGCAATCGATGTCCGCGGCGAGATGCAGTTGGCGGCGGCCGTAGGTGCCGCTGAGGTCGGGATTGGTGGGGCCGTACAGCGTCAGCGCGGGCTTGCCGAGGGCGGCGGCAAGATGGCCGAGTCCGGTATCCACGGCAATCACGCCATCGGCTTGCAGCATGTGCCGGGCCAGTCCGGTGAGACTCTGCTTCTCCAGCACCGTGGCGTTCGGGTTGCCGCCGGCGATCAGCTCCGCCCGGCGTTTTTCCTCCGGGTCGCCCCAGGGAAGCTCGATGCGGTAACCGGCGGCGGCAGCGTTTTCGCCGAGTTGGCGCCAGTAGGCGTCGGGCCAGTGCTTGGTGGCCCAGGTCGTGCCATGGAGAAAGAGCACGATGCCGGAAGACCCGGACGGAGCCTCCTGGCTGATTCGCCCCAATTCGATGCCGTAATCCACCGAGGACTTGCTGTAGCGATAGTTCAGCGCCCGGGAGAACAGTTGCCGCAGCCGGTCCACGGCATGGGTGTCCCATGGCACCGAGTACGACTGGTTGTAGAACAGCGAGGAAAGCGGCTCCCTGGCGGTCTGGTTGCTGAGGCCGATGGTGAGCCCCTTGGACATGCGGCTGATGATGCCGCTCTTGATCAGGCCCTGGGCGTCGATGACCAGGTCGTAATGCTCGGCCCGCAGGCGTTGCCGGAACGCGCGAACCTCGCGCTGGAGCCAGGTTTTCAGCGGATTGCGCCGCCAGCGCCGGAGGGAGACGGGGATTACCTTGTCCACCGCCGGGTGCCAGCCGGGCACATCGACGAAGTTTTCTTCCACCACCCAGTCGAACACCACGTCCTTGCGGGCGTTGGCGGCGTCGGTGACGGCCGGCAGGGTATGGATGATGTCTCCCAGCGAAGAGACCTTGACGATCAGAATCCGCAATTCGCCGCTTCCCCGGAGTTTAGGAGCCTGCGCCGTAGGAATTCACGGCTGCAAATCCGCTCTCATCCACGCCCCTGGCCGCTCGATTTCGTTGCATATTCACCAATATTCGCCTCAACCGACCGGCCAGGGGCGCGGCGATAGCGAATTTTCGCTTTCGCGAATTCCTACGGCGCAGGCTCCTGGCCCCGCAGTCTTTCGATGGCCCCGGCCACGAGTTCGGGCTGTATTCCGGTCAGGCAGCGCAAATGGCCATAGGGACACTCGCGCTGGTAACAGGGTTGGCATTCGATGCCGGTGGCGAGCAATTCTACCTTTTCGGCCAGTGGCGGGGTGAATTTCGGCGAACTTGAGCCATAGATTGCCGCCAGCGGCCGGTCCAGGGCGGCGGCGACGTGCATGAGCCCCGAGTCATTGGAGACCACAGCCCCGGCCAGGGAAAGCAGGTCGATGGCTTCGGCGAGGCTCGTTTCGCCGGTGAGGTCGCGGCAGCGGGAAGACCATTCATCGCCGATACCGGCGATGATTTCCGCCGCGATGCCCCGGTCGTTTTCCGAACCGAACAGCCACAGTTGCCAACCCCGGGCAAGATAATCCCGCGCCAGCTCGGCATGGCCCGCAGCGGGCCACTGCTTGGATGGCCCGAACTCCGCCCCCGGGCAGAGCGCGAGCACAGGATGTTGCGGGTCCAGTTTCAGCCTGGCCAGGGCCTGGTCGCGGTCGGGTTCCCGCACCTGCAGGCGCGGCCGGGGCAGCTCGGCGGGGAGCGGGCTGTCCGGCGGCAGCCCCAATGCCACGAATCGCTCCACCATCCTGGGTAACTTCTCCTTGTTCAGGCGGCGGCAGTCGTTGAGGAGCCAGCCGCGCCATTCGCCCCGCCACCCGGTCCGCCGGGGAATCCCGGCATGAAAAGGGACCAGGGCCGACTTGAAGGAATTGGGCAGGACGATGGCGTGGGTGAAGCCTCTCTGGCGCAAGCCGCGGCCGAATTCCCGGCGCCCGCCCCAGCGCCACTCGCCGCGGCGGAAGGGCGAGTCGAGGCTTTGCTCCACTTCGGGCATGCGCTCAAGCAGGGGGCGGGTCCAGGCCGGCGCAAGGACGCTGATTCCATTATCGGGATGATTGGCCTTCAGTTGCCGGAACAGCGACTGGGCCATGACCATGTCGCCGACCCAGGACGGCCCGACGATCAGATACTTCCCCGGCGCGGTCCCGTCTTCAGGCCCGGAGTTGGAGTTTCTCATGTTGGCGCCGCACCCGCTCCGTCATTCTGCGCGTAGCGGAGCGAAGTCGCAGAATCTCATTGGAGATTCCGTGAGGTTGTTCATGTCATCCATGGCGCGGAGTTCGCCGTCATGTCGCCGATCACTCGACGAGCTTGATCCATTCGCCCGGTTCCGGGTTGCCGATGGGGTAATGGCCATTGAGCAGGCGCAGGGTTTCCTCGGGATACTCCTTGATCCTGGAGTTGCGGGCGGCGACGGCGTAATCGAAATTTTCGTCCGCCACGACCCAGTGGATTCGCAATTCCTCGGCGATTGCGATCTCGCCGCGCTCCATGGGCCGGAAACTGCGGATTGACTCCAGCAGCAGGGCGTCGGTTTCTTCCAGGGAATCGGGCGGCAATTCTCCGGTGATCAGATAGGCCCGGGGGCCGAAATAAATCACCGCCACGCGCTCCTTGCCGCCGGTGGCGGGATTGAGCGCGACGCCGGTATGGCCGAGCAGGCGGAATTGTTCCAGGGCTTCGGATTGTTCGAGATGGGCCTGTTGCAGCCGGTCGGAGAGGAAGTCCCTGGGCGACTGGTTTCTTTGCAGGCGCAGGGCTTCCACCCTGAGCGAGCCCTGGCCCGGCGCGCTGCCGGTGGCCGTGGTGGTGGTTTCGCTGACAGACCAGTCGTCGGGGAAGACCATGGTATAGCCGAGCAGGGTCTGATAATAGCGATTGCGGGTTTCGTTGGTTCTGGCAAGGCGGCTCTCGCCGTAGATCAGTCCTTCGATGGCTTCCCGGAAGCGGCTGTTGTCTTCTTGCGGAATGGCCTGGGAACCGAAATCCCGCACCTGGGCGATGGTCTGCTGCAGCCGCTGGTCGCTGCGGGGATGAGAGGCGAACAGGCCGTGATAGCCGCCGCCGCGATTGGTGGTGAGGCGGGTGAAGTCCTGATGGTTTTTCAGCACCGTGAGGGTTTCGATCATGCCGATGGGGTCGTAGCCCGCGTCGCGCATGTATTCGGCGCCAAGCTGGTCGGCTTCGAGTTCATGTTCCCGGCCATAACCGCTGAGGCCGGCCCGGGCCCAGATCGAGGCCACCTGGGAAATCTGCGAGCCCACATAGCCGCTGCCGGTAACCACCGCGGTGGCGATGCCCCCCACCTGGGCCGCGGCGTTCGCCAGCGCCCCCCGGGCGTGTTGCTGCACGGCGTGGCGGGCGGTGATATGGGCGATCTCATGGCCGAGCACGGCGGCGAGTTCGGCTTCGCTATTGAGGTAATTGAGCAGGCCGCGATTGACATAGACATAACCGGCGGGGAGGGCGAAGGCGTTGATTTCCGGGCTGTCGACAATGTGGAACTGGTATTCGAGATCGGGCCGGTCACCTACTTGGGCCACCCGGTTACCAATTTCGGTTACGTAGGCATTGAGCGCCTCGTCTTCGTAGAAAACCGAGCTTTGGGCGATTTTCTCGTGTTCTTCCAGGCCGATTTCCTTTTCCCGGTCGCCGGACATCAGCACCAGATTCGGCGTCCCCGTAGCCGGATTGACGGCGCAGGCCTCGAGCAGCAGGGCGGCAAGACAGAGCGAAGCCGTCGCCGCCAGGGATGGTAACCGGTCCGGTAATCTGTTCATTGGGCCTACCCCGCGATCAGGCTGGTATCAGCCTCCGATGACAAAACTTTTCAACTGGTCGCCAAGCCGCTGGCAGGCATTGGCCTCGACCCGGGCGATGAGCGGGATCGGAATCACGATGGCCGGCATGAAGGACTGCCCGGTGGCGTCGGTGCTGATCTGGCCGACGCCATTGTAGTTCTCCACATCCCAGATCTCCGCATTGAAGCTGGCGTCGTCTTCCCAGGAACCATAGCCGAAGCAGCCGGCGCCGCCGGGGGCGACGGTGCAGGAGATCGAGCCCACCCGGTTCAGCGTCTCGGTGAAACCATCGACCCAGATAATGTAGCGCACGCCGAAATCCCGCATGGTGAGGGCCACCTGTTCCTCCACCATGAGCCGCCCGAGGTGTTCGGGCTGCAATGGCGCGGTGCGGGGCTCGAACCAGGGGAACATGGCATCGAGAAATTCCTGTTCGGGCACCACGCTGAGCCCGTCAACGCCCTGGGCGAGGCGGTCCCCCACGCATTCGACGAAATCGGAACTCGTCTCCCGGTTGCCGGCCTGGCGCCGGCCGAGGATTACCACGGATTCATGGCTTTCGATGCCGGTGTCGCCCTGGCGGAACTCGTCCACGGTGGTGCTGGTGCATCCCGCGATCAGCGCCAGCAGCAGCAACAGCCCGCCCGCCTTGCCCTGGCCGGTTTCGCGGAACTTGAGCGCATTCATCGGATATTCTCCGTCGGCCTCATCGGTTCGCCAGCCAGTCGCTGATCTCGGGCACCTGGGCGAAACTGAGCGCAAAGGTGGACGCCAGATCCCGCAGCGCCACGATGGCGGCGTCGTTGATGGCGGTCTCGGTGCTCACGAAAGTCTCCGTGGGCGTCTTGCCGTAGGAAGTGAGCACCCAGTCGGCGAGATAATCGCCTTCGGTGGTAAGCAGCCGCATGTTGTACTTGATCCACACCTCGTACACGTCGAGCCGGGTCTTGGCCGGCAGGGCAAGCTGGAATTCCTCGATATTGGGCACGAAGATGGCGTCGACCCCCGCCCCGGCGCCTTCCTCCACGGCGTCCACCCGGATCACCCGGTCGAACATCGCCGGCAATATGGCGTTGAACAGCTCGATATGGGACTGGCCGCTCTGGATATGGTACTCCTCCTGGCCGGTTTCGCTGTATTCGGTGTAAGTGAATTCCTCCAGGGTGTCGTCGTAGACCACCGCCAGGGATAGCGGCAGCTTGCCGATATTGGGCGTGGGGAAACTGCCGCTGATCACCACGCTGCTGGCGCCGCAGGCGCTGAGCAGCAGCGCGGGCAGCAGGAGTTTCACGATGGCCATGCCGGGATGATTCACTGGTCGCTTACCTGAAGTCGTTTAGCCCCACGAATGTGCCGCCGTTGCGCTGGGTCAACTCCCGCATCAGCGATGCGTAACGATAGCCGCTTTGCTGAAATCTGGCGGACCCGCTCAATATTACCGGAAAACCGATGCCATGGATGCGCACCAGCCGGTCGCCGTTGGCGTCTTCCACATTGATCCGGTCGATGTTGCGCAAAACCTGCTCGATGGAGCCTCCCTGCTGGAAATCGTCGCCGAGCACATAGACGCTGATTTTCCGGCCCGGCTCATAAAACGAACCGATGGCCGCGGTAACGCCTTCCACCGGGCTGCTGTTGCTGTACGGATCCCAACTGCGCAGGGTGGAAATGATCTGGACCCGGCGCGAGGGGGTATCCGGAATCCATTGATTGCGGAAGGAGCTGAACATGTAGTCGCCCATGTCGTTCATCACCTGGATGCCCAGTACCTGGGGATACACGTCGAGGGTTTCCTCGATCACTTCGAGCATTCTGCCCCAGGCGTTTTCGTACATGCTGCCCGAGGTGTCGATGACGAAAATGATGTATTCGCTATCCACCGGCACGCCGCCGATGTAACTGCTTTCCTGTACTGTGGTCTCGTCGAACAGGCGCTGCATCTCTTCGGTGAGGGTTTGCCGGGCGAGGAGCAACTGGCCGATTTCCTCGGTTATGTCATCGCCCTGTTCCCGGGCCAGGGCGTATTCGCCTTCGAGGGCCTGCCGCTGGCTGCGCAGGCTGGCGTTGAGTTGCCGCACGCTGGCGTTGCGCGATTCGGCGGAGTTGACTTCTTCCCGCAGCTCGGTGGTTTGCGAGCGGATGGCGAAAAGCTGCTCCTGCAATTCCTGGATGACGCCGGCGGGCAGGGTTTCGGTGAGCGCCTCGGTTTCCGGCGCCGCCGACTTGGTAATCATCAGCAGAATGATGATGGCGCCAAAACCACAGGAAGCCACATCCAGAAAGGATATGCTGAACTGCTCGACTTCGCGGTTTCTGCGTTTCATCTTGCCGCCCATGTAGTTCGCGTCATGGCCAGTCTCTTGGCGGAGACAGGAACGAGCCCGTGATCGGCTTCGGATACGTCATGGCCAATCCCTCGATGGAGACAAAAACGAGCCTCTGGTCATCATCGCCAGTTGCCAGTAGGCCGCCGCCGCGCTCGGGTCGCCTTCCAGCGGCATCAGTATGGTATTGACCGGAACGCCGGGTGGAAGTTCTTCGATCGCCTCCTCGAACAGCTCGATGCGGTCCCGGGGAGTCACCAGGCCGCTTGCCGGGCCGGGCCGGTTCACCGTGGGCAGGCCGTCGGTGATCAGGAAGATATTGTCCGGCGGCGGCGACATGCCTGCGGCCATGCGGAAGACCTGCTCCAGATTGGTGCCACCTTCGGGAATCGTCGCGCGCAGATTGTCCACCGCTTCCTCCAGGTCGTCGCGGTCGGCGATTTCGCGCCAGGCCTGGGCGTCCCCCGGCAACGCCGGCGTCACGTCGGTATTGAAGCTCCACAGCTGGTAGCGGCTGGTGACGGGAATCTGGGTGGTGATCCAGTCCACCGCCCGCAACACCCGGCGCCACTTGGGCGCGAGCACCTTGCGCTCGTCGGGCATGTTGCGGGTGCGGATGATATTGACCAGGGTTTCGTCGAGCATGCTGGCGGAGGCGTCCACAACAATCAGCACCCGCTGGCCGCCGAGAAACATCCCGGAAAGGTATTGCCGGTTGCCGTCGCCGAGGTACTGCCGCACGTTGTTGCCCGAACGCTCGAATTCCTGGGCCTGCAATTCCTCGATGCGGGTTTCCAGGGATTCGATGTCGGACAGCAGCCGGTCGCGCAACTGGTCGCTGTCGGCGCCGCTGTTTTCCAGCAGTTCGAGTTCGCGCCGCAGCAACTCCACCTGCTCGCGCAATTGTTCGGATTCGACTTCGCCGCGCTCGTATTCCTCGCTGAGGTCCGCCAGCAGATTGCGCAACTCCCGGTTGCCTTCCACGCCTTCCTCGATCTCCCTTTGCAGCATGTTGAGTTCGATTTCCAGGTCCGGGCTGCTTTCCACGGTGGAAACCGTGGAGGTGTGGTCGAGAATCAGGAAGATCAGGATGACCGCGCCAAAGCCGCAGAACATGACGTCGAGAAACGCCAGGCTCAGCGGCGATACGCCGCGCCGGGGCCTTCTACGTCCGCCGGCCATCGCCCACCTCGATCAGCAGCAGTTCACCGGCGGCTTGTGGAAAACGGACCCGGTCGCCGAGCCGCAAGGGCTGGCTTCCCGTCACCGGAGCGTCGTTGAGGCGGAATTCGTTGTCACCGCAGTCGAGCAATACCCGGGACTGGCGCAGGACGATTCGCCCGAGGGTTGCCGCCGGGCCCGGAACATCCAGGGCAAGGGCGCCGCCGCCGCTGCCATTGGCCTGGCTCACCAGGGGCAGATCATCCACCGGCAGGGCGCGGTTACGGAACAGGACATGGGTGGGCATTGCCGGTGTATCCCCGGGCCCGGTTGTCTCGCTGGCTTCGTCCAACGCCAGCGACCGGATCCGGCGCACGCCCTCGCCCGCGGTAATCCGGTCCCCATGGCGCAGGCAGTTTTCGATGATTGTCCCGGGTCTGGCAATCCGCAACGGCCCCGCCTCGCCGAGTGCGGCGCGAACCCCCGGCAGATGCGCGAGCCGATGGTCGAGCAGGATGCCCGTGGCCGGGGATTCCAGCAGGGGGGCAAGGGACGCGAGCAGGCTCCGCCAGGGCTTGCCCAGAGCGGACAGGATCTGGTCCTGGGGCAGCTTGGCGCGATGGGTCATCGTGCCGGCGTCCAGCTCCATTGGCAGGCTTTCCCGGGCTCCTTCCCGCGCCCCCTCCTGTTCTGGTCCAGCCGAGTCGAGCCAGTCCGCGAGCAGGGAATACAATTGCTGCTCCGACGCCGCTTCATGCTGGGGATTGAAGCGGCACTGGCGGATGAATGCGTCATTGGCGATTCGCAGCAGGGCGTCGAGCAGTTGCTGGCGACCGATCTGGGGCGCCTGGACGACCTTGTCCACCGCGAGTTCGCCGCCGCTGCGCCGCAGCCGGGTCAGCAGAATCTGATGCAGGTGCAGGGCGATGTACACCAGCTCATCCCCGGTCTCGGCGTCCCCGGCGGCGGCGAGAGCGGAGTCGATCATGCCGGCAACCTGGAAAGGGCACTGGCCGGCAATGCCGAGCAACAGCCCCAACTGTTCCCGGGAAAAATGCCCGGGCGCCGCGAATATGACTTCGCCGTCGATTTCCGCCTCCCCGGCAATGGCGAGCAAGTGGCTGTAGGCGAGGTCGGCATGGTGGCGGATGCGGCCGCGGGTGGCATGCAGCGGCTCCATGTTCAGTTCATGCCAGAACTTGTCATAACTGCTGGTGGGGTAGAGCCGGTGCCGGGCTTCGGCTTCCGCGCCGAGTATCACTTCCTTTCCCCGCACCAGCGCGAAGCCGGGGCTTGCCGCAAGCAATCCGGCCTCGGACCCGGCCTCCAGGGCAAGGTCATTCAGTTCGATCACCATTGGGCCCGCGGTGCTCATTCTGGTGCTGAACCCCTGCTGTCATTCTGCGCGGAGCGAAGCGCAGTCGCAGAATCTCTGTCAGTGGCCAGCCAATGAGATCCTGCGACTGCGCGCAGGATGACAGGCTCGGGATGGCGCGGGAGAACCGAAGAAGGAGCGCCCGGCGCCGATATGGGCATGGCTGCCGCAAACCTCATGATGGCGGCTCCTGGTCGGGCACTTGCAGGCGCCGCAGCAGGCGGTCGTCGCAATAGTTCTGGCAGTCGAGCACGAGCCGGTCCTGGAGCAGTTGCAACTGGTGCAGCAGGAACATCAGCAGAATGCTCACCACCAGGGCCACGAAGGTGGAGTTGAAGGCCACCCCGAGGCTCTGGGTCACCCCCACGATATCGCCGGCCACCGCCTGATAGGCCTGGCCGAGGGCCGTGCCGATGCCGCGCACGGTGCCGAGGAAACCGATGGAAGGAATCGCCCAGGCGATATAGCGCACGATGGTGAGTTCGGTCTCCATGCGGTCGGCTTCGGTGTCGCAGGTGTCGCGGATGGTGTTGGATACGTCCTGGATGTCCCGGGTGGTCTGAAAACGGTGCAGGCCGGCAAGCAGTGCCCGAGGCAGCAGCCTTTCGCGTTCCTTCTCCGGCAGCCCCTGCACCGGCCGGGAATAGTTGCGGGCGTCTTCGGGCAGGATGCTCATGCCTTCCGCAAGCGGAATCAGTGTGCGGTCGAGCAGTCTTCGCTCGCGCATGGTGGTCACGGTTTTCTGGCCGATGATCGACAGCGCCCAGAGGAAAAGAATGATGCAGGTTTCCTGCTCCACATTGCGCAGGATGATGTAGACCGAGCGTTCGGGCACATAGTCAGGGTTGGCCTGCTGAAGCTGGGCCTGTTGCTGCTGGATGAAGTCGGCATTGGGGCGGATGATCGCCACATAAATGGCGTGGACGATAATCACCGCGGTGATCAGCGCAGCCAACTGGTACAGCGTCTGGTTGAGCAGGCCTTGTCTCATGCTGGTGGAGTCCTGGTGTGTTGTCCCATAAATTCCTAGATATCCGCCGGGAAAGAGACGCCGAGGTCCCGGGAGACCTGTTCGGTGGGAATGAAACGCTCGAACCCGCCGTCTTCGCCGCTTTGTTCTTCTCCGGCTTCGGCGGCCCCGGGTTCCTCCTGTTGCTCCTGCCCTTGCTGTTGTTCGGCGGCGGCCTGTTCCGGCTCGTCCCGCTCCTGCTGCCGGGCGCCGGCAAATCCCGCGCCGGCCCCTGCCAGAACCAGGGCAAGCAGCAAGCTCAATCTGCGGTTGTCTTCACTCACTGGCTATTCCTCCTCTTCCAGATAACGCGCCACCCGGAAGCCTGTATCGTAACGGGGTTCGGCGCCGAAATCCCGGTGGGAAAGACGCATTTCGGTGATGGAAGCATGGGCCCAGCTTGAGCCGCGCAGGGTATGGGATTCGCCGGATTCGGGCCCCAGCGGGTCGGTTGGCGCGTTTCCGCCCAGTCCCACCGAGCCGTAATAGTCATGCATCCATTCCGCGACGTTGCCGGCAAGATCGTACAGGCCCCGGTGATTGGGCGGAAAAGTGGCCACCGGGGCCGTGACGGCTTCGCCGTCGTTGTAATCCCGCAGCACCAGGCCAAGAAAGGCGCGGGCGCTGATGTCGGCGAAATTGCCCGAACGCGGCGGCGGCGGCAGCGAATCGCCCCAGGGATAGCGCAGGCTGTTGCCCTCCGGGTCCACCCGGGCGGCCCAGGCCCACTCGGCTTCGGTGGGCAGGCGGTAGCCGGTGGATTCCGGGTCGAAACCCGTCACCTGGCCGTTGCCGACCAGATAGAAAGGCGCCAGCGACTCCTGTTCGCTGAGCCAGTTGCAGAACAGCGCGGCCTGTTGCCAGGACACCCGCACCACGGGCTGGCTGGCATTGTCCAGGGTCATGCCGGCGGTGGTGCCCGAGCTGTGTTCCGGCGCGAACAGGCGGAACTGTTCATTGGTGGTTTCGGTTTCGGCGAGATAGAAAGGCCGCTGGAGCTTGACTTCCCGCAGGGTTTCATTGGGCCGCCGGCCCGCTTCCCGGCGCGAGGAGCCCATGGTGAAGCTGCGCCCTTCGGGGAAGAACAGCTTCATGGTCTGGCCCGCGGCATTGGTTACCACGGCGATGTTTTCCAGCCGGGCCTGCTCCAGGGATTGCAGGGTGGCGCGGATGACCTGATCGAGGCCGGGGCGGGGAATGAATTCGGTGGCGTAGGGCACATAGCCATTGCTGCGGATTTCGATGCTCTGGCTGGCCGCAAGCAGTTCCACGGTTTGGTTGGCGGAACCGACCAGATCGCCATTGACGTAAAGCTCCGCGTCGGGCGGCTCCGCCTCCACCCGCACCGCCACCAGCACCGGCTCGAGTTCCACCGCCAGATCGTGTTGCTGGTCCGGGCGGATTTCCAATGGCACGCGTCTGGAGTGATAACCTTCCCGGATCAGGGTGAACTCATGGCGCTGGCCCGGGGGCAGGCTGACTTCCACCGGGGTCAGGCCCTTGAATTCGCCGCCCACGGTGACGCTGGCGCCGGAGGGGTTCGACTGAATGAAGACCAGGCCATCGGCGGGTTGCAGGTTCACCAGGGGCAGTTCCAGTACTTCGCCGGCTTTCAGTTCAATGCGCTGCTGCCAGGCCTGATGCCCCGGCAGGCGCAGGGTCAGGGAGCGCCGCCCTTCCAGGATTTCCGCAAGCAGGGGCGTCTGGCCGGCGGTTTCGCCATCCACCAGCACTTCGGCACCGGTCGGCTGGCTGCGCAGGCGCACTTCAGCCCAGGCCGGTTCCAGTTCCACGGCGAATTGCTGCTCGACTTCGCGGCCTTCCACGCTGATTTCGGCGCGGTACGGCAGGTAGCGGTCGAGACTGACAAGGAGTTCGTAATCGCCGGCTTCGACGCTGGCGTCGGCCACCGGGGTGGCGCCGATATCGGCCCCGCCAATGCTCACCCGGGCGCCGGCAAGCTCGCCGCTGTTCACCGAAATCCTGCCGGGAAGCGGGGTTAGCGCGTACTCGTGGGATTGCGCGGCGTCCTCTCCCACCATCAGGGCGATGTCCCGGTCATGGTAGCCCGCATGGCTCAGCCGCAACTGGTATTCTCCGCTGCGCAGCAGATAGCGGGGGCCCACCTGAAAGCTCGGGCCGCCGCCGAGTTCAATATCCGCGGTGATGGGATCCACTTCGATATAGACCGATCTGGCGGTAAGCACGAACCAGGCGGCAAAGCCGCTGAGGGCGGCGAATGCGGCAACGGCGCCGTAGAGCCAGCGCCAGCGGAAAACAAAACCCGGGCCGTCGCCTTTCGGCGGCGTGAATTCCACCGGGACGATGGGCTCGACGAGATCGGAATCGCGCTGCTCCATGGTCAGCGCCTGCCACCGAGGCGGTCGACGCATTGCACCGTGACCCGGGCGGGTGTCTGGCCAAAGCCCACGGTGAATTCTTCCCGCACATCGCGGTAGCCCACTCTTCGCCCCAACGCGACATAGCGCCCCGGTTTCAGTGAAAGGCTGGTCTGTTCGAACTCGCCGAGTTCGGCGATTCGCAGCACGGTGACATCGGTCAGGTTGTCGGAGGCGAAGCGTACTTCCACCGGAACCTGGGAATCGGCGAGCAGGACTTCGAGTTCATCGAGCTGCCCGGCAAGTCTTGGCCCCGGGGATTCGATGGTGCGGCCGGTGTAGTAGATGTCCAGGGCTTGCTGGTAGACCGGGTCCTCATTGAAACGGAAAGGGTTGGCGATGGCTTCGGTAAGCAGATTGTCGAGCAGGGCCCGGCGGGAGGCGTACTCGCGGCCTTCCTGGGCGAACACCACATTGGCGTCGATGGCGAGCACTTCGTCGTAGGCTTCCACGGCGTCCTGCCATTGCTCGACCTGTTCGGCGGTCTCGATTCCTTCGCGCAGCCGGGTAATTTCCACCGAGGCGATCTGGTTGCGGGTCTGATCGATGGCGCCCCGGGCCTGTTCATTGTTGACGCCAAGGCCTTCGGCGCGCTCGAATTCGGCGATCGCCGCCTCGGGGTCGCCGCCGTCGAGCAGGGCGAATCCCGCCGCCATGACCGCGGAGAATTCACCCTGGCGAATCTGTTCGGTGACTGCGGCGGCGCCGGCGCGGGCCTGTTCACTGGCCGGGTCCAGCGCGGCGGCCTGCCGGTAGGCCGCCAGAGCCTGTTGCAAGTTCCCGCTTTGGGCGAGGCCCGCAGCGCTTTCGAGCAGATCTGTGAATTCGGCGTGGTTGGCGGTTCGTTCGAGGCCAGCCCGGGCCTGGGCATTGCCCGGGTCGAGCAGCAAGGCGGTATTGAAGCGGGCTGCGGCGAGTTGCGGGTCGCCCCCGGTGAGGGCGGATTCGCCTTCCGCCAGGGCCTCTTCCAGTCGGGAGGAGACCGACGCGAGCAAGGCTTCCAGGGTGGCCGCCGCCGCTTGGTAGGAGCCGTTGGCCTGGTCGAATTCCCGGTCGCGATAGAACACATCGCCCGCCCGGGCGGATTCCAGGGCGGCGGCGAAGCTTTCGCCGGCCCATTGTTCCACCTGCAGTGCCTCGAGTTCGGCCTGGACGTCGAGAAGATCGGCAAGCACGTCCTGGGCGCGCTGGCGCTCCCGGGCGGCGAGCGCTTCCTCAAACGGGGAAAGCGCTTCGGCGTTTTGCGAAGTGCTTGCGGGGAGCGCCGGTTGCGGAAGATCAGCCCGGGGTTCGAGCGGCAATTCGTACTCGGTAACGACCACCGGCAGGACAAAGACCACCAGCAGGGCGATGATCAGCAAAAAGCCTACGCCCAGCCATAACCAGGGTGATGGCCGGCGGATTTCCGGCGGCGGCAGCGCCTGTGCTCCGGCGGCGCCGTCATTCGCCTGCTCCGGCAATCGATGTGAGAACTCCTGTTCCGGCATGCGTCATTATCGCAAAACAAAAGCGTGGTTTTGTTTTGCTCGCGGGGAAGCTCTGACTTAATCAGAGCTTCCGTACGGATTTCCGGGGCTGAGCCGCCGCTGTCGAGGATCAGTTACCAGATACCGCCGAAGGCAGGCTGCCGCGCTCGACGGCGTAGATATCGGCGAGAATCTCGCGCCACTGCTCGTACTGCTCCTCGACGGTGCCAGTCAGGGTGATGGTCTGGTCTTCGAGACTGATGACCCGGGGCGCGACTTCGCCTTCGAGGGAGGCGCCCATCTCTTCCAGCGCCGCCATGTGGATTCTGGCTTCCGCCTGCCGGTCGAATCCGCTCTTGATCAGGTAGGCCCCGGCGCCGACGCCTGCCGCCCCGCCCACCTGGGTGACATAGTCACCGCCATTGGCGGCGGCCGCGAGACCGCCGAGCACGACCGCGGTGCCGAGGATGAAGCGGCGCCGCGCATTGTCTTCAAGCTCGCGCAGGGCCAGGGTTTCGTGATAGCTCTGTTCGCGCCAGGAATCGTATGGTTCGCGCATTTCCCGGGTGAAAGTCGAATAGTATTCCTGCACCGTGTCCATGAACATGTAGTCGCGCTCGCGAATTTCGCGGATGCGGCGCAGGGAGGGGTCCGACTCCGCCGGCAGCGCGGTCAGGTTGTAATTGCCTTCGCCGTCGGCAGCGAGAAAATCGCCAAAAGCATCCGGCGAGAATCGCTGGGCGAAACGCATTTCCGATATCGCCCGGATTTCGGCGATTTCCGCATTGTCGATATTGGACTTGCGATAGTCGAGCAAGTCGTTGGCGATGGAGTTGTACAGCACCTGGAAAGGATCGTTCTGGGCTCGCTGACCGGGTTCGTAACTGAACTGGCTGATGGCCTCGCGGTACTCCTTCGTGTACCAGTGGCGACCGGTGGCGTCGCTCACCCGCACCCGCATGGCCATGCTTTCGCCGGTGGATTGCAGGATGGCGCCGTCGATGCGGATATCCATGGGGCTGGCGTCATTGGGCATGACGTAGACAATGCCCCAGTTGCCCGAACGGATCAGGGTTTCGGTGAGCAGGTAGGGGGCGTAGCGCGATTCCGCCAGGCGCACCTGGTGATTGGTGGTCTCTTCTTCGTCATCGTCGATTTCATCGAGGCCAGGGTCGAATATGGCCACGCCCACGTCCATCAGGAATTCTTCCGGAATCGCCTCGGTGTCGGTAACCACCGGTTGGTAGGTCGTCGTGCGCACGGTATGGCTCGCGCAGCCGCCCGCCAGCGCAACCGCCAGAGCGAGCCCAATGAATTTCTGGAATGTCATCTTCATGTTCATTGACCTTTCCTGTTGGGTTCTAATTGCCAATGCCTGTGTAATTGCGGTATTCGTTCCAGAGCGCCTCCCGCAGCTCCGGGTCGGGTTCGGTCATGGCCGCCTCGCGCAATTGCCGCGCCACCACATCATCATCGCGACCACTGGGAATATCGTCCGGCGGTGGAAAAGTCGGCTGTTGGGAAGCGCCTGCCGGCGGGCCTCCCGGGCGATTTCCTCCGCTGGCCACATCGGCGCCGCCCACGCCATTGGGAACGCCGCCGGACTGTCCGCCGGGCTGGGGCAGGCCGCCCTGGCCGCCGCCGGGCGGCTCATTGCCGCCACCGCCGCCGCGTTCCGCGGCGCCCCGGGCGTCAGCCTGTTCCTGGCGCAGGATCTCGTCATAGGTTTCGTACGTGCGCCGCAATTGATCGTCGAGCACAGCGGCGCGTTCCGCCGCGGTCATGGCGCCGCCGGACTGTCCTGAACCCGCACCGCCCTGGAATACGCCGCCTCCGGGCAAGGTGTCGAGGCTATAGTCGCCCCCGCCGGGCTGGCCGGGAAGATTGCCCGCGGCGCCGGTGGAACTGTCTCTTCCGCCTTCGCCGCCGGCGGGTTCAATCCCTGGCCGGGAACCGCCTTCAGCGCCCCCTGCGGAGCCATCCGCAGCACTGCCGGTATCGCCGGTACCGCCCGGGTCGCCGCCGCCGGAATCTCCGGGGCTGCCGGGGATGGAAGAAGACGGCAGCCCGGGAAGTCCCGGAGGCGTGGACAGGGTGGGCAAGCCCGGGGCGCCCGCGGGCGTTGACGGCATTCCGCCGGAACTGGATGGCATTGACGCCGAAGGCGAACCGCTCTGGCCCGACTGGGACGGAGTGGAAGGCATGCCAGGGGACGACGAGGAAGGCATTCCGCCGGGGCTCGACGGCGACGGAATAGACGGCGAGCCGCCCGAACTCGATGAACTCGGCGAGGGCATGGAGGGCGAACCGCTGGAACCCGGCGAGCCCGGTGACGGCATCGAAGGCGAACCGCCGGGCGATTGTGGCCCCTGGGATCCACTCGGCGGCTGGGGAGGTGTGGGGAATCCGCTCGGGCTCGATGAGGGCATCTGGGGGCTTTGTGGCTGTTGCGGGCTCTGTTGGGTCTGGGTTTCGCAGGCGGCAAGCGCTGCCACCACAAGCCCGCCGAGAGCGAACTTCGCCAGTGCCCCGGGTCTGAATTTCAAAACCTGCATGATCCCGCCCTCCCGCGCCAGCCTGTCGGGCCGACCCTCATCTCGCCAAAGCTTCCCTGCCGGGTTGACTCCACTGCCATGTTTATACGGGGCGCTCCCTGATTTCCGTTGCTACTGTCCCGAAGCTTACCACTTTTCCGCCATGTTTCCGGGAAATTTGACAGCTTACCTCTCCGGGAGGTTCCCGAGGAGCCTGCGCCACAGGAATTCACGGCTGCAAATCCGCTCTCATCCACGCCCCTGGCCGCTCGATTTCATTGCATATCCACCAATATTCGCCGCAATCGATCAGCCAGGGGCGCGGCGATAACGAATTTTCGCTTTCTCGAATTCCTGCGGCGCAGCCTCCTAAGGCGCGGCGACAGCGAAGCTTCGCTATCGCGAATTCCCGTGGGCGCAGGCTCCGGGCGGACCTTCCTTATCAATACCAGTAGCGGTAGCGGAACTGATTGCCGTCGGAGCGGGCGATATCGCCCTCGGCGATCACCGGCCGGAACATCGTGTCCCGGATATTGCGCCGCACCCAGCCATGCTGGTTTTCGGCGACGGGCGAGGGCTCGCCCAGGGTCTCGATGTTGCGCACTTCCCCCCATTGGGTCACATCGAAACTCACGTCGATAAAGTCATGACTGGCTTCGTCCTCATTCGCCATGAAGCCGAGGTTTTCGATCATCCAGCCGTTGTCGTCGGCCGCGTACACGGGAATCTCGCGCACCTGGCCAAAGAGCCGCTGGCGCAAATCCCGCGCGTCCGCCTCGTCGGCCAGCGCATCCCAGGCCTGCTGATAGGTTTCCCGGGCCTGGCCGCGGCGGTTGAACAGCAGGTACCAGTCCGCCAGTTGCGCGGTGGCCTCGGCGAGTTGTTCGGTGTCTTCCTGTTCCCGGTAATACGCCATGATGTTTTGCAGCGCGTCTTCCCCCGCGCCGAAGCCGAGCGGGCGGATGGGCAGGGAAGTGTCCACCATGATGGTGTCCCGCAGGGCTTCCTGGGGCGCGCGGAATTGTGCCCGGTCCAACTCCCGCAACAAGTCCTGGTTCTGGGCCACGAGATAGGCCGAGCGCGCCAGGCCCCGCTGGTACTCGACATATCTGGCGTCGTCCCTGCCGAAGTGCATGTCCACCAGCCGCGCGGCGGTGGCGAACAGCATCTGGGCGGAACTGAGCCGCATCGCCAGGGACTGGCCTTCGCGCATGGCAAAGGCGTGAATATGCCAGTTGGCCAACTCGCCCAGGGCGGGAATCAGCCTGGGGTCGGTGTTGCCATAGGTTTTCTGCTGAATGAAGAACAGGTAGTTGTGATAGGTGTCCACCTGGGGCCAGTCGCGCATGGCGATGTAACTTTCGATCATCCGCCGCACCAGCGGCGCCTGGTCGATGGTGTGCAGCCCGGCATTGATTCGCTGGACGTGAATCGCCCGCTCGTGGGTTTCGATTGCGCCGGAATAATTGCCCTGCTGCTGTTGCAGCGACCCCAGGGTGGTCAATTGCTCGACCAGGCTGTTGCCCCAGGCGCCGGCTATGGTTTCGGCATCGGCGATGGCTTCATTGAAACGGGAAATGCTACGGCTGCGCTCGGCGAATTCCGGGTCGAACTCCGGGTCTTCGGGTAACTCGGGCGGCGGCAGGGCGAAGTCCGTCCGCCGGGAAAGCGGTGCTCCGGGCTCAAGATACAGCACCGAAGTTCGCGCCGCAGCCGGCCCGGTCCCGTCTGCGATCGGGGCTTCCCCTTCCTGGGCGAACACGGCGGCGGCGCCGAGCCAGAGCAGACCCGGCAAAACCAGGGAAATCGTCTGTGCAATGCGAAAGCTGTGCCGAACCGGGGCGTTCATGAATTTTCGTGCTTGGACCCCTTGAATTGGCGGGGACCGGATAATGGCTTGAAATCCTCTTATATCACCCCCCGAATAGCCGGGCAAATCAGGTTTCAGGAAGGCAAGAACCGCATGGTGGCGATGACCAGGCCAACCATCGTCAGATTCATGCCGGCCATTTTCCACAGCAGTCTCGATTCCATGGTATTCATCTCCGCTCGGAGCCGTTCTTCCATGGATTTCATGTCCTTGCGAATCGCCTTCTCCATGGCCTTCATTTCCTCACGAAGAGACTCTCCCAGGGCCTCAACTTTTTCATTGGTCGCCAATGGTGCGGCCACAGTGCGCACGAGGCCAACCACCGCTTCCGCTTCGGGTCGGGTCATGCCGGATTTCTCCAATTGTCGTGCGGCCATGAGGTCTGGTGTGGTCATCTCAACTCCTTATAACATGAAATTACGGATATGGAGAAGAAAACGGCCATGGATTTTTGGCGCAGCCGGGACCGTTGCAGTCTCCAGGCTTAACTGTAGTAAAGACTATCGAAAGTGCACTGAATTTGACGTGAAATTTTCGTGGCGCCTGTCAGATCTTGAGCGCGGCGTAGTCGATGGGCTGCTTGAGGTCGATCTGCCCGTACTCCGCCGGCAGCGGATATTTCAGCCCCGTGGCGCAATTGAACAGCGCCACGCGCTCGTCCCGGCGGATGCGGCCACTGGCCAGTTCCCGCTTCAGCGCCGCCAGGGTTGCGGCGCCTTCCGGGCATAGCAATATGCCTTCCCGGCGGGCGCATTCCCGCTGGGCGGCAAGAATGTC
This sequence comes from Pseudomonadales bacterium, assembly GCA_022825945.1. Lineage (GTDB taxonomy): Bacteria > Pseudomonadota > Gammaproteobacteria > Pseudomonadales > Pseudohongiellaceae > UBA9145. The sequence goes on from JAJDVS010000102.1 coordinate 79,542, forward strand.
GGTGTCTTCCACGGCGACCGCAAAGCCGCCGCTCTCGCGCACCGCGTCGAGTATCAGAAAGTCCCCCACCGCCGCGGGCACGCGAATGCCGGCGGCGATGGTGTGGGCGTCTTCCCAGGGCTCGGCGTGGCGGCTGCCGGACTCAAAGGCCCGCACCATGGGCGCGCAACCAGCCGCCTGCACCGCCACCATGCGCGGCCGGCGGGAGCCGATCCAGCCAATGGCTTCGAGTTCGGCAAAGGCCTTCCACATGCCGATCAGGCCGGTGCCGCCGCCGGTGGGATAGAGAATTACGTCCGGCAGTTGCCAGTCGAGCTGTTCGGCAAGCTCCAGCCCCATGGTCTTCTTGCCTTCGATCCGGTACGGCTCTTTCAGCGTGGACGTATCGAACCAGCCCATCTCCTCGCGACCGGCGCCGACCACCTTGCCGCAGTCATTGATGTAGCCATTCGCCAGATAGGTGTGGGCGCCGAAAAAGGCGGTTTCCTCGATATTGACGCGGGGCGTGTCCGCAGGGCAGAACACCCAGGTTTCGATATCCGCCGCGGCGCAATACGCAGCCAGCGCGGCCCCGGCATTGCCATTGGTGGGAATCGCCATGCGCCGAACGCCGAGTTCCCGGGCCATGGCCACCGCCAGGGCGAGCCCCCGGGCCTTGAAGGAGCCGGTGGGGAGGCGCCCTTCGTCCTTGATGAGAATCCGGGTGCAGCCATAATCCTCCTCCAGCTTGCGGGCGGGCAGCAGCGGCGTCATCGATTCGCCAAGCCGCACGACATTCTCCGAGCGCCGCACGGGCAAAAACTCGCGATAGCGCCACAACTCGGGCTCCCGGTCGATCAGGTGAATCTTGCTGACCCCGGACGCGAGGGCGTCCAGGTCATAGCGAACCAGCAGCGGTTTGCCGGCTTCGGAAAGTCCCTGCAGCGTATCGGCGGGGTAGTGCTTGCCGGTGTAGCTGCATTCCAGATGAGTGACAAAAGTGGGGTATTCAGTCATTGCGTCCGGTCCAAAGTCTGCGGCCAAGTCCTTGCCACGGGTGAATGCCATTCGTTGAATATAGCCCAATGTCCGGCGGTCACGGCAATGACTTATCGATTTTTCCAATGAAAAGCGGCAGGAATATCAATTATCCTGATAAGACAAGATGTGCTAAGTTCCCTGTGAATCGCCCGAGCTCAGGCTGCTGGGTTCCGGCGCCCTGAATCACTGCATCCACACATAGTAGGAGAAACCATGCACGACACCGTCAAATGCCCGTTCATGGGCAGCGCGCAGAAGTTCGCCGCGGGCTTCGGCACATCCAATGCGGACTGGTGGCCGAACCAGCTCAATCTCAGGATCCTGCACCAGCATTCCAGCAAGTCCGACCCAATGGGCGAGGCGTTCGACTACGCCAAGGCGTTCAAGAGCCTCGACCTCGACGCCCTCAAGCGGGACATCTGCGAGGTACTCACCACCTCCCGGGACTGGTGGCCGGCGGACTACGGCCATTATGGCCCCCTGTTCATCCGCATGGCCTGGCACAGCGCGGGAACCTATCGCATTTCCGACGGCCGCGGTGGCGGCGGCACCGGCAACCAGCGTTTCGCCCCGGTGAACAGTTGGCCGGACAATGGCAATCTCGACAAGGCGCGCATGCTGCTGTGGCCCGTCAAGCAGAAGTACGGCGACAGGATTTCCTGGGCTGACCTGATGATTCTGGCCGGCAACTGCGCCCTGGAATCCATGGGATTCGAGACACTTGGCTTCGCCGGCGGCCGGCCCGACATCTGGGAGCCCGAAGAGGACATCTACTGGGGCGCCGAAACCACCTGGCTTGGCGACAACCGCTACACCGGCGACCGGGAACTGGAAAATCCGCTGGGCGCGGTGCAGATGGGCCTGATCTATGTGAACCCGGAAGGCCCCAACGGCAATCCCGACCCCATCGCCTCGGGCCGCGACATTCGCGAAACCTTCGGCCGCATGGCGATGAACGACGAGGAAACCGTGGCGCTGGTGGCGGGCGGACATACCTTCGGCAAATGCCACGGCGCCGGGGACGCGGCGAAAGTGGGCCCGGAACCCGAAGCCGCCGACATGGCCAATCAGGGCCTCGGCTGGATCAGTTCCCACGGCTCGGGCAAGGCGGGCGATGCCATTACCAGCGGACTCGAAGGCGCCTGGACCACCAACCCGGTGCAATGGGACAACAACTATCTGGAAAACCTGTTCGGCTACGAATGGGAACTCACCAAGAGCCCCGCCGGCGCCAACCAGTGGAAGCCCGTGGGTAATACCGGCGACGGCGCCGTGCCCGACGCACATGACCCGGACAAACGCCACGCTCCCATGATGACCACCGCCGACATGGCCATGCGCATGGACCCGGGCTACGAGCCCATCGCCCGGCGTTTTCTGGAAAACCCGGACCAGTTGGCCGATGCATTCGCAAAAGCCTGGTTCAAGCTGACCCACCGGGACATGGGCCCGAAAGCGCGTTATCTCGGCAAGGAAGTTCCCGCCGGGGACTTCATCTGGCAGGACCCGATTCCGGCGGTGGACCACGAACTCGTGGACGATGCCGACATCGCCGCGCTCAAGGCGAAGATTCTCGATTCCGGATTGAGCGTGGCGCAACTGGTTTCGGCGGCCTGGGCCTCGGCCTCCACCTTCCGCGGTTCGGACATGCGCGGCGGCGCCAATGGCGGCCGGGTGCGGCTTGCGCCCCAGAAGGACTGGGAAGTCAATCGCCCGGACGACCTGGCAAAGGTGCTGGCGGCTCTCGAACGCGTTCAGGGCGAATTCAACAGCGCCCAGAGCGGCGGCAAGCGGGTATCCCTGGCGGACCTGATCGTGCTTGGCGGCTGCGCGGCGATTGAAAAGGCGGCGGCGGACGGGGGCGGCGCGGTACAGGTTCCTTTCACTCCCGGCCGCGGCGATGCGACTGCCGGACAGACCGACGCCGAGTCATTCGCCGTGCTGGAGCCGGCGGCGGACGGTTTCCGCAACTACCTGTCCGGCAAGCCCCCGGTTTCCGCCGAGGAGCTGCTGGTGGACAAGGCCCAGTTGCTGACCCTCACAGCGCCGGAAATGACCGCGCTGGTGGGCGGCATGAGAGTGCTTGGCGCCAATGCCGACGGTTCCGCCCATGGCGTGTTCACCGATCGCCCGGGCGCCCTGAGCAATGACTTCTTCGTCAACCTGCTCGACATGAACACCGCCTGGGCGCCGGTCTCCGACGATGAGGACGAGTTCGAGGGCCGCGACCGCGCCAGTGGAGAAAAGCGCTGGACCGCAACCCGCGCCGACCTCGTCTTCGGCTCGAATTCCCAACTCAGGGCAATCGCCGAAGTCTATGGCTGCGCCGATTCCCGGGACAAGTTCGCAGCCGACTTCGTCAAGGCCTGGACCAAGGTAATGAATCTCGACCGCTTTGACTTGAGTTGATTCCGGGCAGGCCCTTCTGAACCGGAACCGCCGCCGGGGCGCATGAAAGCGCTCCGGCGGCGGTTCCGGTATTTTCGTGCCCAGGAGCCTGCGCCGCAGGAATTCGCGAAAGCGAAAATTCGTTCTCGTCGCGCCCCTGACTGATCGATTGAGGCGAATATTGATGGATATTCAACTTTGCCTCCCGCAACTCAGGTGCTATCTTACCCACATTGAGTAGGATTTCCCCTGAATTCTGAGATCAGCGGTGAACGGGGCGCCGCAAATCGGGAAAATGATGGATTTTGACGCGGCCCGCGCAATATTGCGAGGCAATGACCTGGGAACGTATACGGTTCCGACAAAAGGGCTATATCCGTTCCAGTGGAATTGGGATTCCGCCTTTACCGCTCTCGGCTGGCTCACTTTCGAAGAAGGGCGCGCATGGAAAGAAGCGCAGGCGATGTTCAGTGGCCAATGGGACAACGGCATGGTGCCGCATATCCTTTTTCATGGTCCTTCGGATTCGTATTTTCCCGGGCCCGGGATTTGGGGCGCTGAATCCGGCATTCCCTCAAGCACGATCTCGCAGCCACCGGTCTGGGCCACGGCAATCACGCTGATGCTGCAGCGGTCATCGGCAAGCTCGGCAGCTCGCGCCGCAGTGCGGGATCTGCTGCCACAACTCATCGACTACCATCTCTGGTGGTACCGTGACCGCGATCTCGATAACACAGGACTGGTGGAGAGCTACCATCCCTGGGAATCGGGTATGGACAACAGTCCGGCCTGGGACGCTCCACTGGCCCGTGTGCCGCGGGTTGAGTGGGGCTACCAGCGCCGCGACCTGAACCATGTCGATCAGGCACAGCGGCCAAGCGACGCGGAATATGATCGTTACCTCCATCTCATCGAACTGAACAGACAGCACCGATTCGAACCCCGACGCGTGGCGCCCGCCTCGCCTTATCGCGTCATCGACATCGGCACGGTCGCCATACTGCAACGCGCCACCCACGACCTGATCAACCTCTGCAGGGAATTCGGGCAAGAGGAATCCGTGCCGGAGCTTGAAGCGGAACTCGTTCGCACCGGCAAGGCGGCCCGCCGCTGCTGGTCTGGTGAATATCGCTGTTTCCTCAATTGGGACAAAATTTCCGATGCGCCGCTGCGGGAACACACTACCGCCGCGCTACTGCCACTTTTCGGCCATCTGGCCGATGCCGGCCAGGCTGGAGAAATGGCCTCACTGACGGAGCAGTGGCTGGCGGCAAGTGAATTTTCCCTGGCTTCAACCCACCCGCGAAGCCCGTTCTACGAGCCGCAACGATATTGGCGCGGCCCGGTATGGCTGCATGTGAACTGGATGATCGCCGATGGTCTGCGCGCCTATGGCTATACCGAACTGGCCGACCGGATCAAGCAGGAAAGTCGCAAATGCATCATGGCTGCCGGGGGGTACTACGAATACTTCAACTCGGAAACGGGCAAGGGCTGTGGAGGCGCCAACTTCTCCTGGACAGCGGCGGTGGCGCTGTTCTGGTTTCAAGCCGGATGATTGCGCGATTGAAATTATCCGCCAAACAGGCGTGGTATCAGCCAACCGATCAACAACATTGCCGCGAACGCCAGCAGCAGCGTGGCGGTTTCGTCGCGACGCCAGACACCGGCAATCCCATCCGCATCCACTGGCCGTATTGCTGCTTTCATGCCCCCGGAAAACGCTGAGGTCAGCAGGGCGGCGCCGAGCGCGGCAAGCAGGCCGGTCACATTCCACCACAACCAGAATATCTGCGGCTGGCCGATCCAGAGATACAGATTCAAGCCCACTCCCGCCAGCAGTCCTGTGTTCGCGCCCAGGGAGCCGACTCCGGGACGCAGAATCGCCAGCAGGAAAGTTGCCAGGATCGGCCCGTAAAATACCGAACCGACCATGTTGATGGCCTCTATGACAGTGGGAGCGATGGCGCCGCCGAATACCGACAGGGCGACAATCAGAATGCCCCAGAACAAAACCGCCGCGCGGGACCAGAAGACATAGCTGTCCGGCTCCAGCTTCTTCCCCGCCAGCCGCGTGTAATCCTCGATGCTGACCGCCGAAAGCGAATTGACCACCGAACTCAGGGAAGACATCGACGCTGCGAGCAAGGCCACGATAAGCAGGCCGATCAGCCCGTTGGGCAGGTACTGGACAATAAACAGCGGAACCAGCGTGTCAGGGGATTGCGGGTCCACCTGGGCAAGAAAATCCGGATTCATCACCGCGAAAGCGCCAAGCGCCAGGCCGGTTACGCAATACAGCAGCACGATGGGAAATCGCGCCAGTCCGTTCAGCATGAGAATCCGCCGCACCGAGTTTTCGTCTTTCGCCGAAAGCGTGCGCTGGGCTTGGGTCTGATCGCAGCCGTAATATGAGGCGTACAAAACGATACCGCCGAAAATCATCGGCCACAGCCCCCATTCATCGCCTGCCAGGCCCCAGGAACCGGTGCGCAGCACGGTCAGGCGGGCAGGGTCGATATTGGCCAGGAAAGCCTCCAGCCCGCCCATGTTGCGCAGGGAGAACAGCAGGATCATGGCGACTCCGGAGAAAATCAGGATCATCTGCGCCGCATCGGAATACACCACCGCCTTCATGCCGCCCTGGAACGAGTAGATGAGGGTAATCACGCCGATTACGGCAATGGCGATGAAAAAATCAACGCCCATGGCGACATTGAGGATGAGCGCGGTGGCGTATATGGCTATGCTTGTGGCCAGGGCGCGGCTGATCAGAAACACGAAGGAAATCAGCAGCCGCGTGGATAGTCCGAAGCGGCTTTCGAGGAAGTCGTAAATACTGACAACTCCCGAACGGTACAGCACGGGCAGCACATAGACCATGAGCAGCAGCATGGCCAGCGGCACGGCGAATTCGTATGACAACCAGACCATGCCGCCGCCTTCCCGCAGCCCGACGAAAGCCGGGGCGGAAATGAAGCTGATGGCCGAAAGCTGGGTGGCCATGGTCGACAGGGTCAGGGGCAAGACGCCGAGTTGCCGCCCGCCGAGGAAGTAATCCTTTTTGGAATGCTGCTCCTTGAAAAAATATCCCAGCCCAAGCAGCATCGCCAGGTAGGCGGCGATGATTGCGTAGTCGAAGGCGTTCATCAGAAGCGCGGGAGTTGGCTCCCGCGGCGCAGCCTCCTAGAAGTCATAACTCATTCGAAGCGCCACCCTGCGGGGCAGAATCGGCCGCCCGACGAAGAACTGCGCGGGTTGGCCCGACTGGGCATTGCCTTGCCGGGGCGAGCCTTCGGTGATTCCCTGCGTGTCGGTAAGGTTGAACACATGCAGGCTCACGCGAATATTGTCATCGCCCTCAAGCGGGAACGAATATCCGGCTTCCAGTCGCCACAGGCCGTAGGAATCCAGGCTGACGGTGTTCGAATCGTTGGCGAAGTTGTCGCCGTGATGGTTATACATCAACAAGCCTTCGAAATTCTCCAGGGCGAAACGGGCGCCGAAATTGGCCATTTCGGTGGGTTGCCGCCGCAATTCGTTGCCGACGATCGCGGGATTGCCGTCGGCCTTGGTGAACTCATGCTCGCGCAGCGTGACATTGCCGTTCAAGGAAACAAAGTCGTTCAGGTACCAGGTCAGCCCGGCCTCGACTCCAAAGGCCTCGGTGGACTGCAGCGACACGTCTTCAATGATGTTGCCGGGATTGTTCGGATCATTGATGAAATCGACGTTGCGCCGATCATCCAGGGTTGATCGGAACAGGAGCGCCTGGGCGGTGATTGCCTGATTCTCATACTTCACGCCCGCTTCGATGGTATCGATGATTTCACCTTCGTAGGAAGCAAGCCTGCCCTGATTGAAAGGCACACTGCGTATCTGCGGGAAGAAAAATCCGCGGGATGCGTTGGCGAACAGATTGACCTCGTCGCTCAAGCGGTACAGCGCGCCGGCTGAAAAGGCCCATTCGGTGGCGCCGAGAGAGTCGCTGGTGAGCGAGCCATTGGTGTAACTGACGACCTCAAGGTGATCGCTGACGCTCGGGTCGTTGCTCATCACATGGGATGAAGTATTGAATTGCCTGACATCGCCCTCAAGCCGTTCGAGCCGGACGCCGAGGTCATAGGACCAGCGACCGCTTTCGATCTGATCGGCAATGTAGAATGCGGCGCGCCGGGCGCTGCGGTCGCGGTATCCGGTCAGCCCGTTGGTTCTGGCGAGGCCGTTGCGTGTCCAGTGATACATCGCGGCGGGGTCATCAGCCATCACGAGTTCGCCGGATGCGTCTTCAACGACTCCCATCAGTTGCACGTCCACCATCAGGGGCGCATTGCGGAAATCGCCCAGATAGGTGGTGATGTAATTGAGATCGTCAGCCTGGGAATTCGAGAAGAAGCCTCCGATAGTCAGGCCATGGGTTGCGTCACCGACGAAAAATTCGTTTCCGAGGCTCATTTCCACCGACATGTCGGTGGCGTCGCGCCAGCGGTCGAGCGTACGGTTGCCGAACACGAGGTGATCCGGCGCCAGATTCCTGCCGGTCTGGGAATACTTGAAACGGGCGTGGCCATGGAACGCCGGATCGATTCCCCTCCGGGTGAGATACTCGGACTGCGTTTCGGGCGTGTTGGGCCCAAGGGCGTCGCCGTCAAGGAACAGATTGAACTGATGATCGTAGCGCGCGTAGCGCAGTTTCGCGTTGAGGGTCCATTCGTCATTCAGGTCCCGGTCGAGCACGGCGGCAAGCATGTGCCCGCGGGTGACGACGCCGTCGCCTATGGGCGTCTGGAAACGACCGCCGGGAGTATCGTACGCCAGACCGACCGCCTCAACCGTATTCATGGTGAAAACTTCGGCCCCGTCGTTGCCGGTGACGCGCTCCCGGGAGCGACCGTCAACGGGCAGGGGAAGAAAGAACTGCACACTGTCGTCGATCAATTGCGTATACAGCGTCAACGAGCCGGAGCCGTCATCGAACTCATGCCTGATGTTCCCCCTGATCTGGAAACCCTGGGTGTCGAGCCCGGACTTGAGTGGGCCTTCGTCATTGCGGAAGTAGCCGGACAATGCGTAGAAGGTGCTGGAATCGGCGCCGCCGAGCGGGCCACTGAAGAAGTAGTCCCCCCGGAATCTGCCTTCTTCGGCGGTTTCAATCTGTACCGTGCCGGTTGGCTCCGGCCCGCCGGTGGCGGAGATATAGTTGATGATGCCGGCCACCGAACCGGGGCCGAACAGGTTCGACACGCCACCGCTGACAAACTCCGATCGCTCGATGCCGAGGTCGTTGCGGAAATAGACATCGAAAGCCGAGGAATTCAGGCCGAAAGTCGTGAACGCCGGCATGCCGTCATACAGCAGCGGCGTGAACGAGAACTGTCCTCCCGACGGCAGGGCGCGGTGGAAGACGTTGGTGGCGACTTCGCCGCCGCCGCCTTCGGCGCTGATGCCTGGCAACTGGGTCAGGATATCCGCCTGACTTGACGAGTTGAAGGATCTGAGGTCTTCCTCGGTGAACTGGGACACCGACTGCGGCGTGTCAAAGCCTGTCCGTTCCACGCCGGTGCCGGTTACGATGATTTCTTCGATAACGCCGTCTGCCTGGGCCGGCGACTGCCCGGAAGCCGTGCTTGATGCGGCGCAGATGGTCGCGGCGGACAAGGCCGCGGTCAGGAAAGAGCGATTCATTTTCAACCCCCGCTGTTTGCGAACCGGAACTGCTTCAGGTGAACGATGTTATACCCATATTGCGTAAATAACAATGAAAAAAATGCAAATGTCAGGGATTAATTTACGCGATATGAATACATACTCCGGTTTCAGCAGAAAAAATACTGCGTAAAAGGAAGCGCCGCGGCGCCTACAGAGGCCGATTCACCGCTGGCCTCGGCAGCGATGATGGGGGGGAGGGGGCGTTCATAGGAACGTCGCCGTTGATCGAAAATTTCAATGTGGGGAATGATTTTTCGCGTCAGGGATTCGGGAATACGGCCGCCGATCACGATTGCCGCCGGGTCGAGCAGCGCCGCGCTGGCCGAGACGATCAGCGAAAGCGAGTCGCGCACCCGCTCAATCCAGTCATCGACCCCGGGCCAGTCGGGGTTGAAATTGAGCACCAGGTCCGAGACCGATTCGACTTCAATTCCGCGGCGGCGGACGAGTTCGCGCAGCAGTTTGAGATTCGGATGCGGATAGATCAGTGGCGGCAGCAATTGCCCCACCTCGCCGGCATTGCCGAAAACGCCCCGCACGAGCCGCCCGTCCTGGATGACGCCGCCCCCCACTCCAGTGGCGATATAAAGGTACACGAAACTACGCGCGCGGCGTCCCACGCCGAACAGGCTTTCGCCGATAGCCGCGGCGTTGCCGTCGTTTTCCACCCAGACGGGAAGTTCCAGGTCGTGGGACAACGCCTCTTCCAGGTTGATATTGGTCCATTCTTCAAGGACCAGGGGCGTATTGACCTGGCCCGTCTCACGCATGAAGGTGCCCGGAATGCCCACGCCGGCCGCGAAAACCCTGTGGGATTCTATCGAACATTGCCGCGTCAACTCTCCGATCATGCGGCGCACCTCGACCACTACGGCATCGTGCGACATCGTCGTCATGACGCGCTGCCTGTTGCCGATGATTTCTCCCTTGAAATTCATCAGGGTGACAGCCACCGCGTCCCACAGGATTGCGATGCCAAAGGACCAGGCGTAATCCGGCACGATCTCGACCTTGACGCTGAGTTGACCCCGTTTGCCGGTTGATACCCGTTCGCCGGGCCGAAGCGACCCACGTTCCACCAGACGCGACAACAGCCGTGAGACGGTTTGCTGGGGGCGGTTGATCTCCCTTGATATCTGCGCCTGGGTCATGGCGCCGCGTCGCAGCACGAGGGCGGCTATCGCCCGCTCAACTTCGCTGGACGGGAGAAAGACATCATCGCGAAAATACTTCACGGTGGCGGGATCGAACCCCTGAACCGGAGCCTGTTCGCTGTCTGACATGTGGCCTGCGTTCACAATGGGTCGATATCAGGGGTCCATGAGCCTGCGGCGCAGGCTCCTGTGCCGCATTATTGGCGGGTGTAACGCCGCAACAGGCTCGAAGTATCCCAGCGCCCCCCGCCCAGCGCCTGCACCTCCGCATAAAACCCGTCCACCAGCGCCGCCACCGGCAACTCCGCGCCGATACGCCCCGCTTCCTCCCTTGCGATTCCCAGGTCCTTGCGCATCCAGTCCACCGCGAAGCCGAAATCGTATTCATCCCGCAACATGGTCTGATAGCGGTTGCTCATCTGCCAGGACCCGGCGGCCCCGCGGGAAATCGTTTCGATGACCGCCTCCCCGTCGAGTCCCGCGCGTCGGGCGAAATTGAGCCCTTCCGCCAGACCCTGCACCACGCCGGCGATACAGATCTGGTTAACCATTTTGGCCAATTGCCCGCTGCCGGCGGGTCCGAGCAGCTTGCTGAAAGCGGCGTAGGCGGCGAGTACCGGTTCGGCCCGCGCAAAGTCGTCCTTCTCGCCGCCGACCATGATCGTCAGCTTGCCTTTTTCGGCCCCGGCCTGGCCGCCGGATACCGGCGCGTCGAGAAATCCCACGCCCCGCTTCCGGGCCGCCGCGTCGAGTTCCCGGGCCAGGGTGACCGACGCCGTGGTGTGATCGATCAGCATGGCGCCCGAATCCATTCCCGCCAGGGCGCCGCTCTCGCCAAGGGCAACCGAACGCACATCGTCGTCATTGCCCACGCAGAGCATGACCATGTCGCAGCCGCTCGCCGCCTCGACCGGCGTCGGGGCGCTGCTTCCACCATGCTCCTCGCGCCATTGCCTGGCTTTCGAGGCAGTGCGGTTGTACACGCAAACCTCCCCCGCCTTCCGCTGCAAATGTCCCGCCATGGGATAGCCCATGACGCCAAGACCGATAAATGCAAGTTTCATGAATGCTCCTCATGGTATTCTCTGAAAAATTTCGATTCCCTTCTACACTAGGTCCGAGCGCCAGTCCTGGCGCAGCGCCCTCACCATGTCGCTCATGGAGTCGAACCGGTCGGCTGGCTTTTTTTCCAGACAGCGCATGGCGACCTGCTCAAGCAGGGTCGGCACATGAATCCGGGTCAGCTCGGATGGCGGCGGCGGCGTATCCCGCAGCACGCTGTCGATGATCTGGTGCATCTTCTTCCCTTTGGCCGGCGGTTTGCCGCAAAGCACTTCATAGAGCACCGCGCCGAGGCTGAAAACATCGGTGCGGTAATCGATTTCCGGGTCCTGGTTGATTTGCTCCGGCGACATGTACCAGGCCGAACCCTGGGCCTTGTGCTTGCCCGTGATATTGACGTCCGCCACCGAAATCGCCGGTCGGCCCGCCACATCCCGCATGTCCTCGCCGGCGGCGCCCCAGACCTTGGCCAGGCCCCAGTCGAGCAGCAGGACCTCGCCATAAGGCCCGGCCAAGATGTTCTCGGGCTTGATGTCCCGGTGCGCCACGCCATGCTGATGGGCGTACTCCAGGGCGTAGCCGATCTGCATCACCACTTCCATCAACTGGGTCAGGTCGTAGCGGGCGCGATAGTCGAGAATCTCGCGCAGGGTATAGCCATGAACGAGCTTCATGGTGAAGAAGGGATTGCCGCGGACGTCCCGGCCCAACTCGTAGGTGGGCACGGTATTGGGATGCTGCAGCATGGCGGACACCCGCGCCTCGCGAATCAGCCGCCGCTGTTCCACCTCATCCCGGGCGAACTCCGGGCGCAGGGTCTTGTAGCAGACGAAACGCGACAGGTGCTGGTCCTTGCAGGACTTGATCAGCGACTTGCCGCCCTCGGCGATGGTGCTGAAAAAAGCGTAGCGGGTGCGCTGATCAATCTTCTTTGGCAGCGCCTTGTCGGTCTCTTCCAGGAAGATCGAAGCATACTCCCTGGGCGGCTCGGGGAAATTCAGCATTTTCTGGAGCCCGCCTTCCGGAATCGGCCAACTGGAGAACCCCCACACTACCAAATCCCAACCCGGTTCGCAGCAGCAATGCCTCCCGCGGCGTCACCTCCCTCCCGTTACTCCGCGCGGAGCAAAGTCTGGCTCCCCGTCATTCCGCGCGGAGCGAAGCGCAGTCGCAGAATCTCAGGTTCCCGGGAAGATTCTGCGGCTACGCGCAGAATGACGGAGAGGGGTATGCACGCGGAATGACGGGAAGGGGAATTCGACTATAATCGGCCCATGTCCGGCACCCAGGCCAAACAGCGCGACTTCCACCAGTGCGTCGAAAGCGTTTTTCATGTCCGCTATGCCGAGACCGACAACATGGGCGTCGTGCATCATTCGACGTATCTGGTGTATTTCGAGGAAGGCCGCAGCCAGTACATGCGCGAGATGGGCAGTGACTACGCCCACGTGGAGGAAAGCGGCTACCAGCTACCCGTCACCGAGGCCCAGCTGCGCTTTTCCGGCAGTCTCCGCTATGGCCAGCAAGTGCGCGTTCGCGCCTGGATTGCCGAAAGCCGCAGCCGGCGGCTCACTTTCGCTTATGAAATCACCGCCAGCGACCATCCCCAGGTGCTCGTGACCGGATACACCCATCATGTCTGGACCGACGTGGACGGCAAGGTCACCCGGCTTCCCGAACGCTGGCGGAGCCATTTCCAGCCGAAGTTCGCGTAAGCTCGCCCAGTGACTGCACCCGCCAGTAGAGAAAATCCGTCAATTCCTGGCGGCCCCGCAGGCCGCGCATGGAATCCCAGCTGATGGGCCCGCCGATTTCCACCCGCAAGGTCTTGCCGAACTTGTTGCGCGCCTCGTGGATCAACAGCGCCATGCGCAGGGGTTCGGCGATATGCGAGGCGACGTGGAACTTGCGACTGTTGCGGCCGTGGAAATAGACCGGCACCACCGTCGCCTCGGCGTCGCGCACGAGTTTGGCGGCGAAATTGGTCCAGGGCGCATCGCGCACGGGGCCGAAGCCGAGCCGGTTCGCCGTGGACACCGCCCCCGACGGAAAGATCAACACCGGCACATTGGCCGCCAATGCTTCGAGGGCCAACTGTCGCGAGCGGATATTGGTCTTGCGCGCCTGGGGCGCCGCGCTGAAATCGATGGGCAGAAAATAAGGCGCGAGTTCGCGGTCCTGGCACAGCAGGCTGTGCAGCATGATGCGGAAATCGCCCCGCAGCTTCACCGCGATATCGCACAGCACCATGCCGTCCACCACGCCGAAAGGATGATTGGCGACAAACACCAGCGGTCGGCCGGGGGCCAGTCCGGCCAGCGGGGAACGGTCCATCTCCAGCTTGATGCCGGCCTCCTGCAGGCCTTCGGCGAAGAAATTCTCCACTCCGAGCTTCCGGTCCTTGAGTTCCCGGTAGATGCGCTCGATGCGGCGGCGCCCGGAGAGGGCTTCCAGGGCCGTGACCAGTTTCCTCTCCAGCCAGGAATCTTCCGGCTGCACATAGGAAACCCTGGGCGGGTCCCGCAGGTAACAGGCGAACTGCGGATCCACTTTCCGCAGCCGGGCGGCGCTGAAATGATCAGTTTGCACGATGGTAGGCGAAGTACCCGGTAAACATTTCTTCCCAGCTTTCCACGCCGAACCGCAGCTCGCTGTCCGGGTCGGGATTGTTGGGATTGGAAATCGAATTGTCGAAGGCGCCGCTCACGCGCAGCACCGCGCCGGCGGGAATCGCCACCGGCTCGTCCAGGCGGTAATAAGGCTGCCAGCCGTAGTTGTAGGCCGGCACCGAAAAGACTTCCCGCAGGGGCTCGCCGGGGGTCTCCACGGCGAACTTCATCCGCTTGCCGCGAAAATTCATTCGCGCCCGCACGCCAAGGAGCACCGCGTCGTGGTCAAGCCGGAAACTCGCCTCCAGGGGGAAATCGGGGGTATTGGGAGGCAGCACAAAGCGGGTGGAAACCGCCGCGGTGGCCAGCTCCCGTTCCGGCGGCGCATCGTGAAAATACAGGCCGATGCGGCTGGCGTCGCTGGTGGACTGGCCATTGGTCACATAGTGGAACTGCATGGACAGCCTGTCCCCGGGGGCGATGCGGACTCCAACTCCGGCGGGAAATTCGCGCAACAGGTCCTGCCCCGGCGCATAGCCATCGAGAAACTTGCGGACGCTGTTTTCCCGCCGCCTCTCGGCGCCCCAGAAATCCTCGCCCTCGCCGGTGACGAAAATCATCAGGTGATGCAGCACCGACTCGTCCCCCGGCAGGTATTGCAGGGCGCGCACCCACTTCTCTTCGGCGAAACTGAGTTCGGTGGTTTCGTAGGTGTAATCGAGCACTCCGGTGGGCGGGATGTCCTGCCGCGGGGCCTGAACGACATGGTCGGGCTCGCCGAGGCGCCAGTCGATGGCCGGCGCCGCGGAGAGCGCCTGCAATGGATCGTTCTCTCCCGCCTCGCCCGGCGCGCCGGCGTCAATCCAGTTCACCAGCAGCTGCAGGTCTTCGGTGCTGATGTGGCGGGCGTCCCGGGACTGGCCGACGTTGTGGTCCACCTGCATCGGCGGCATGCGCCTGTTCAGCAGCACTTCGCGGATCATCGGCGACCAGCCTAGCAGCATCAGGTAGCTGTCCAGGGCAAAAGGCCCCACCCCGCCCCGGCGATGGCACATGCCGCAGTTCTCGATGATTCGCGGCGCCACTTCGCTTGCATAATCAGGCGGTTCGGCAAGCATGGCGTCGCGTAGGGGATAGGCGATGGGACATTCTTCCGGCGCTGGGCGGTGAATGCTGTCGGCGATGCCGTCCCCGGCCACAGCCGCCAGCGCATCCTCGAAATCGGCGCCGGGTTCGCCCTGATAGAACAGCGAAAGGCGTCCGGGATTGAGCAGGGCCACTTCGCCCGCCCCGCTCAACTCCAGCGCCGCGGAAACGAGTTGCCCGCCATCCATGAGCAGGGGTAAATCGAGGCCATCCGCACCCGGGGCGCCGTGGCCGGACCCGCGGGAATCCAAGAAAACAAAGGCGATTTCACGATCCGCATGACTGTCCGCCGCAGCCGTGAACCGCGCCGCCATGGCGGGCATGGCCGGGCAGTCGGCGTCCCAGGCCATCAGCGCCAGGGCCCGCAGATGACGATAGCGGCTCAACTGGTGAAACACGCCGCCGGTATCGAGCAGGGCGAAATCGTCAATCCGCTCCGGCGCCGCCCGGGACTGGGCGCAAAGCGCAATCAGCAAAGCTGCCGCGAGGGTTTGCAGCAGGCGCCTGGCGGACGGATGTTCCATGGCGCGCGGCCTTCGGGGTGTGGAATGAAAAGTGCTACTTTACTATTCCGGCGGGCGGCATTTCCAGCCAAAATCCCGTCTCTTGCGTAACACTTGCTTACAATTCAAGCGCTTTCGATTCCATGCGCTCACTGGACGATTCGCGGCCTTGCCATTATGCTTTGCGTCTGCATTCCACGGGCAGGCACGCCATGGCGGGCTCTCGTGTGTCTTCGTCTGCACCAGGAGGAACCAATCGATGCAACGCTTGTACCAACCCCTGCTGGCGCTCTCCGCGCTGTTGCTGATGGCCGTCGCCCCGCCGTCCCAGGCCCAGGACGACCAGCCCCGATTTCTTTCCCTGACGCCGCCCGAGGGGCTGCCGATCATCCCCCTGATGGAAGGCTGGGTCGCCAACGAAGACGGCACCACCACGATTTCCTACGGTTTCATCAACCGCAATTCCGATCAGGACGTGACAATCCCCCTGGGGGAAAACAACTATATCGAGCCCGCTGAATTCGACGGCATGCAACCGACCCATTTTCCGTCGGGCCGCGGCACCGGCGTGTTTACGGTCATCCTGCCCGAAGGCCGGAAAGACACCGACGTCTGGTGGTATCTGAAGACCGGCGACTCCGAGGCCTTGCGGGTTCCCGGCCGGCGCGGCGCCTCGGCCTATGAACTCGACTTCATCCGCCCCCGCCCCCAGGGGTCGCTGCAGCCGCTGGCGGCATTCGGCGACAATGAACTCGCAGCCGGCCTGTTTGGAAACATCAACGATCACGACGCCGCGGTCACCGCGGGCGAGCAGGTCGAACTCGTGGTCAACGCCAGGGACCCGGCCGAGCGCGACCCGGAAGATCCCCGCTTTGGCGAGCCGCTGGACATGAACGTGGAATTCAACCTGCACCAGGGCCCCGGTCAGGTGAGCTTCGAGCGAGACCCGGACGCTCCGGTGCCGGAAAACCCCTTTGACGAGGACGACCCGCGCTTCGAGTTCTTCACCGGGCCCGAAGGCAACGAGGCGATCATCGAAGGCGGGGAAGGCTCCGCCATGGCGCTGGCCACTTTTTCCGAACCCGGCGAGTACATTATTCGCGCCGCGGTAAACGTGCACACGGCGCCGGACAGCTCCTACGGCGACCAGTGCTGCTGGACCAACATCTACTCGCGGGTCACGGTCACCGACTGAAACCTGTTTCAAAATGTTGCATTCGCCGGTGCGGAAAAACCCGGCGAATCGTGGACTTGAGGCAGGGAAGAATTTAGTATCCGGCGGGTATTCCGCCGGGAATAAACCATTCATCCGAGGAGAATGACATGAAACTGGCGCAAGCTTTGATCCTGGTCGGTGGCGCGGTGGCTTTTGGCGCCCTGGCCCAAGCCGCGAATGGGCAACACGACATCACCTACAACGGTGACGTGGCAAGAATCATCAACGAGAACTGTGTGGTCTGCCACCGGGAAGGCGGCATCGGCCCGATGCAGTTCGAGAACTTCGACCAGGTCCGTCCCTGGGCGCCCCTGATTTCCCTCAAGGTCGCCACCCGGGAAATGCCTCCCTATGCCTATGACCACGGCATCGGCATCCAGGAACTGGAAGGCGACTGGCGGCTGGCCCAGGACGAGATCGATGCCATCGTCGCCTGGGTTGAGCAGGGCGCGCCCCTGGGCGATCCCGATGTGGTTCCCCCCATGCCGGAACTGCCCGATCCCAGCGCCTGGAACTTCGAGCCCGAACTCGGCGCTCCGGACCTCATCATTCCTTCGATTCCCATGGACATTCCCGCCAACGGCAATGACCTGTGGAGCAAGCACTACGTCCCCAGCACCCTGACCATGGACCGTTGCATCAAGGCGGTGCAGGTCAAGCCCCGGGGCGACGCCACGGCGGTTGTGCATCACGCCAACTCCTATATCGAGGCGGAAAACGAAGACGGCGAATTCGAGCGCTTCGGCCAGCTCACTGAATACGCCATGGGCAAATGGGGCGAATTGATGCCGGAAGGCGTCTGCCGCACCATTCCCGCCGGCTCCCGCGTTTCCTGGGACATCCACATGTTCCCCGGTGGCGTTGGCGCCACTGCCGAAGGTCAGATGATCAAGGACAATGTGGTGGAAATCGGCCTCTGGTTCCACGATGAGGACTACGCGGAAACCGAAAGCCCCTACAAGCAGGACCTGCGCCTCTATCCCATGCGCTCCGGCTATGAGGGCGGCCATCTGATCGTGCCCCCGAATGGATACACCATGACCCAGGGCTTCCACTCCTTTGACCATCCGGTTCGCATCGACAGCTTCCAGCCACACGGCCATCTGCGCATGAACGCCGCTTCGCTGGAAATCTTCTATCCCGAAACCGGTCGCACCGAGCAGATCAGCCAGATCTCCAACTGGAGCGCCACTTGGCATCACAGCCACATCTACGAAGCCGATGTGGCGCCGCTGCTGCCGACCGGCGCAGTGCTCGTGATCAAGCAGTGGTACGACAATACCGCCAACAACCCCAATAATCCCGACCCGGACCAGTGGGTGTACGGCGGCAGCCGCACCGGTGACGAAATGTCCCATGCCTGGATCGCCATCACCCATCTGGACGATGAAGGTTACGAGAAGATCGTCGCCGAGCGCAGGGCCCAGGAGCAACGCAGCCTGGCGGCATCCGACGACTGATCCCGCGCCAGCGGTTCAAACCCGAAAGGGGCGGCCCATGGGCCGCCCCTTTTTCGTCTGGTTGCAATTGCAATTTGGCACATTTGGGCCGTTTCCGCTTCCCCGAAAACTGGAGTAGACTTGGACGGGTGGATATTGCAGCCCAATAAATCAGGCAACAGAGAGGACAGGCAGATGAAGCCGATCCGAACGCTTTCCCTGGCGGTGCTTGGTCTTCCCGCTGTGGCACTGGCCCAGCAGGACCTGAGCTACAACGAGCACATCGCCACCATCATCAACGAAAACTGCGTGGTCTGCCACCGCGAAGGCGGCATTGGCCCCATGCAACTCGAAAACTACGACCAGGTCCGCCCCTGGGCGCCGCTCATCTCCCTGCGGGTGGCGAGTCGCGAAATGCCTCCCTATTCCTACGACCACGGCATTGGCATCCAGGATCTGAAAGGAGACTGGCGGCTGAGCCAGGAAGACATCGACGCCGTAGTCGCCTGGGTGGGACAGGGTTCTCCCCAGGGTGACCCGGACATTGTCCCGCCGGCGCCTGATCTGCCCGACCCGGACGCCTGGAACTTCGAGCCCGAGTTCGGCGCGCCGGACCTGATCATCCCTTCGGTGGCCATGGACATTCCCGCCAGCGGCAACGATCTGTGGAGCAAGCATTTCGTGGAAAGCGGCCTCGCCGCCGACCGCTGCATCAAGGCGGTGCAGGTGAAGCCCCGGGGCGACGCCAAGGCGGTGGTGCACCACGCCAACTCCGACATCTGGGCGCCGGATGAAAACGGCGAGTACGAGGAACTCGGGCAATTGACCGAATACGCCATGGGCAAGTGGGGCGAATTGATGCCGGAAGGCGTCTGCCGCACGCTCCCCGAGGCGGCGCGCATTCGCTGGGACATTCACATGTATCCGGGCGGTGTCGGCGCTACCGCTGAAGGCCAGGTGATTCGGGACAATGTGGTGGAAATCGGCCTCTGGTTCCACGATGAGGACTTCATGGAGCGCGAACAGCCCTACAGGCAGGACCTGCGCCCCTACCTCATGCGTTCCGGCTACGAAAACGGCGAACTGATCCTGCCGCCCCATGGCTACACCATGACCCAGGGCTTCCACTCCTTCGACCACCCGGTGCGCATCGACAGCTTCCAGCCACACGGCCACCTGCGCATGAATGCCGCTTCCTTCGAGATTTTCTATCCCGAAACCGGCCGCACCGAGCAGATCAGCCAGATCTCCAACTGGAGCGCCACCTGGCACCACAGCCACATCTACGAACCCGACGTGGCCCCGCTGGTTCCCACCGGCGCCGTGCTGGTCATCAAGCAGTGGTACGACAACACCGCCAACAACCCCAATAATCCCGACCCGGACCAGTGGGTTTACGACGGTAGCCGCACCGGTGATGAAATGTCACACGCCTGGATCGCCATCACCCACCTCGACGAGGAAGGCTACCAGAAACTCCTGGCCGAACGCGCAGCCAGCCAGCAACGCTCATTGGCTGCTTCCGACTAGGTATTCTCTGAAAAACTCCATCCATGGAGTTTGTTCACACTAACGTTTGGTATGTAATTCCCAATGTATAAAATGTATAAGCTGCTTGATTTCCGCAACACTGGTTTCAAGTGGATCGGATGGAAAAGCGGTAGCCTGCCGTGCGGACGGTCTGGATCAGTTTGGCGTAGTTGATTGAAGTGCCCGAAACCTTGGACAGGGCCTTGCGCAGGCGGCGGATATGGACGTCGATGGTGCGCTCTTCGAGGTACACATTGGCGCCCCAGACCAGATTGAGAATCTGGTCGCGATTGAAAACCTTTTCCTGGTTTTGCAGGAAAAATTTCAGCAGCCGAAACTCCGTGGGGCCCATATCCACCAGTTTGTCTTTAATGGTGACCCGGTGGCTGGTGGGGTCGAGTTCAAGGTCGAAGACTTGCAGCACGCTTTCGTGGCTGTCCCTCTGTTTTGCGTTGACCCGGCGAAGCACGGTCTTGATGCGCGCCACGAGTTCCCGGGGCGAGAAGGGCTTGGTTACGTAGTCGTCGACACCCTCGTTCAGGCCCTGCACCTTGTTGTCTTCGCTGGCCTTGGCGGAAAGCATGATGATGGGGATGTTGCTGGTGACTTCGTCCCGGCGTAGCCGGCGCGCGAGTTCGATGCCGCTGCCGCCCGGGAGCATCCAGTCGAGCAGCACGAGGTCCGGCTTCTGGTCGATGATGGAAACGTGGGCGTCGCGGGCATTCGCCGCCTTGATGGTGTCGAAACCCGCAAGGTCGAGGGTGATGCCCACCACATCCCGAATGGCGGCCTCGTCGTCAACGATCAGTATGGTTGAATCTTCTGCCATCGCTGTTGCCTCCCGCCGGCTTGTGCCGATTTTGTCAGAAGGTGTAGTCCACCTGGAAGCTGAACTGGCGGCCACGATTGTAGGCCGTCGAGATCAGTCCGCCCTGGGTAACCTCGGAACGTTCATCGAGCAGATTGCGGCCCTTGGCCTGAATCTTCCAGTTGTCATTCAGCTCCCGGATGAAAACGAAGTTGAGCTCGCCGAAAGGCTGCTCGTAAAGATCGGGAGCGCCTTCAATGCCCACTTCTGTGATACGTTCGCCAAAATAGTGGTAGAGCAGGGTCGCGGTGGTGCCGGTGAATGGCTCGTATCCCGCCTGGAAGTTGAACAGCCAATCCGACTGGCCCTGCAGGGGGCGGTTGAGGTTGGTCACGATGCCAGCATCATCGGGATTGATTTCCACCGAGGAATCGATGAACGAGAGATTGCTCTGCACGTAAAAATCCTCGCCGATGTCACCGAGGAAATCCAGGCTCTTGTACACTTCCCATTCGATACCTTGGTTCTCGCCGGCTTTGGCGTTGGTGAATGTCTGAATTCCCGTGGCGCCTCCGAGGATGATGGATTCGATGGGGTTTTCGAATTCCTTGTAAAAAACACCAAAAGACATGTAATCGCTGAAGCCGAAATACCATTCCCAGCGGAAATCATAGTTGGTGATGGAGGTGATGAGCAGTTCTGGATTTCCAATGATTTCCCGGCCTGTGATCGGGTCCGTGAAGGCAGCGGTGGACAGCTCCCGGAAATCAGGTCGCGACAGGGTCTCACTGTATGCGAGCCGGAACTGATGGTCCTGGTTGATAAAGGTCGCGCTGAACGCCGGCAACACATCCTCGGTGTTCTGGCGGGCGGAAACTCCCTGTTCCGGTTGAAACAAATCGAAGGTGTCCACGGACTGTTGAAATTCCTCGAAGCGAACACCGCCGTTCAGTCGCAATCGATCATCAAAGTTGATTTCACCGTTGACGTACCAGGATTCTGATTCGTTTCTGGCGACGTAGTTGTCCGTTGGGCGCGTGAACTCCCGTAACTCGAAAGCGTCAGGGGCAATGTTTTCGGGCACGAAAATCTCTTCCATGGGCAGCACTAGCAACTCGGGGTCGCGAGTTCGACGGCCCTGATCGAAAAAGGAATAGCGGCGGATTTCCGAATCGCGCTCCTTTTCGTTGATTACCATGCCGGCCTGGGCGATGATGAGTGAATTGCGCGGGCCATCAAACACGATGGTGGCATCAAGTCCGAAATCCTCGGCGTTGTCGTCCAATACGCTGTATCGGCGCACATTTCCGTCTGACCGGGTTGAAAATTCGAATGTGCCGTCGGACTCAAGATCATAGCGGTAGCGGCGGTGGTCGGGAGAATCCCGCTCCGCCTTGACATCGCTGTAGCGCCAGTTGACGACCAACTCATTGAATTGCGGGAAATAGTGATCACCCTGTAACTGATTGGAAAATAGTTCGCGCTCAATCCATTCGAGTTCGGTGCGGCGGATATAGGCTTCCTGGGCGATATCACCTTCCACAAAGCCTACACGGTCATCAGTTTTGCGCAATACCACCGAAGTCAGCCGCACATTATGGTTGGGGTTGAAATCGATGGCTGTGGTGAGAAAGCCGCTTGTGTCGATGCTATGTTCAGTGCCATTCCAGGCCAGGTCGTCATCAAGGGTAAGTCCCTGGTTGTTTACCTTGTATGTCTTGCGTTCGATTTCGTTGCGATCCCAGGAATTGGAGTAGTCAATCGCTGCCAGGTAATTGAGCGTGGCGCCGGAACTTCCGATCTCGTGAAAGTTGCCCAGGGAAGTCGATAGATCGTAGTTGGCGGGTAAGTCCTCGAATTGCGGCGCATATTCGTTTCGAAGAGACTGGCCGATAGTTTGCAATTCTTCGGGCGAATAGCCGCCGGAACCAAAGCGACTCGCACGCCGAAGTTCGTTGTCGCCTTCGGTGGCTTTCCGCAGAATTTCGGGAATGCCACGATAACCGTCATCGTAGCCTAACCAGCCGAGGTCTCCGCCGGGAATCGTCATGCCTTGCTCGAAATTCACGTCAGTGGTCATGCCGACAGAGGAAGAGACATTCCAGAAGAATTCATCAATGGACTTCTTGGTGCGCAGTTGCAGTACGCCGCCGCCGAATTCGCTGGGGTACTGGGCCGAATAGGTTTTCTGCACGAGAACGCTTTCCAGCACCGCTGTGGGGAACAGGTCCATCGGCACCACCCGGTTGATGGGTTCCGGGCTGGGCAGGATGGCGCCATTGAGCAGGGTGGTCGAATAGCGCTCGCCGAGTCCCCGCACATAGACGAACTTGCCGCCCACGGTGCTGAGGCCAGCCACACGCTTGAGGCTTTCGGCGATGTTGGAGTCCCCGGAGCGGGTGAACTGTTCCCCGTTCACCACATTGGACACCGAAGCCGTTTCGCGTTTTTCATCGGGTACGAACTGGCCGATGACCTGAATTTCCTCCACCCGGGTCTCCGGCTCCTGGGCAAACACCGCACCGCTGCCCGCCCCAAGGGCGGTGGCGATGGCCAGAGTCGGAATGGAAGGTTTTCCGGATGTGGGAAAGGAATGCTTCATGACTGCGTCCGATAGCCTGAATTCATGGCGCGAGTGTATGGCAAATATGTGACAATAATGTTACCGGGGAGAAAATTCTTCGGAATGAAATCCCACATGTCATTCCGTCAGAAGCAAAGCCCCGACTATTGTCATTCCGCGCGAAGCGAAGCGTAGTCGCAGAATCTCTTCGGGGGTTCCATAAGGCTATTCTTGCCATCCCTGGCGCGGCCCCTATGGTTTCGCCAAACCCCAGTCTTGCCATCCGTGGCAAGCCGTTCGGCCCTTAAGAAGCTTTGCTTCTTATCGGCTGCGCCGAACGGGTGACAGCCTTTGTCAGGTTGTGCCTGCCATCCATGGCGCGACCCTTTTGGCTTCGCCGAGCCCCGGCCTTGCCATCCGTGGCAAGCCGTTCGGCCCTTAAGAAGCTTTGCTTCTTATCGGCTGCGCCGAACGGGCCTCACCCATCCCTGGCGTGGCTATCCGGGCATCGTCAACCCCCGGTCTCGACGTTCCAGTTGCCGAGCCGTTCCAGATTGCCGGTTTCTGCGCCTGGTCGGAATCAGTCCCAATCGGAATAGGACCAGCCCGCGGTCCAGTCAGAGGTTTCGTCCTTGATGGCGCCGATGTAATCGACCTGTTCGAAGAACGGGTCATTCGGGATAATGGGCATTACCGCGTTCAGCATATGCCCGTTGATCAGGCCGCTATCGCCGCCGAGGTCGACGTCTCCCTCCATGCTGCCTGTTTGAGCGTCAAACCATTCTCGAACGTTGAATGGATCGTCATCGTCCATAGAAAAATCGCAACCCATTGCAACTCGCGAGTTACTCAACGTCAGGCTTCCGTTCAGGTCCGCGATGCTGCCGCCGGCGGCAGTGAACGTAGCGGCATGGTCGATGTCCACACAGTAGCTTGTACCGAAATTGCCGATCACGGTGTTGGACAGTTGGGCGGAAGTGCCTTCGCGGAGCCGGAAACCACTCTCATTGCTGTCCGAGGGGCCGGCGCAGGTCATGTTGGAAATAACCGCATTTGCCCGCGGCGTAGCATCGTTGTCGTCGCTGTTGCTGTCGGCCTCGATGCAGTGCTCGCTGGCGGCAGTCTGCCGGATGGCGACAAATTGCATTTTGCCGTTCCACCCCTGGGTCCAGTCGAGGGCGTCGTCCTCGTTGCCGGTGAGCAGGACGTGCTTGGCGTTGGTGGCGCCGCCGAAGAATTCCACGCCATCGTCGGAGTTGTTATGCACCTGGATATAGTCAACCAGGGTGCCGGAACCGGTGCCCTGGAAGGCGATGCCGTTCAACTCGTCTTCCTCGGTGAAATTCTGGCCGGCGTACTTGACCTGCATGAAAGTCATGACGCCGCTGCTGTCTGCGTCATTGGGAGTGTCGCCGCCACCGTACGTGCCGCTGTTTCCCTCGCCCTCGGCGGTGCCGCCACTTACGTTCAAGGTTGCGCTGCCATTTAGCACCAGACCGCCCCATTGGCCTGTGGTATCCGGTGTCGCATCTTCTTCGTCTGCATACGTGAAGACGACGGGCTTTTCACGGCTGCCGTTGGCGTGAAGTTGGCCGCCGCGGTCGATGATCAGATAGCCCAATCCGCCGCCCGCGGTGGGGGCGTAAACGGTAGTGCCGGCGTCGATTGTCAGCTTGACCTTGTCCTCATTCGCGGTAATGTCGTTCTCGCCGATGATGACCTGATCTGCCAGGTAATAGGAAAAATTCGAAGTCAGATGTGTGTCGCTGGTGACTCGGCCAGACAGGACGCATACATCCTTGCCGCCGAGCATGCCTTCAGATGAGTCTGCCGCCGTGGTATTCGCCGGGCAACTATCGCCGGCGGCCGCCGCGATGGCCAACTGCGCCGGCGTGCCGTCCGCGTCGGTTTGACTCGCGCCGAGAGTATTGAACGTTACTTGGCTGAAGTCGCCGTCTACGGCGTAGCCCACGTACGCATCGATCGTCATGCCGGCCATGTTGGCGTCGTTACCGACCATGCCATCGATCAGCGTGATCGATTCGTGCGCTTCCAGGGTCTTGCTCGTGTAGGCATCCAGGGTTGCGATCCGGACATCCCATGGCACCCAGATTCCACCGGAAATCCTCTGGAACCATGCAGCTTCCCCGTCTGCTCCCAGACCGGGAATTCGCAGAACGGCGAAGATATCCGCTTCCTCACCAACGTCTGCCTCGTCGGGTTCGATGGTAAAGACCAGGTCGGCGGGTTCGGACGCGGGCACTTCGGCAAGATAGCTCACGCCGCCGTTGATTGTGGCCCCGGCCGCGAACTTGGCGCCGGAAGTGGCGGGCACGGTGCCGAGTTGAGTCAGCCCACCATGGCCATCGGCCTGTGCGGCCAGGCTGGCCACGCCAAGCGCAACGCCGGTGGCGAGCGCGGTCATCTTGCTTTGCTTGAATTTCATTTCGTCTCCTGGATGCTGTTTGACGCTTGTCGCCAAGCGGTTCACGGGTTGCGTAGTGTCATGCTAATAGCCATTTGTTGCAGTTTGACGGCAAATTTTTTGCACTTTTGTTACAGCTATCCGTGCCTCGTACGCCCGCTGCACTCCTTCCCAGGAGCCTGCGCCGCAGGAATTCACGGCTGCAAATCCGCTCCCGTCCACGCACCCGGCCGCTCGATTTCGTTGAATATCCACCAATATTCGCCTCAACCAACCGGCCAGGGGCGCGGCGATAGCGAATTTTCGCTTTCGCGAATTCCTGCGGCGCAGGCTCCCAGGCCAACGGGGACCAGCGTTTGTGGATTCGGTCGCGGCTGGAGACACCCGGCACTTGGACGTGGCAAGATGGGCGGCTTGTTTTTTCAATTGATGATTTGGTCATGGATACCGGGCGACAAGACGAATTGGAGCGGCGGCTGCGGGATGCCGAGAGTGCGAAAGAAGGGGGTTACGACAAACGGACGGAGCATCTTGAGGAGTCCGGCCGCGCGGTTTTCATCAATCGGTTGATTCTGGAAGATTCGCCCTATCTGCTGCAGCATGCCCACAATCCGGTGGACTGGTACCCTTGGGGCGAGGAGGCTTTTGCCAGCGCGCGGGATGAACGCAAGCCTGTCTTTCTCTCGATTGGCTACTCCACCTGCCACTGGTGCCATGTGATGGAAGTGGAAAGCTTCGACAATGTGGAAGTGGCCAAAGTCCTCAACCGGCATTTCATTTCCGTGAAAATGGACCGGGAGCAGTATCCGGATATCGATGAAGTCTACATGACCGGCGTGCAGTGCATGACCGGGCACGGCGGCTGGCCCATGTCGAACTTTCTCCTGCCCGATGGCCGGCCTTTTTTCGGCGCCACGTATTTTCCGCCGGGACAGTTCATTGCCCTGCTGCGGCAGGTCCATGACGTGTTCGGCAATCGTCCTGACGAAGTGGAGCGCAGCGCCGCGGGCCTGCACGAGTCGATTCAGCAAATACTCGCCGGGCGGCGGGCGCCGTCGCCCCTGCCCCGCGACTTGCCCGCAAGCACTTTGCAGGCGCTGTATCAACGCGAGGACGAGGTGCGCGGGGGGCTTGCCGGCGCGCCCAAGTTTCCCCAGGAGCCTTTCCTGCTGCTGGCCCTCGATCATGCCGCCCGAAACCGGGACCGGCGCGCCTTCCAATTCGCCGAACGCTGTCTGCGCCACATGGCAATGGGCGGTATCTACGACCACGTGGGCGGCGGATTTCATCGTTACAGCGTCGATGCCATGTGGCTCGTGCCGCATTTCGAGAAGATGCTGTACAACCAGTCCCAGTTGGCGATGGCCTTTCTGCAAGCCTGGCAGATCGGCGGCGGCGCATTTTTTCGCCGCACGCTCGAGCAGACGCTGGATTATGTGCTGCGCGAATTGCAATTGCCCGAAGGCGGCTTCTGTTCGGCCACCGACGCCGACAGCGAGGGCCGCGAAGGCGCTTTCTTCGTCTGGAGCATGGCCGAACTCGAAGAACTGTTCGACGAAGATGAACTTGCGCTGCTCATCAAACATTACGGCGTGAGCGGGGACGGCAATTTCGAGGGCGACAACATCCTGCATCTTTCGGCGCCTTTTCCGGAAGGAGAGGCCGGCGCGGCGCTGGATGCGATTCTGCTGCGTTTGCGCAGGCTGCGGTCAAAACGCGAGCCGCCCCTGCGCGACGACAAGCTCATTGCCGGCTGGACCGGCGCCATGATTGCCGCGCTCTGCCAGGCGGCCTGGGCGCTGGACCGCCCGGATTGGCTTGACGCCGCCGAGCGGGCGGCGAAGCATCTGTGGCAAGCCAATTATTCGGCCAAGAGCGGATTGCGGCGCATCTGGCTGCAAGGCTCGGTTTCCATCGACGGCCAATTGGAAGACTACGCGAATTTCGCGCTGGCCCTGCTGCAGCTTTCCGATGTAACCGGCAAGGCGGAGTACCTGCGCCAGGCGGCGATACTCATGCGTGAGGCGCTGATGCGGTTTCTCGATCCGCAAACCAGCGGCTTCCACCTCGCTTCCGAGGCGACCCCGGGCCCGCAACTCGTGCGCTCGCGCAACGCCAGCGACGGCGCCCAGATTTCCCCGGTGGCCACCGCACTGGAGAGCCTTATCGGCCTGCACCGCCGTAACGCGCTGCTGCCGGATGAGGATGCCGGCGAGTTTTCCGCCGAGCGCATTTCCGCCTGCATCGCCGAACTTGCCGCGGCCATCAATGAAAATCCCGCGGGACATCCATCCCTGCTGCGGGCCATCAATGCCTGGGAGTCCGGCGCTTGCGGGCCGGTCTTGAGCGTTGGTCAAGGCCGGGCGATCATGCTGGCGCGCAGGTCGGAAAGCGAGGAAGGCCGAGTGCTGGAACTGCGCCTCAGAATCGCGCAAGGGTGGCACATTACCGCGCCGGGGCAAGCTGAAGGCGCATTCGAACCGCTGTCAATCTCCCTTGCCGGGAGCGAAAGCAACTGGCGGCTCGGGGAAATGCGATGCGGCGGAGAGCGCGGGAGCCTGACCAGTCCCGATGGAAAGGAAGTGGAAATCCTGCAAGGCGAAGTGCAGGCGCGAATCGCGCTCGCGCCCGCGGGAGAGGCATCAAGCCAAACCCGCCGCACCGATGAATTTGCCGCCTCAGCCGCCGTGCGCCTGCAAGTGCAACTCTGCCATGAAAACTCCTGCCAACTCCCCGAAACCCTGGAATTCCGTCTGTAAGCTACTGTTTTTCAGTGAAACACGGCAATCTTGCACTCAGTTTGAAACTTGCCGCAACAATCGCATCATGGAAGGCATGCACAATTTCCCAGAATGCAGGTTCCAGGCTGGCGTCACACCAGTCGCTCCAGGGGCGGCACGAACAGCCTTATGGAATCCCAACGAGATTCTGCGACTGCGCTCCGCGCCGCGCGGAATGGCGGGGGGGGGTAAGGCCGAATTGCAAATCTGGTAGAATCCCGCCTCTTGCCTTGCCGTTGGGCGTTTTTCCGTGGAATTGACCGAAGAAAAGCTGGACGAGCGTCATCTCGACGCCCGCGAGGTGGTGGATGTCGTGGTGCGTTTCGCCGGAGATTCCGGCGACGGCATGCAGTTGACCGGCGCCAGTTTCACCCTGGCGACGGCGCTCTATGGCAACGACCTGTCGACCTTTCCCGATTTTCCCGCCGAAATCCGCGCCCCGGTGGGTGCGACATTCGGCGTTTCGGCCTTCCAGATCTATTTCGGCTCGGAAGACGTCACCACCGCCGGTGATGCCCTCGATGTGCTCGTGGCGATGAATCCGGCGGCGCTGGCGACCAATCTGGCCAATGTGGTGGACGGCGGCCTGGTGATCGCGGACCGGGGCGCTTTCACCGCCAAGAACCTGGCCAAGGCCGGTTATGCCGCCAATCCGCTGGATGACGGTTCCCTGGCCGGCTACCGGCTGCTCGATATCGACATCTCCGCCCAGGTGCTGGCGGCGATTGAGTCATTCGGGCTGGGCCACAAGGCGAGCCTGCGCTGCAAGAACATGTGGACCCTGGGCCTGGTCATGTGGCTTTTCGACCGCGACCGCGGCGCCACCGTCAACAATCTCAAGGCCAAGTTCGCCAAAAGGCCGGAAATCGCCGAGGCCAATATCGCCGCGCTCAATGCCGGCCACGCCTTTGGCGAAACCGCCGAACTGCCCTCGGGGATTCATGTTTACAGCGTGCCCCGGGCCCGGTCGGCGCCCGGGCTGTATCGCAACGTCACCGGCACCCAGGCATTGGCCTGGGGGCTGCTCGCGGGGGCCGAATTATCCGGCATCGACCTGCTGTTCGCCTCGTATCCGATCACGCCGGCTTCCAACCTCCTGCATGAGTTCTCCAACCGCGGGGATTTCCGCGTCGGCACGTTCCAGGCCGAAGACGAGATCGCCGCGGTCTGCACCGCGATCGGCGCGTCCTTCGCCGGCTCCCTGGGCGTGACTTCGAGCGCCGGCCCGGGCGTGGCGCTGAAATCCGAGGGCATGTCCCTGGCGATTTCCACCGAGTTGCCGCTGGTGGTGATCGACACCCAGCGCGGCGGCCCGTCCACCGGTCTGCCCACCAAGACCGAGCAATCCGACCTCGACATGGCCCTGTTCGGCCGCCACGGCGATACGCCGCTGCCGGTGATCGCTCCCGCCACGCCGCCGGAATGTTTCGACATGGCCCGGGAAGCGGTGCGTCTGGCGACGAAATACATGACGCCGGTGATGCTCCTGTCCGACGGTTATCTGGCCAATGCCGCCGAGCGCTGGAGAATTCCCCGGGTGGAAGATTTCGAACGGACGCCCGTGGAATTCGCCGAGGATGCCGGGGAATTCCGGCCCTCGAGGCGCGACCCGCAAAGCCTGGCGCGAAACTGGGCGCGGCCCGGCACGCCGGGGCTCGAACATCGCATCGGCGGCATCGAGAGCGACCACGACAGCGGCAATATCTCCTACGAGCCCGCCAACCACCAGCGAATGACCGACCTGCGACAGGCAAAAATCGCCGGCATCGCCCATGACATTCCCTTGCAGCAAGTCGATCAGGGCGCCGCTTCCGGCAAGCTGGCCGTGGTGGGCTGGGGCTCCACCTATGGCGCGATTCATCAGGGCGTCAAGCGCGCCAGGGGGGAAGGGTACGATGTTTCCCATATCCATGTGCGCCACCTGTGCCCGCTGCCGCGCAATCTCGGCGAACTGCTCGCGGGTTTTGACGCGGTGCTCGTGCCGGAAATGAACACCGGCCAGTTCGCCCGCCTGCTGCGGGCGGAATATCTGCTCGATGTGGAAAGCCTGGGCAAGGTTTCCGGGCAACCTTTCAAGATCGGCGAAATCCTGGCGGCGATCCACGCCAAATGCCGGGAGGCGGAACCGGCGCAATGAACCAGGCGAACCTGACCCTGAAGGATTTCGCTTCGGACCAGGAAGTGCGCTGGTGCCCGGGCTGCGGCGACTACGCCATCCTGAAAACCGTGCAGAAACTGCTGCCGACCCTGGGCCGACCCCGGGAAAACCAGGTATTCGTTTCCGGCATCGGCTGCTCCTCGCGCTTCCCCTATTACATGAACACCTACGGATTCCATACCATCCACGGCCGGGCGCCCGCGATCGCCACCGGCGTCAAGCTGGCCAATCCGGAACTCGATGTCTGGGTGATCACCGGCGACGGCGACGGCCTGAGCATCGGCGGCAATCACATGATGCACACCCTGCGCCGCAATCTCGACCTGCAGATTCTGCTGTTCAACAACGAGATCTACGGCCTGACCAAGGGGCAGTATTCGCCGACTTCACGGCTGGGAACCCGCTCGCCTTCCTCGCCCGCGGGCTCCATCGACCCGCCCCTGTCTCCCTGCGCCGTGGCGCTCGGCGCCGGCGGGACCTTTATCGCCCGCTCCATCGACACCCACGCCAAACACCTGTCGGCGGTCATCGGCGCCGGGCACGCCCACAAGGGAACGGCCTTCATCGAAATCCTGCAGAACTGCCCGATCTACAACGACGGCATTTTCGAGCCGGTGAAGGACCGCGCCACCGCGCCGGATTTCCGGGTGGAAGTCGAGCACGGCAAGCCCATCGTCTTTGGCGGGGAAAGGGAAAAGGCGATTCGTCTGGACCGGGAGCGGCTTCGCCTCGAAGTGACCGGCGCGGACGCCGGAGACGTGCTCATCCACGACGAAACCAATCCGGTCCTCGCGCAACTGCTCGCGGCCATGGGCGGCCCCGGATTTCCCATCGCCGTCGGCGTCCTGTACCGGCGCCGGCAGCCAAGCTTCGACGAAGCATTCTCCCGCCGCAAGGGCAAGTCGAAAGAAGGCAATCTCGCCGCCCTGCTGCAAAGCGGCAATACCTGGGTGGTTGACTGAGAAAAAATCAGGGAACGCCGTAGAGCAACTGGCTGAAATCGCCGATGTGGACGCGGTAGTCGCGTACCCCGTCGCCGTTGGCGTCGGTTTCCACGAAGCGGAAGTCGTCGGGCCCGATAGCGGACTCATCGGGCAATTCGCCCTCGAATGCATAAGCGGGCCGAAACCGCCCCCAATCGGCGATGGTGACCAGCCCGGTGTCGAACCAGTCGGTGGACACTTCAAGCCCAAGCGATGCCAGCAGATCGTAGAGACTGTCGCTTGCGAACCGGGGCAGGAGGCGTTGCTCGCGGTTACTGTATTCGTTATCCACATATGCGCCGCCGACAACGATAATCGAATGCTCGGGACTCGCCGGGTTTTCCTCTTTCGGCAATGCAAAAGTCAGTCTGGACGTGCTCGTGTAATGTTCCACCGTACCGCTTTCGAGGCCAGTGTTCGCAGGATTCGATCCATAGGAAAAACTCGCTGAAATCCTGGAGTCACTGCCGCTCAAGATGATTCCGCCATTCCGGTTGAGTCTGACCTGGTACCCAAGCGCGCTGGCGTACCCCGCGAAACTGACGATATTCATCGATGCCGGAACCAGCGTTATTGCCAGGCCCCGCGCAATAACCAAGGCGCTGCCGTCTTCCAACACGAATAGCCCGTCCGGAATTTCGGTGGAAACGACCTTGACGCTTGCCGCATTTACGGCGAAGTACTCGTCTCCCGTTCGAATCGCCGTATACAGCAGTTCTTCCACATAGCCGGTTTCCGCGGCGCCGCCGAAAGCCCCGTCAATTAAACGCGAAACGCTCAGGTAAACCTCTTCCCCGGATTCCACGGTTGCCAATCCGATCATATCGGTGTCGGCAAACTCGGCAAGATCTTCCATGAGCAAATCAACCCCGGATTCATCGAGGCCGGCCTGCATGAGTCTCCACGGCACTTCCTGATCGAAACGCAGAATTGTGGACCGGAAACCTTCGGACGATCCCCGCAGGAGACCTCGTTTGCCCATCCAGTTGCTTGCGAGCTCGATTCCGGTCGCGCCAATCAGGGTTTGCAGCAGTTTCCTGTCTGATTTCAGTCGCGTGGAGAATTCGATTTCGTCCGATAAGGAAAGTCGGGAATTCCGGTCGGTTGAAATCGATGCAAGAAAGGCGTCAAAAGCGCCTTGCGGAATCTTCGAGATATTTTCGAACTCGTTTTCGTCAAAAGAACGACCATACACCGAAAACACGAACTCTCCGACGGCTTCCAGAAAATCCCCGGCGACTTCCAGGTTGGCCGTTCCCTCCCGCGAGGAAATCCATGCCGATGTGAGTTCTCCGCAACTGTCCAGAAACCGGGTTATTTCCTCATCGAAGGCCAGCCGCGCTTTTGGATTATCGCGCGAAGTCATGCTGGGTAGAGGAAATGGCCTGAACTGGCGAATGGCGCCATAAGCGGTTCGCACTGCCGTCGCCAATTCTTCTTCGGCGGAGAGTAACCCGGCGCTGGCCAGCCGGGTTGAAATCTCTATCTGTTTTCTGGAACTTTCCAGCAGGGCTTGCGCTTCCTCCGGCATTACGCCCCCTTCGTTCATGTCCTCTATCGCTTCCGAACTTTCGTGGATCAATCTTCGCAGTTCGCGGAGTTCAGCGCTTGTCGGTGTTGCCATTCCGACCTGGTCAAGCAGATCTCTCGTCGCCGCCGCTATTTCTCCATTCATGGACTGCGGGCCGTCATTGTCCAGCACGGTTACGGATGCACGGTCGGGATTTGAATAGATGACTTCTTCCGCATACGGATTTTCTCGCGGGGGACACAAGGCAATCGACGATTCGCAGGCCGCATCCGCCGAATAGCCGATGCCCGGACCGATGCTTACGGTCAGTGTGTGCAGCGGCCGATCTTCGTCGTCGTCCAGGGTTGGCACAAGCAGAGCGAATTCCCCCGATTCTCCGATGGTGGCCTGAATTGTGGATTCGTCGAGGTCGTGAACTTCATGCTCCAGCATTCTCGGGTCGCTGGGGTCCCGGCTGGTTGTCGCTCTGTAATAGGATAAATGCAAATCGACCACGAGATTGGCGGCGGGTTTTGGCTCGGCCGTCAGAACGAACTCCGCATCCTCGCCTTCGGAGACAAAACCGTTCCCGCTGCGCCAGATGCTGACCGCGGGAAGCTTGCCATCTTCGGAATTGCCGGTCTGGGCGATCGAATTCTGGATAAAGACGAATGTCATGCAAACCGCGAGCATGGGACATCGCCAGCTTTTGCCGCTGCGCACAATGGAAAGTTGGCTTGGTAACGCCTGCAAAAACAGCAATTTTCCCCGAGGCTTCATGAAACTTCCGGCAACCTGCATACGGTGGGCACAGGCAGCCATTGTTGCGGGAATCCATGACGACCGCAATGGTTGGTCTCGCCAGTCAGGCGAGTTGGCGTTTGACCAGGTCGCGGAAGATGCCAGGGGTTTGCATGAGTTCGTCGAAGGAACCGCTTTCCACAACCCTGCCGGCTTTCATGACGTAGATGCGATCGGCCTGTTTGAGGGTGGATAGGCGGTGGGCGATGACGATGCGGGTGGAGGTGAGGGCGGCGAGGTTATTCATTACCTGGGCCTGACTTGTGTTATCGAGCCAGTTGGTGGCTTCGTCGAGCAGCATGACGCGGGGACTGCGGATCAGCGAGCGGGCAATCGTCACGCGCTGGCCTTCGCCGCCGGAGAGTACGCTCCCGCTGGCGCCCACCGGCGTCATCATGCCCATGGGCATGGCCCTGATTTGCTCATCGATGCCCGCGGCGCCGGCGGATTGCCAGACTTCCTCATCGGTCGCGCCGTCATGATGAGCGACGATGTTGTCCCAGATGTCTTCCGGATGCAGCCGAACCGACTGGGGCACCGCGCCGATTTTCCGGCGCAACTGCTTCAGGTTGAGGCGCCGGAGATCGCGTCCATCGAAGTAGACCGCGCCTGATGAGGGGGTTTCCAGCCCGAGGGCAAGGCGAAACAGGGTGCTTTTGCCGGTGCCCGACTCGCCGGCGATAGCGATGAACTCCCCGGGTCTGGCGTGAATCGTTACATCGTCGAGAATCAACGGGCCATCGGCATCGTAGCGGAATGAGATATGGTCGAAGAGCACTTCTCCGCCCAG
>JAJDVS010000057.1 GCA_022825945.1 Pseudomonadales bacterium
GATTTCCTTTTCCAGGTCTTCCGGCGTGGGCTGGGTCAGGGCGGTGAGAATGCCAAGGCCGCCGGCGTTGGAAACCGCCGAGGCGAGTTCCGCCAGCCCCACCCACTGCATGCCCCCCTGCACGATGGGATGTTCTATGCCAAGCATTTCGGTCAGTCGGGTTTGCATTTCGTCTCCTCGTTTACGGGCAGCTATGGAATGGCGCCAGCTTGAACTCGTAGGCCATCTGCATGGCGTCCAGCATGGTCCACAGGATGTCGAGCTTGAACTGCAGAATGCCCAGGGCATGCTGTTGCTGCTCCCGGGCGCGGAAATGGTCGAGGGTGATCTCCAGGCCATGCTCCACATCCCTGCGCGCCTCGCTCAGGCGCTTGCGGAAATATCGGTAGCCGTCGGCGTCGATCCAGGGGTAGTGTTCCGGCCAGTTGTCGAGCCGGCGCTGGTGAATTTCCGGGGCGAACAATTCGGTGAGCGAAGAACAGGCGGCTTCCTGCCAGGTGGCGTGGCGGGCAAAATTGACATAGGCGTCACAGGCGAAGCGGACGCCGGGCAACACGTGCTCCCCGGAAAGCATTTCCTCGCGGCTCAGCCCCACCGCCTCGCCGAGCCGCAGCCAGGCCTCGATGCCGCCTTCCTCACCATCGTATCCGTCGTGGTCGAGAATTCGCCGCACCCACTCCCGGCGCACATTTCGGTCCGGGCAATTGGCCAGGATTGCGGCGTCCTTTACCGGAATCGTGGTCTGGTAATAGAAGCGGTTGGCCACCCATCCGCGAATCTGCTCCGGCGAGCTTTTGCCGGTGTTCATCGCGATATGGTAGGGATGGTGGATGTGGTACAGGCGCCCCTTGTCGCGCAGGCGCCGCTCGAACTCTTGCCGGGTCCAGGCCTGGGTCATGGCGAATGGCTTCCCGAAATTCAGGCTTCCGCGGTCGCCAGCTTTCTGGCGTTTGCGGTATTGCGAAACAGCAACGGAACCGCGTCTTCCCCGGCTTCGGCGTGGGCCTGGGCCGCCCGGATCGCATCGCCGACCCGGTGATGCTCGGGCGAAAGTTCGCAGATGGGATCGGTGGCGTGGGCGTCGCCGGTGAGCAGGAATGCCTGACAGCGGCAACCGCCGAGGTCGTTTTCCTTTTCCGGGCAACTGGCGCAGGGCTCCTGCATCCAGTCCGTTCCCCGGAACTTCTGGAACAGGCTGGAACCGCGCCAGATGTTTTCCAGCGAATCCTGCCGGACATTGGGAAACTCCAGCCCTTCAATCGCCCTAGCACTCTGGCAGGGCAGCACATCGCCTTCCGGGGTGATGGTGATGAAGGTGGTGCCCCAGCCGTTGCTGCACTTCTTGGGGCGCCGCTCGTAATAGTCCGGGGCCACAAAGAGGGCGCGCATATTGCCCCGGTGGCGCTGGCGAAAACGATTGGCGGCGGCCTCCGCCTCCTCGAGCTGGGCGGCGCTGGGCAACAACTGGTCGCGATTATGCAGCGCCCAGGCGTAATACTGTGTGTTGGCCAATTCCACGAACTCGGCGCCGAGTCCTTCCGCCAGATGCAGAAAGTCGCTCACCTGATGGATATTGTGGCGGTGCAGCACGAAATTCAGCCCCAGGGGAATGCCCTGGCGGATGGTTTCCCGAGTCATGGCCAGCTTGTGCTCGAAACTGTCCGAACCGCCGAAGCGGGCATTGGTTTCCCGGTCGCTGCCCTGGAAGCTGATCTGGATATGCCTGATTCCCGCTTCCCGGAACTCCGCGATTCTGGCTTCGTTCAGACCAATGGCGGAAGTGATCAGATTGCAATAGAAACCCATGCCGTCGGCGGCGGCGATCAACTCGCCCAGATCCTGCCGCACCAGCGGCTCTCCGCCGGAAAAACCCAATTGCACCGCACCCAGTTTGCGGGCTTCCCGCATCACCCGCAGCCATTCTCCGGTGCTCAGCTCGCGTTTGCGGCTGGCTGGCAATTGCAGGGGATTGGAGCAATAGGGGCATTGCAGCGGGCAGGCGTAGGTCAGCTCCGCCAGCAACCACATGGGTATGTAATCCGGGCGCGTCAAGCTTCAGTCCTCCGCCGCCACGATCCAGTCCTGCCGCCTGGCGTCATTGAGAAACTCGCGCACGTCGTCGGACAGGGAGTCGGCATCGGGATAATCCCGCTGCAATTCGGCAATCAGCCGCTCGCGGGTGATCGGCTCCAGGCAGCGCCCGAGAATCTCCGCGGCGGTGTCGCTAAGCTTTACCAGACCTTCGGGGTAGAGCAGCACCTGGCATTGCTGGGCCTCTTCGTATTGCAGGCGGTAGCCGGGATTGAGCCGGAATGGGGCTGTCGTGTGATCGAACATGGTCTGCCCGCCGATTGTCAGAGCGTGATTTCCATTCCGTCATGGGCGACTTCGATGCCCTCGCTTTCGAGAATCTTCCGCTCGGGGGAGTCTTCGTCGAGAATCGGATTGGTGTTGTTGATGTGGATGAGTATCTTGCGCGGTCGCGTCATGGGCCGCAAGACCTCAATCATACCGTTTTCGCCCGATTGCGGCAGATGCCCCATATCGGCGGCCTTGCGGTCCCCAAGCCCCACGCATGACATTTCGTCTTCCCGCCAGAAGGTGCCGTCCACCAGCAGACAGTCTGATTGCGCCATCAGCGCGCGGGTCTGCCCGGTGAGGTCGCCAAGGCCGGGGGCGTAAAACAGGGTCTTGCCTGATGCGGTGTCAAGCACCTGCACGCCGATATTGTCGCCGATATGGGGGTCGTGCCGATGCGGCGAATACGGCGGCGCCTTGCCCTTGACCGGGATGGCGGTGAAAGCCAGCCCGGCAACTCCTTCCATGGCAAATGCTGAACCATCGAGTGGAATCGGGTGGCGGCGTATGCCGCCATTCCAGTGTTCCAGCATCTTGAACAGGGGGAATCCCGTGCTCAAATCCTCATGCACCATATCGCTGCAATACACGTCATGTGGGCAGCCTTCCCGCAACATCAGCAGGCCAGTGGTGTGATCGATCTGGGAATCCATGAACAGAATGGCTCGAATGGCGGTGTCGCGCAGGCTGCGCCCGGGTTGCAGGGCGGGAAATGCGGCCAATTGGGCGAGCAGGTCCGGCGAGGTGTTGAACAGGGCCCAGGCTTCGCCGTCGCCGCTGACCGCAATCGAGGATTGGGTTCGCGGCCTGGCATTGATGGAGCCGTCGCGCACGCCCCGGCACATGGGGCAATTGCAGTTCCATTGCGGGAAGCCGCCGCCGGCGGCGGCGCCGAGAACATGAATCAGCATGAAGTCCGCCCGTCAAAAAAAACGCCAGACGAATCTGGCGTTTTTCCGCTTTCGCGATTCTGGCCGGCCAAATGGCTCCCGGAGCGACCGGGGGCGAATCCCGCAGCCAGTGTCCTTCTTATCGGTTGCTGAAATACATGGTGATTTCGAAACCGAGACGAACGTTTTCATACTTGGGCTTGGTCCACATGGCTAAGTCTCCAGTGATCTGTCGATTCATGAATTGACAATCATGCCGCGCGAGGCGACAGGCCGAAGCTATCAGCACGAATTCTCGAATGCAATAGCTGGCCATGTGGGACGGTGTTGAGTTTGTAACAATGTGCAACCGGCATTGAGCAAATCGGCTGGGAGCCCGCGCCGCGGGACCTCAGGTGAGACCCTCAGGGAGCTTCGCTCCTTGTCGACCGCGCCGAACGGGCCTGACCCAACTCAGCAAAACTCGGTACCAGCCTGAAGCGGCGGAATAGTTCGTAGGTCAGCCAGAAACAGCCGATGACAATGATCAGCAGCATTCCCCAGCGCATCAGGGCGGCGAAGAAGAGGTTGTCCAGTATCGGATACTGGAAGGTGAATTGCTGCAACTGGGCGCCGCGTTCGAGCATCCAGTGCCAGGCGCTGTGGGCAAGCAGCGCCGACAGCAGGATACAGCCGATTCGCTCCGCCACCAGGTAGCGAAACGTCAGATTGAGCACCGGGATCACCAGCAGCAGGATCAGCAACTGCCCGAGCTCGACGCCGACATTGAAGGCCAGCAGGGAAGAGACAAGATGCCCGCCTGCGAATTGCAGGGTCTCGCTGAAGAGAAAGGAAAAGCCGAAACCATGGACGAGCCCGAAGCCGAAGGAGACCACCCAGCGGTGCTCCGGCCGCGAGCCGACGATGTTCTCGAATGCCATATAGACGATGGAAAGGGCGATCATCGTCTCGATGAGCGGCGGGAACCACAGCGCCCGGGGGGCGATTCCCATGGCGGATGCGATCAGGGTGATGGAGTGGGCGATGGTGAACGAGGTAACCACCGGAATCAGATGGCGCAGGCTGCGCAGGGGGACCACGAGGCAGAACAGGAACAGCAGGTGGTCGATGCCTTCGAGGATGTGCCAGAAACCCATGACGATGAATCGCAGCGCGGCCTGATGCCAGCGCGGGTCGAGTTCCACCAGCCCGGGATTGCCGAGATAGTTGAACAGCCGCTCACCGCCGCCGGGCAGCACGAAACGCAATACCGTGGTGGTCTGGTCGGAAAGCGTGCCGAGCCGCGGGTCCACCGAAAAATCGGAATCTTCCGATGCAATGGGATAAGTCACCATCACATCGAGCACGCCCTGGCGCCAGAACAGGTTGACGCTGTCGTCCAGCGGCGGCGATTCGATATTGGCCAGGGCGGATTCAAAATCGGTGAAGGCCCGGCTCGAAGGCAGCGACACCCGCACCGCCCCGAGATTCTTCTCGGTCAGTTCCACGCCGTTTTCGAGGAAAAGCATGGACTCGGTGATGTACACCCGGGCGGCGTCGCGCAGGGCGAAATCGGCTTCGCTGATCTGCAGATAACCGGGCCCGCGCAGGGGAAAGCTGATTTCGCCGAAGGCTTCCATGGGAATGCGCAGCAGGGCGGTGAGCTGGTTGCCTTCCGGCTTGACGAAAGCATACACGGTGACCCGGCTCGGAATATCGTGGGCCGATGCCGCGGATGGAAGCAGCGCCAGCCACGCAAACACCGCGCTTGCGACCACAAACCCCGCCAGACCGGTACGTTTCATGACAAACCACCCTAAGAGCCTGCGCCGTGGGAATTCACGGCTGCAAATCCGCTCTCATCCACGCACCTGGCCGCTCGATTTCGTTGCATATTCACCAATATTCTCCTCAACCGACCGGCCAGGGGCGCGACGATAGCGAATTTTCGCTTTCGCGAATTCCCACGGCGCAGGCCCCTAGTCCAGTTTTTTCGGGAGTGAGTATACTGCCACGGGCGGCACATTCCACCTCCCGCCCTGCCATCTCCCATCGAGTGATCCCGCGCGGAGCACCCCACTCCACCTTTCACCGAGATGGCGCGGGTATCCTTGCGGAAGTGCCCAAAGAGTCATCCTGCGCGGATCACCCCACATCCCCGCCGGCTATGACCAGGGGCTGCCCTTCGGCGCACCCCACCCCGTCATCCTGCGCGGAGCGAAGCGAAGTCGCAGGATCTCCTTCCGATCACGGAAATGCCAGTTTTTGAGAAAACCCGCACAACCTGTTGCGTTATCGATTTCCCTCGCTTAGCATCGGGCTGATACCTGACCGGGAGCCTGCGGGGAAGGCTCCTTACGCAAGAAACAGGCCCAACTCATACAAGAGGAGATCAGGAATGACCAAGATCAAACTGCTGGGCGGATTCGTCCTGGCTGCCGCCCTGGCAGCGCTGTGGGTCGGTCAAAGCCATCTGCAAGCGCCTTCCATCGCCGCCAGCGACGATGTCATGGCGCCGCACTTCCTCGTCGATCCGCTTTGGCCCAAGCCGCTGCCCAATCACTGGGTGCAGGGCAACACCATCGGCGTTGATGTGGATGATCGGGACCATATCTTCATTGTCCACCGTAATACCGAATCCCAGTTCATGCGGGTGCAGGAAATCGGCCTCTACGCCGGCGTGGCGGAATGCTGCACCCCGGCGCCTCCCATCCTCGAATTCGATCTGGAAGGCAATCTGATCAACGCCTGGGGCGGGCCGGAGGAAGGCGCGCCCTACCAGTGGCCGGAATCCAACCACGGCATTGAAGTCGCTCCCGATGGCAATGTCTGGATCGGCGGCAACGGTGGCGGCGATTCACACGCTCTGGTCTTCACCCGGGACGGCGAGTTCATCCGCCAGGTGGGCATTCCCGGCCAGGATGTGGACAGCAACAGCGAAACCCACTTCGGCCGCATTGCCGAAATCGCCATTGACGAAGCGGCCGGCGAGGTGTACTTCGCCGACGGCTACACCCACAAGCGGGTGGCGGTAGTCGATCTGGAAGGCAATTTTCTCCGCTACTGGGGCGCCTACGGCAATCGCCCGGACGACAATACCGACGTCACCTACACCCCCGGCGTTCCCGGCCCCGACCAGTTCCGCGGCCCGGTACACTGCGCCGAGCCTTCCAATGACGGCCTCGTCTACGTCTGCGACCGCGGCGCCGATCGCATCCAGGTGTTCCGCACCGATGGCGCTTACGTCGAGGAAGTGATCATCTCACCGGCGACGCTGGCCCAGGGCTCCACCTGGGATATCGCCTTCTCCCCCGATGAGGAGCAGGAGTTCATCTACCTGGCCGACGGCCAGAACTTCAAAATCTACATCATCGACCGCGAGTCCATGGAAGTGCTGTACACATTCGGCGACGGCGGCAGGCAGCCCGGCCTGTTCTTCGCCCCGCACAGCATCGCCACC
>JAJDVS010000026.1 GCA_022825945.1 Pseudomonadales bacterium
CTCGAAGGCGAAATGGACGCCGGCGCCTGGTCCTGCGGCATGGTGGCCGGCCTCATCCACGACATCCCCACGGTCAAGGAACTCATCGACCGCATCATGAACCAGGCCGATCAGATCATCCGCAGCCGCCTCGAAGGCTTCCTGGCGGCTTGATCGGACAAGGACCGAGCGCGGAGGTAAATTTCCTGGATTTTCTGGACATCGAGTGCGGGTCGGCTTAGGTTCACCGTTGAAGCCTTGCCGATTGCTTGATCTGGATATGCCGTCGCTTCCTGAATCATGACATTCCCTTATGGAACTGAAACTTGAGGAACTTTCCTATCAGCGCGACGCTATCGATGTCGTCGTGCGCCTCTTTGAGGGACAACCGCGCAACACGTTCGATACGGCTTGCCACGAAGGTGTGAGACGCAACGCCCTTACCATCCCCCCGGAGCAAATCAGCGAGAACGTCCTCGCAGTCCTCAAAGGCAGCGGCATCGACGAAGATTCTGCTTCCCTCGATGAAGCTCTGGACTTCTGCATCGAGATGGAGACTGGCACCGGCAAGACTCTCGTCTACCTCAAGACTGTCTACGAACTCTACCGCCAATACGCCTTCACGAAGTTCATCATCCTTGTCCCCTCCGTTGCAATCAAGGAGGGCGTCCTGGCCACTTTCGACGTGTTCAAGCGACAACTGGCCGACGTATACGGCTTCACGCCCGCGTGCTTCGAATACGACAGCAAGCGCTTGAGTCGCGTGAAGGCCTTCGTCGAGGAGCAGCATCCCCAACTCATGGTGATGACGCTTCAGTCATTCAATGCGGAGGATCGCATTCTCAATCAGGCCCAGCGGGAAGACCTGTTCTCCAATATGCCGTTCATCCGCGCCATTGCGAGTACGCGCCCGATTGTCTTCATGGACGAGCCGCAGGAAGGCATGGACACCGAGAACGCCGTCAGACGAATTAACGCACTAAGCCCGCTGTGTCGGCTTCGTTATTCCGCGACTCACAAGGTCATGCGAAATCTCATTTACCGGCTGACCCCGTTTGACAGTTACCAGCAGGGCCTTGTGAAAAAGATCGAAGTGCTGACCGTTGCAGAGCAACACCAGGAAGCGATGTCGCGCGTCGAGCTTGTCGAAGTGAAAACGTATCAGGACGGCAAACCGCCGAGGGCGAAACTGCGCCTTTGGTACGCAAAGCAAGACGGATCGTTTACGTCACGCGAGTCTCCGCTTCTCAAGGTCGGTGATAACCTCGAAGAGAAGACGCACAACGTCGGCTATCGGGGCTATGTCATTCGCCGCATCTCGAAACCGCTTCGAGAACGCCACTACCGTTGCGAATTCGAGAATGGCGCCATGGTGACTGAAAAAGAGAAAGCCGCAGACCTGGAGGGCATCTTCGGGGAGCAGCTCTATTGGCTGATCGACAGTCATTTCACAAAGCGTGAACGGCTTGCGCCGCAGGGAATCAAGTGCTTGTCCCTCATCTTCATTGATCGCGTTGACAACTACGTTCGGCCGGACGGCATCATACGCCGCGTCTTCGCTGAGAAGTATCGACGAGTCTGTCAGGAAAAACTGAACCGCTCTCCATCCGAGGAAGAAATTGCTGCCGTGCAGGGCTGTTATTTCGCACAGACGGGAAAGGGCGAATACACGGACAACAAGCATTCCATGCGCACGAACAAGGAGCTTTTCGACCTCATCCTGAAACAAAAGGAAGAACTGCTGCGTCTCGGGAACCCGGTTGAGTTCATCTTCTCGCATTCCGCTCTGGGCGTAGGATGGGACAACCCCAACGTGTTCAACATCGCGACGCTTAACCAGAGCTACAGCGAAATCAAGAAACGCCAAGAGATCGGCCGCGGGCTTCGCATCTCGGTCAACCAGGACGGCCAGCGCGTCTACGACGCCGAAGACTGCCCCG
Organism: Pseudomonadales bacterium; assembly: GCA_022825945.1. GTDB lineage: Bacteria > Pseudomonadota > Gammaproteobacteria > Pseudomonadales > Pseudohongiellaceae > UBA9145. Next base: position 1,920 of record JAJDVS010000026.1, read on the forward strand.
AGGGAGACGAAATCAATCTTCTGACGATCGTGCCGAACGAGACTTACGAAACGTTCGTGAGTCAGTACCAGAGCGAAATCACGGAGATCTACGGGTCTTCTGCGTCCGGCGCAAAGACCAGGCACAAACAGAAGGGCAAGCACCCGCGCAAGCGCCGCGTGAAGAGGAACGATGCGATCTATGAGAGTGATTCCTTCCGTGAATTCTGGCGGCGCCTGAGTCTGCGAACCGATTACACGGTAGTGATAGACGAAGACGCCGTTATCAATCGAGCCACCGAGGCCTTGAATGCCCTGAAAATTGAACGCTACATCGCCGAAGTATCACTCGACCGCATTGAGCAGCTTGAAGCCGAAGGGGTGACGACACAGCACATGGGCAGCGAACGACGCCGCCTGCGCGCCACTTTCGGGGCAGTAGACCTCGTCGAGGAAATCAGCGAAGGAACGTCACTTGCCTACCCGACGGTAATCGAGATTCTGCGAAACGTAACCAACCGTGAGGCCATCGTCGCAAACCCTGTCCGCTTCATCCATGAAGCATCATCGAAAATCCGGGCAATCGAACTGGAAGAATTGCTTCGCGGTTTGACTTATGCGCCCAACGGCGAGGACTTCGATATCTCGCTGCTTGAACCGAGTACCGTGACTTTCGCGGAAACCATCGAAACGCCGAACCGAGGCCTCTACGACCGAGTTATGCTCGATAGCGATTTCGAGCGGAACTTCGCCTTGTCCGCAGACAACGACGACGAAGTCGTTTGCTTTCTCAAGCTCCCGGCCTTTTATCAGATTCCAACCCCGATTGGCGCATACAACCCGGATTTCGGTGTTGTTCTTCGCCGGAAGCACCTCAAGGATGGCAATGAATCCGAGTTCTACTTCGTTGTCGAAACCAAGGGCACGAACGAGTTTGCCGACAAGAAGGCGCTTCGTGAGAGCGAGGTCTACAAGATCAAGTGCGCCATGAAACACTTTGACGCACTGGGCGTGGATGCGCATGTCAAGTACGACGCGCCCGTCAAGGAATACTCGGTCTTCAAGACTCGCGCCAAGGGAGTGATGCATGCCTGAAAAGAGCAAAACCCAAGTATCAACAGTTGTCGGTTCAGATGTGTCCGCACTATTTGATCGGGTCGTAGTGATTGTCGAAGATGCCCGACGCCACGTAGCACGGACAGTCAACAACGAAATGGTTGTCGCATATTGGCTGATCGGGCGAGAAATCGTACAGGAACTGCAAGGAGGGGCAGGCAGAGCCGAATACGGGAAACAGGTAGTAGCCGATTTGTCTCGTCGACTCACAGAGCGCTACGGTAGCGGGTTTTCTGTTCCGAATGTACGCAACTTCCGGCAGTTTTATCTGGTTTACCAGCAGCGCCAACTGGAGATTCGCTACCCGGCGGGTAGTGAATCTGGTCATCGCCTTGAAAAACGCTACCCAGTGGGTAGCGAATTGGACGAGAGTGGAAAACAGTACCCGACGGAGGTTGAATCCACAATTGGTTTCTTTCCCGATCTTAGCTGGTCACACTACCGCACCCTGATGCGCGTTGAAAACGATGAGGCGCGGCAGTTCTATGAACAGGAAGCCGCCCGTAACCGCTGGAGCAAGCGGCAGCTTGAGCGACAGATCAACACCCTGCTTTTTGAACGCCTGCTCAAGAGCCAAGACAAGGACGGTGGGCTCCAACTCGTTAGCAAAGGACAGGAGACCGAACACCCCATCGACATTATCAAAGACCCCTATGCTTTGGAGTTCCTCGGTCTTCCCGAGTCGCATCGATTGGTCGAAAGCGAACTGGAAACGGCCCTTACTAGCCACATGCAGGAGTTTCTGCTGGAACTGGGGGCTGGATTCGCCTTTGTGGCCCGACAGAAAAGACTCACGCTGAATGGAGACCATTTCTACGCGGACCTAGTCTTTTATCATGTGCGCCTGAAGTGTTATGTGATCATCGACTTGAAAACGGAAAAGCTCACTCATGGCGATATTGGCCAGATGCAGATGTACGTACACTACTTCGATCGCGAAATACGCGCCGGGGAGGACAACCCGACGATTGGCTTGATCCTCTGTACCGACAAGAACGATGCTGTCGTCGAATACGTGCTCGACAAGGGCAACGAACGCATTTTCGCCAGCCGCTACAAACTGGAACTTCCACCCAAGGAGGAGTTGCGCAGACTGCTTCTCGAATGGCGCTCCGAGAACGAAGGAGGCAAGTCATGAACAAAGCAATTATGAACCGAATGCCGGCCACGCCCGATCTGAATCAGGAACGTCTGGAGCAACTCCGCGAACTCATGCCGGATCTGTTTACCAATGACGGGGCTCTCAACCCCGACGAGCTGAAACGCCTCATCGACCCCGATTCGGCACCGGAAACCGAACGCTTTGAATTCCGCTGGTTCGGAAAAGTTGACGCAAAACGCAATGCCTTCACGCCGACTCTCGCAACTTTGGAGTACGATCCCGAGCGCTCAGTAAATCCAGAACTTGCCGATGGGAACGCGATCATCGAGGGAGAGAATCTCGAAGTCTTGAAGTGTCTGCTCGCCGCTTACCGCAATCGGATCAAGTGTATCTACATCGATCCGCCGTACAACAAGGACAAGGACTTCGTGTATTCCGACGTATGGAAGGTGGACAAAGAGACCTACTGGGAACACATCGGTGTGACCTCAGAGGGTGTGAAGGTCGACACGAACACGAAAGCCGACGGGCGCTTTCACTCCAACTGGCTCAATATGCTTTATCCGCGCTTGTTGCTTTCTCGGCAACTGCTGGCCTCTGCTGGCGTGATCTTTATTTCGATCGACGACAATGAGCTACACCACCTTCGAAAGCTCTGCGACGAAGTTTTCGGAGAGGAGAATCTCATCGGAGTAATGGTGTGGAAAGGTGCGACGGACAACAATCCGACACAGATCGCTATAGAGCACGAGTACATCGTCTGCTATGCACGGGACAAGGAAGCAACAGCTGGAGTCTGGAAAAGCAGAGTCGGTGACGCAAAAGAAGCCTTGCTCCGTGAATATGCTCGTCTCGCTAAAGAGCACTCCGGCAATAATGAAAGAATCCAGCGAGCGTACCGGACCTTTGTACGAAACAACCAAGAGGTTCTCAATCCCCTAACGCACTACACACTAATCGACGAACGCGGACCATACACAGGTAGCAGAAAGGTCCATAATCCAAAGCCAGGCGGCTATACGTATGATGTGAGCCATCCAGTTACGGGCAAAGTGTGCGTCCCTCCGGTAAACGGCTACCGCTACCCAGAGGACAGGCTCAAGGAACTTATTGTCGAAGGTAGAATTATCTTCGGCGAGGACGAAAGTCAGATCATCCAGGTCAAAGAGTATCTTGATGACTATCAGGACAAGCTGGGCAGCGTGATGGCACTCGATAGTCGTGCTGGAGCCAATGAACTCGGACGCATATTTGGTAATCGGAAACTGTTCACAAACCCGAAACCTCACGAATTGCTCGCCCAAATTCTCAGTTTCGTCATGGATGATTGCGAGATTATACTGGATTTTTTCTCAGGCTCCGGCACGACGGGCCAGTCATTGCTCGAACTGAACGCGAAGACCAAAGGTAAGCGCAAGTTTATTCTTGTCCAAATCCCCGAGCTTGTTGATCCCGATTCCCAAGCATTTAAAGAAGGTTTTCGTCGCATCTCCGATATCATGATCGAAAGAAACCGTCGCATCATCCTTAAGTTCGACGAAGCAGCGGACAGGGCCGAAGCCACTACCAACGATGATCTCCTTGGCCTCACCGAGGGTGAGGCTGTGCCGTATCGTGCTGGCTTCAAAGTGTATAGGCTTGGTAAGTCCCACTTCCCTCGCGCGGAGTTTATTCCCGATCCAGAGAAGACAGATGAAGAAAACCTGGATGCCTTTGATGCCTACATTGGTGATAAGGAAGCAGCGTTTTTGATGAAATTCGATAGCTCGAAAATTTTGCAGGAAGTCCTCCTCAAGAATGGCTTCATGCTCGACGTTCAGGCGGAGCAACTTACTGACTTCGCCGAGAACATAGTCTTCCGAGCGTATGATTCACAAAAGGAGGCGACAGTTTGCCTTGACCAAGACTTGAAGGAGCATACAATCTCCAAACTCAAAGGCATGGAAGGCATTTTCATCTGTCTTGAGCAAGCTCTCAACACGACGAAAAAATGGAACCTCCGAACTGAATTCGGCGAGAGATTGGTGGCATTCTGAGGATGCAAGTAGTATGTAGTGGATAGCAATCCTTCCATTACATCCCGATAAGTAATCAATGAGTATTCGAGTTCACTTGAAGGGCCAACAGGTCAAATTGGAGAAGTTCAAGGCGCAAATCTGCCAACTCTATAGTGTGCTCATCATGTGGTCCCAGAAGAGCATTAGACTGTACCATACAAAGCGGAGCCGAAACTTTCTTGCCAGCCTGCAATTCCTGATGCTCAATGACAACTCTACCCCAAGTCTTATCTAAAAATTCAAGAGCGCGTTGCCAATGTTCCATATCCGGACTATCCGCGACTTCCGCAACTGCTTCGCGGCTTCGGTCAAAGGACTCTTTGGCATGCGACATTGCCAGCTTTTCCTCCTCGTGCAGATCTTTCGACCCTTTGAAATTCGATATCGCGGAAACTTGATGGCAAGCTGCGATTCCTTCGTCGAAAATCTTAGTAGAATCGACAAAGTTACAAATCGGTTGACTAAGGTGTTCTGACCAATCGCTAACAAAATTTGAATCCGGAATGGGCATAACAGAGGACGGATACAAGGCGAAATCTGCAAGCACGAGTCCATTCATCACGGGAACTACTCTGAAAGGCCAATCGTTTTTAAAGTGATCCTTAGCCTCGACCAAGGTGCCTTCGAGAGCCGCAAATGATTCTGGCCCCAAGTCTGAAAATTCAACAAGAATGGCAATCTCTCGTCGCGGCCAATAGGGAGTATCTCCATCGCTGATCGGGCGCAAATGGCAGTGGATGACAAGACCGCTACTTTTCAGTTTAGCTGTTAGGTCTCGCAACTTGCCATTGAGTCGATGGTTGGCCCGTTCGACGCATTTGCGTGAAGCTGCTGCAATCGATTTATTGAGCCCTCTACCTCGAACAGCTCTTGTAATGGCTATATGTTGTCCCGGGTCATGGGATAATTCATGCAAGATATTTGACACACTCCTCAATCGGTCCTCCAAATCCGAAAGTTCCCGCAGAGGTGCATTGGTCAACATTCTCCAAATATCGGATTTGCAATATTCTCGGGCCTGTTCGGCCAGGCTTCCGGCAAAGGTTGCTGTTGCCTTTCTCTTATCGAGATCGCCTAGCCTTCGCAGCAGATTGCCGAGGACTCCCGTTAAAAGCGCACCCAACATGTCATCGCCATTACCTGCCTTGGCTGGGTCCGTCATTATGGAGGAAGGGTCGTTTGGAGACGCATGGGCCAAGGCGTTAACGGATTCAATGACTTCATTAACTTGCGTCACGAAGGCGTTGGCATTCCTTCCCAAGCTTCTTCCTTGAATCCACTTTTCGGTGAAAGTGCGGAAGAGCTTTTCGGTAATTTTGATTTGCAACATCATCTTTTGGACATAATCCGTCAAAGTATCGCTAGAGACTCTCGCCAGCAGGATTTGTCGAAAGGCCACATTCCACGCAACGAGCGATTTGGCCGGAATGTTTGCCCTCGGCATGTTCTTTGACCAAGGCTTGAAATCGCCCACGGTAACCGGATTCCCCGAAGGATCGATTGCATCGCAAGCGGCAGCATCCGCGGCAGGAGACAGTGCGATCAGGATTTCGCAAATTTGGCAGACTGTTTCGTGCGGATCCGGATTATGCTCTTCACCTTGGTAGAACCAGTTCGAGCGTATAGTACTCCCATGCTCGCCACTAGATTGAATTGAGGGAGTCGTCGTCCATGGGGTTTGAGTGTGAAACAAATCCAACAGTGCATGTTCTCCTCCCAACTCCTCAATAATCGCTTTAGCGCGGATCGGGCTAACCAGATGGACAGTAGAGAGCAGTTCCGCTATAGCTTGAATATCTGACTTCAAGAATTCGTCAACATGTAATTCAAATGGAATCGGTTCTGGTTGTGTTCCGCAGATCGGTACTAAGCAAGAAAATAGCCGATTGGCTTGATGTGGCGTAGAACACGCTTCAGGCAAGTGCCCGCTGGGAAGTTTTTCGAGGCAAGTTGTTCGCAAATCATACTTCGCCGAGGCACCAAAAGCGCGAATTGCCTTACGCAGTTTTTGTAATTGCTCCAATTGGGGGGTCTCAGGTAAGTCAATCTGAGTGATTCCGTACATCGCTGCCAGCGACCACTGGGCTCGGGGCACCTCGTGAGCTTCCAAGATTTCTGTGAACGAGGAAACATACCTCTCAAGTGTGGCCAACCCCAATCCGGTAAGAACCGCTGTCCAGTCTTCCACATCTTGACTATCGAGAAGAAAACTGGCGAGCCTGCTCAAAAAATCTTGCTCATCTTTTTCGCTTGTAGTGGAAAAAACGCTGCGAAGGACCATCGGCATCGTATCGTGTGTAGTCGCTGACAAGCTCCGCCACAGTGTGCCGGTGGATGTATGGGCCAATTCATCATGCGATGCCGCTGCTAGAGCTCGCGAGCGGAGAAGATGCAATCCGCCGAGAATGCCAGGACTGCTTTCAGCCACGATATGTTCGTCCAGCAGTCTCTTTAAAGCTTTTGCTGCGGCATCCTGCCCCAAATTTAACTGTTGAAACAATCGATTCGCTTGAATTTCTCCTCCATAGCCACAGAGGACAGCAGTACTTCTAATGATGGCAAGTTCGTCGTCGCGGTTTTCGAGTTCTCGCTGACGCAACTGTTCGCCAACCACCGCAGCCAGACGTTGGCCCTGAGTCAGAATATGGACGTACTCTAGCAGTAGTCCTTCAGATTGTTCGAATGGTTCTTGCCAATGTGTCCACGTCGTCTCCCCTTCATCAAAAAGCTTTTGCCAGATTGCCTCTGCAAGACTCGTCTGAAGCTCCAAAGGAATTATTTCTGTATCCGACTGGTTTGAAATCAGCATCAAGTCTTCTCGGCGAATTGAACCAATCAGATAGACGGCGGGATACCCGCGCAGTTCGCGCACGAGAACATTCCACAAATCGGTGCTAACAGACCCAATATCATCGAACGCTATCCCAATGGGTGCTGCCTGCGTCGGCCGACGCGAACGAATGAAGCGAATGATCGAGTGCGCATCGGTTGCCGTTGCAGATCCGGTGATCTCGAACCACCTAAACTTTTCAGAAAGCTTGTTTGCCGTCAGCCATACAAGCGCCGATTTTCCCGAACCGGAAGGGCCAGTAATGAGCACATGTTTTCTGTGTGATGCAGCAGTTATGACACTATTCGTGTCGGCCGTCCGTTCAAATGCTAATCCTGCGGCGATGTGGCCTGGCCGAACTTTTACACCTTTGTAGAACGCGGCGTCTGGAACCTGAGTGTTGAAATCAACAAGTGCAAGCGCTCCTGCGGAAAGCGCCTCATGTATCGCCGATGAATCTTCTGCTTCAAGTCGATCAAGGATGCGCCGTTCAACTTCGTTGGTAGAAATCCGACGCCTATCCTCAAAAGAAAGGCTTGCATTTGCGCCCGACGTTTCCGCAACAAGCCTATATAGTTCATTAGCAATTCCTTCAGCAGTTATCTGAACGATATCGAGCTTTCTGGTAAGGAGGTCAAGAATCTTTTCATTGGGCGAACTACAGATAAAAACATCGCCGGAATCTTTATCGAAAAGTTCTTCAATTGTGTCGCATGACATTCCCGAAAGCGGTTGTTCCAGCACAATGGCCGAATGGATACCCGACAACCCGGGCAACTGGGCAACTCGCTGAGAAAATTCGTGGCGAATTTTATCGACCTCGCTTTTATGAAATTTTCCGTTATGACGTGACTTTGCTTGCAACCAGATAGTCCGCTCATCTAACTCAATGACACAATCATCAAATCCCTCGGGAACTAAATGCCCAGAAGGCGCAACGCCAGCCCACTGCCGAACAAGAATCAATGTGAAAACCAGATGTTGGTAGTCGAATCCGCGGGCAGCCCAAGCGCCCCGACGAGATTTTCGCCAAACCTCTTGATCGGAGGAACTAACATTGTCAGCGGAGACTGTCACAGACACCTAATAACTCCGAGAATTGATACCCACTCGAATCTGATCACTACTTGGCGGCGTAGCTGTTCAATAACCGATAAAAGGCCTAATTCAACCATGAGAAGAACTCGTCCGCCAGATGATCGGCTGCTTCCCGGTCACGCTCGTTGCCGTTCCAGAGATCGAGGTAAGTGACAATGGGGCTGGTGCAAAACACGCCCGGCGCCGGTTCGCTGGCGTCTTCAAACAAGCTCTCGTCGGAAAGTACTTGCAGCACCACATTCGCACCCCTCGCCGCGTAAGTAAGCTCAATCGCTTCTTTCACGGCATCCGAACCGGGTTCGTCAACATAGAACGAATGGGCGGCGGTTCGGCCGAAGGGCGCCAGCCAATGCGCCGCTGAGTGCAGCGAGTATATCGCACGGGGGCCGTCGGAGCTTGAATTGAGCCGCCCCCGCAATCGTTCTTCAAGCTGCTTGCCGTGGAGATAGGTGTATCCTTCAATGGTCTTGCCAACAGGACTGCGATAGTTCTCGCGCCAGGTTTTCAGCAGGACATCGGGCTGAACGAGAGCGATGCCGTCATCACGGACTTCCAGCCATTCGCGATCCAGCAGGGCCTTGCGAACGTTGCTCACATGACCGAAGCTCGCATTGGCCTGCGCCGCCAAATCCGCAACTCGCCATGACCGATCCAGGTCTCGCAGCAAGACACGCAGTATTGCCGCGGCCCTTGGGGTGAAGAACGAACGGAGCGCACGGGTCTCCGAGACAGGCCGCTGCGCTACTGCACGCTCGACATATACAGCGTCAAAAGCGAGCTTCGCGTTTCCGAAGAGATCGAGATAAGCGAATTTGTGATCGTCGCAAATGGCGCGAGATTCCGGTGAAAGGTAGGGGCTGACAATCATCGGAATCAGACGCGGCTTGGCGTCCGCATTGCCGGATCGCTTCAGACGCGCCATGCCGGATTCGAGTTGCAAGACAGCGGAACGAACGAATCGCGGAGCCCCATTCGCCTTTACCTCGACGACGAGCGCAAGGGCCTTGCTCTTGTGAGTAAAGCCAATCACCGCATCGAATCGGTAATCGGGATTTGGTTCGCATTCGACCGATTCGATAGTTACGTGCGGCACCCCGCCTAGCAGGTCGCGAGCCGCGCCCACAGCATTTTTCACTATTTCTATCGCTTTCATAATTCAATGAAAATAGTAGATTTAGTGAAAATTACAATACAGAGAAGCAAGTAAAACGCGGGCGAACTGGACATCAATTGAGAGTGGGCGTAAGTTTGTCAGTGTTGCTTTACATATTCGCTTTTGTCGTAAGGAAGCAATGATGCAAGTGAAGATAACGGCAAAAAGACAGGTGACGTTTCCTGCCCGGGTGCTGGATGCGCTGGGCGTTGGTCCGGGGGATCGGCTGGAACTGCGGGAAGGGAGCGACGGCTATATGTTGCGGCCTGTGCGGGTGGATGAATCGATGCTCGGGGGGCTGCGAGGCAAGCTGAAACGGGGCCGGGGTACGTTCGACCTGGAGCAGGTCCGGAAGCAGGCCGGCGCGCCGACGCTGCGGGATTGATACGTCGATTCTGGTTCGGCTACTCGTGGCCGAACCGGAAAATGAGTTCAAGCGTTTTTTTAACCACTGCCTGATTCACCACGTCACTCTGGGAGTACGGCGGTTGGCGATCAGAGTCAGAAATTTCCCTCGCGCGCTTCTGCTATCATGCCCCGTTCAATTGGATCAGGGATTGCCCATGAACGCGGCTGCGCCTCATTCCTCCTTGCTTGACGTCCTCATTGTCGGCGCCGGAATCTCCGGCATCAGCGCGGCCTGCCACCTGAGCAGAGAGTGCCCCGGCAAGCGGTTTTCGATTCTGGAAGCCCGGGAAGACATCGGCGGCACCTGGGACCTGTTCCGCTTTCCGGGCATCCGCTCGGACAGCGACATGTACACCTTCGGCTTCCGGTTCAAGCCCTGGACCAATCCCAAAATCATCTCAGAAGCCGAACACATCCGCGATTATCTGCGGGAGACCGTGGACGAGTTCGACATTCGCGAGCGCATCCGCTTCGGTTGCAAGGTCCTGTCCTGCGCCTGGGACAGCGCAAGCGCAAGCTGGACCGCCACCGCGGTGGACGCCGAAGGCCGCGAGTCGCGGATTCAGGCGCGATTCCTGTTCATGTGCTGTGGCTATTTCCGCTACGACGAGGGTTATACGCCGGATTTGCCCGGGCTCGGGAACTTCACCGGCACGGTGGCGCATCCCCAGCACTGGCCCGAAGGGCTCGATTTCACCGGCAAGCGCATGGCGGTCATCGGCAGCGGCGCCACCGCGGTGACCATGATTCCCGCGCTGGCGGAGAAAGCCGCCGGGGTCACCATGATCCAGCGCTCGCCGAGCTATATCGTTTCCCGCCCGGGAAAGGATTTTCTCGCGGGTCTCGTCAATGCGCTGCTACCGGCGCGCTGGGCCAGCGCGGTGAACCGCTGGCGCTTCGTGCGCATGCAGGACATGCTGTACCGGCGCTCGCGCAACAAGCCCGAGGCGGTCAAGGATTATCTGCTCAAGCGCGTGCGCAAGGTGCTCGGCGAGGACTATGACGTGGAGAAGCACTTCACGCCCTCCTACGAACCCTGGACCCAGCGGGTCTGCCTCGTGCCGGACAACGACCTGTTTCTCGCGATTCGCGACGGCAGGGCCGATGTGATCACCGGCGCCATCGAGGAAATTGACGAAACCGGTGTGCGAATGGCGGACGGCGAAAAGGTGGAGGCCGATATCCTGGTTACCGCCACCGGCCTCAACCTGCAAATGTTCGGCGGCGTGAAACTGTTCCGGGACGGCGAGGAAATCGATCCGGGCGCGACCTTCAATTACCACGGCATGATGCTGTCCGGAGTGCCCAATCTGGCCTATACCTTCGGCTATGTGAACGCTTCCTGGACCTTGCGCGCCGACCTCAATTCGCGCTACGTCTGCAAGCTGCTCAAGACCATGGACGCCAAGGGAGCCAGGCAGTGCGTGCCGGTGCTCGACGAGAACGAGAAGGGCCTGCCGGAACTGCAATGGATCGACGACTTCAATCCGGGATACATGCAACGCGCGATGCATCTTTTCCCCCGGCAGAAAGTCCACGCCCCCTGGCGCAACACCCAGGACTACCTGCTCGACCGCAAGCTCATCGAACGATCGCCGATCGAAGACGGCGCCCTGCGGTTGAGTTGAGAAACTTCGTGGAATTCCCATGAAAGAAACTGGACACCCATTACCCGTAGCCGCGCTGGCATGGCCCTCCAGGGTGTTCGCCCTGGCGCTCGGACTGCTTCTTCTCACGGCGTGGAGCCATGCCCTCGCCCAACCCGGGGCGCGGGAGTTCGACCCCGATGCGGGCCTGTCGGCGATTCTGCTTGGCACCGGCGTGCCGCTGCCGAATCCGGACCGACAGACCGCCTGCACCGCCGTAATCGCCGGCGACCGGGTGTTTCTCGTGGACACCGGCCGCAATTGCATCGTGCCGCTGGACCAGGCGGGAATCGACGAAGTCGATGGCGTGTTCTACACCCACTACCACTCCGACCACTTCATCGGGCTCGGAGAAATTCTGCTCGATTTCGGCATTGGCGGCATCGACCGCCGCATCCCGGTTCGCGGCCCCGAGGGCGCAATCGAAGTGGTGACCGGTCTGCTTGCCGCGTACCGGCTCGATCTCGAATACCGCATAGCCCATCATGGCGACAAGTTCGCCGCCGCCGCCATGAATCCGCGGGTCACCGAGCACGAACCGGGCATCGTGCTCGAGGAAGACGGCCTGCGGGTAACGATGTTTCCCGTCTGCCATGAGCCCGTCGAGCCCGCGGTGGGCTACCGGTTCGAGTTTCGCGGCGAGGTGCTCGTGGTCTCCGGCGATACCCGGGTCTGCCCCGCCTACGCCGAAGGCGCCGCCGGCGCCGACCTGCTCATCAGCGAGGCCGAAAACGCGGCCATGTTCAATACGCCCATCGCCCTTGCCAGGGCCGTCGGCAATACCCGGCAACTCGAAATGATCGAGGAAGGCATGGCGTATCACGCCGAAACCCTGGCCCTGGCGCGGATGGCCCAGGAGGCCGGTGTGGAGAAACTGGCGCTGACCCACCTGTTCCCGTCGATCGCCCCCACGGAAGCCGCCGAAGCGCTGTTCATCCAGGGCATGAGCGACTACTTCGACGGCCCGATCATCGTCGGCCGGGACGGCATGGAAGTGGCGCCCTGAGGGGAGATTCGAACGCCATGTTCAGGAGCGGCCTGTCGGCTGATGGCGACCGATATAGCCGACGATCAACTTTCCCTTCTTTTCATCCCAGGCGAAAGCGATGCGGATATTGCCTTTGGCGCTGTGGCTCTTCCCCCGGCCGATGTGTTCGTGCAGGTCGTACTTTTTCCCCTGGTGCGAAGTAGTGTACGAATCGGGATACTTTCCGGTGGCGGTGGGCGATTGACGGGGCGTGTAAAACCAGTTTGGCCTCACTGCTTTCTTCAGACTTTTATCAAGCGCCTCGTTCAAGTTGACGCCGACATCGGGATTGAGTTTGGCGACCCGTAAATCCTTCGCAAGCCAAGCGAGCGCCTTGAAAACTTCATCCGGTTTCTCAAAAGCGCTGTTCAGTTGTGATTCGGCGTTCGTGTCAACGACAAGCTTGTCTTCGAACGTACGCTCCGCCTGGCTCACGGCATCTTTGACGTCCTTTATCAGCCGTGGAGGATACGTGACGAGATAGTCGCCCCCGTCTTTTCCCACCGCTGCGGCTGAATTCTGCGTTTCGGTTTCCGTTGCCTCTTCCAAACACTCCCGGAGTTCCAGATTTTCTTCTGACAATCGCCTGCTTCTCGATTCGGCGCTGCGAAAAGACTGCCGCAGCTTGCGCAGTTCGTCGGACTGCGATTTGATTCTGGATTGGAATTCCTTGCGCTTCGAGGCCTCGGCTTGCAGCCGGCTGCGCAGCGCAAGAATATCCTCCTCTATCGGCAATTCTTCCGTAGTGGGCGATTCATCAGCGGCGGATTCTTCCTCCCGCAGTTCTGATTGCCGTTTACCGATTTCGCTCTCCCATTGCGTCACGAGATTGATGATTTCATCTTCGAGCGGGGCGCGCTTGGCGGCCCGGTCGCTTTCCTCGCTCTTGGTGTCACCCCGGCGCCGAACCGACTCATACTCGCTCAACGCCTCAATCAGGTCAGGGTAATAGTCGTCACCGGTACACAGCATCAATTCCACGTTTTCGTCGATCGCGGACCGGATCCGGCCAAGATCGCATTCGAGATAGGCAAGCGACTCCTTGTGGCTGTTATCGAGTTCTTCCAGCCGTTGCTTGCCGGTCGTAATCCGGGCCTCGATCATCTCGCGTCCCTTCGTGTCGTTAAGTTCCCCAAGTTCCTCGATGAAACTGTCCATCTCACCCCAGATGGGATCGTGTGGGCTGAAGGTCCAGAGTCGGGCCAGAAAATCCGCCAGCGCCGGGTCGTCGAACTTCCCCACCGACAACTCGCCCGGCCGGGCAGGAGACGCGCCCGACACCAGGCTCAGCATCAAGCGGGTTTCCGCGGCCGCCAAACCGGAGTTGTCCGTTTCGCCGGATTCTTCGTCGGATTCGAGCAGTGACGCCGTGTGCCGTTCCCAGTCTTCGGGCCGCCAAAGACCGTGATACCGACCTTCCTTGAAATCGACCGGCCCCGCGGCGATTCCCGCTTCATTGAGATAATCCTCGACCTTCTCCCGCAACCGCGCCTTGCTCACCCGCCAGACGCGGAGCAGGGCCCCCAGCAATCGAACGTTTTCGTAACGGTCACATTCTTCGACTATGGGAAGCTTCAATTGCGCGGGGCTCGCCTTGCTGGCTTTCCCGGGGCGAACTCCCTTGATTTCAACGTATTCGCAGGCGTCTATGGCGGCGTTGAGGCTCTGCCGCGCACTTTTCAAGTCTCCCGTGCGCGGGGCCTTCAGAACGTCTTCGACGACTTGTCCGAACTGGTCCGCCGAAAGCAAATCCAGCGCCCGCAGCAGGGTATTCTTTTTCTCCACGAGCCTGTCTTCGGACAATTCAGGGTCCGGGATTCCGTTAGAGACATCGGACGATTCAGTTTCAGACGAAGATATTTTTGTATTTGTCTTTTTCAGCATGATCTTTGACGCCAGCCCCGGGAATCCAAATTTGTCGAGATACTATCATGGCCTCACCATGCCGCTTTCTCAGTAATTGTCATGCGTCAATTGGAGGAGTCAGTACACAGGGAAGCGCATAACCGACCGTATGCGAAAGAAGGCTACTGACTACACAGATTTGCGGCGCGTATTGCGGGAGGAGATTGAGGAAGGCGCGTTATCCGGCGTGCATCCCTGACCATCGCGGTGTTGGGATTATCGAGCCTGATTTGCCTTTTACGCTCTGGCCAGCGGCCTGGCTCAGTTGCGGGGGTCGGGCTTGAGGTCTTTTCTGAAGCGCTTGAAGTTGCGCACGTAAGTCGCGGCGCTTTCCCGCAGCATGGCCTTTTCCGCGTCGGTCAGTTGCCGGATCACCTTGGCGGGCGAACCGAGTGCGAGGGAGCCATCGGGGATATGCTTGCCTTCGGTGACCAGGCTGTTGGCGCCGATCAGGCAGTTGCTGCCGATATTCGCCCCATTGAGCACCACGGAATTGATGCCGATGAGCGAATTGTCGCCTATAGTGCAGCCGTGGAGCATGACCTTGTGGCCCACGGTGACATTGCGGCCGATGGTGAGTGGGACCCCGGGGTCGGTATGCAGTACCGACAGATCCTGCACATTCGAGTTTTCTCCTACCACAATCGGTTCATTGTCGCCGCGCAGCACGGCGCCGAACCAGACGCTGGCGTTGTTCTCGAGCCGCACGCTGCCGACCACCGCGGCGTCCGGCGCCACGAACCAGTCCTCGCCGGCGATTTCCACTTCGGTGTCGCCCAGTTTGTACAGCATGACAGAACTCCCGCCACTTCCCCGAAAAGATTCTGCGACTTCGCGCAAAATGACAACAGATTGCAGACAGAATCACAAGGCAGGGAAGCTCTGATCAAGTCAGAACTTCGGGAGCAAAACAAAACCACGCTTTTGTTTTGCGATAATGAAAAACTCCACGGATGGAGTTTTTCAGAGAATACCTAGGAAAACTACACCCAGATTCCCAGCACCGCCATGCTGCCGAGGCCAATGAGCACCAGCAGAAACTTGAGCAGGCGGTCGCTGTCCTGCACCGGCATGGCGACATCGTTGGTTCCCGCCAGGGCGCTGCTGACGAAACGCGCCATGCGGTCATCGATTCGGCTCATTTCCGAATCGATGACGTCCATCACGGCCACGTAAATGAAAGTTCCCGCAGCCAGGGCATTGAATACGCCTTCCGCCAGTTCGGCGCTTTCCCCGTTCATCAGGCTTGAAACCGAAGCGCCGAAGGCGATTCCCAGTGGCGTCATGGACACGAAAATGGCAAGCACCAGCCGAAGCTGGTACTGGTTCATGCCTGAAGTGTGGGCGCTTACCATGAGGGCGAAAGCCGCCGATCCCTTGTGCAGGAGTATGCCGGTCATCACCAGCACCGAGGCGGCGATTTCCGGTTCCAACCCAAGCGCGATGCCGGTGATTACCGAGTGGACCGAGAGCGCCGCCAGCATGACCACGGGATACACCGGCTGGCGGCGTTCTCCGGACTCGCCGCCCGCTTTCGGCCCCAGGGATTCGAAATACACCCGGTCAATCCACAAAAGGATCGCAATGCCCCCTGCCGCCAGCAAGGGACCCAGGGGATAGTCGGTAAATCCGGCAAGCATTTCCTCCGCTTCGGGTAGCAAATGGGTGAAGCCCACGCCGAGGAAGATTCCCCCGGCCAGGGCATTGCCCAGGGAAAAGAACCGCCGGCTCGACTGCCGGCGTGCGGCGAGCATCGGTATGATTCCACCGAGTACCGCCACCGCGAGAACGGAAAGCGCAGCGAAAATCTTGAGTGCGACCAGGGAAGACATGTCGAGGCTAACATACTGCATTTTGCGTGATTCCCCAAAGACAAGGTCCCGCCGGGAGGCGGGACTTTGCTTGCCATGTGCCTTCCCCTGGCAACTGCCGGGGATCAATACTCCAATCGAAAGCCCGCCATCACGCCTCGGCCCGGGTCGGGTGCGTAATTCTTCAACAGGGACACGTGATTGCGGATTTCCTTGTCGAGCAGATTTTCGCCGCGCAGGAACACCTGAAGGCTGCTGTCCCCACCGACGTCGAAATGGTAGTCGGCGTAGAGCGACACCAGGGTGTAACCGCCGGTGGGCAACTCCAGTTCCGCCACGTCTTTCTGTTCATTCACCTCGGTGGCGCGCAGGTTGATGCTCCAGTTGCTTCCAAACCAGCGCAGTTCAGCGCCGACTTTGGATGCCGGGATGCGCGGTACATAACCGCCGGTGTCGAACTCGGCATCCACCATATCGCCGAATACGCCCAGAGACAGGGACGATCCCTCGCCTTCCATCACATGGAAGGAAACTTCGCCTTCGATGCCGGAAAAGCGCGCGTCCCGCTGCAGATACCGGACCAGCGTCTGCTCTTCGAACTCACCCGACCAATCGAGATAAATGAAGTTGTCGATCTGGTTGTAATAGGCGCTGAACTCGCCGGTAAAGCCGCCGCCGTACTGGCGATAACCGAATTCCAGATTGTTGGAGGTCTCCGCTTCGAGAAGCGGATTGCCGATATCCAGGGAATTCGTACCCGCGTGGAAGACGAGATTTTCGTAGTCGCTCTCGGGAGCGCAAGTGTCCAGGGAAACATTGGAATAGAGCTCTTCCACCGCTGGCGCCCTTTGCGAACGGGACGCGCCAAACAGCAGATTGGCTTCGTTGCCCAATTCATAGAGCACGCTGCCGCTCAGGCTCGTGTTGTTGCTGCTGGATTCGCAACGGCCGCTGGGGTCCACGCTGCTGTCCTCAAGGTGGATGCCAAGCTCGCCGGTCCAGTTGCCCGAACTGTAGCGTTCCACAGCGAACAGTCCGATCGAGTTCAGGTCGGATTCCGGGATAAAGGCTTCTTCGCCGATGGCGCTGAAAACAGTATCCGAAAACTGCATGCCCCAGACCCCGGTCCAGTTGCCCACGGGAGCATGGGTCAAGGTGATGCGGCCTTCGTTGCCGTCGCTGCTGTAGCGGGTGCCCACATGACGGCCGCCGTCTTCGAAAAACTCGATCTCGTGATGCACGTAATCGGTCACGCCCACCGAAGCGCGAAGACTCTCGAAGAAACCACCATCGAAGCGATACTCGCCCTTGAAGTCATAGCGGCTTTTTTCCATGTCGAGGCGAACGAATTCCACCGCTTCGCCTCCGTGTTCGTCCTCATGCTCGTCGTGGGCATCCTCATGCTCCTCATGCTCGTCTTCGTGCTCCTCTTCGCTATGGTCATGCTCATGGACATGGGCATGAACGCCGAGCGGGAGGCCGTAGCTCTTGTCGACCTCGCTCACCGAAACGCCGAAAAAGCCATTGTCGCCGATAAAGGAAAAGCCGAAGTTTCCGCCGCTGGATTCACCATCGGAATTGCCGATGTAGCCGAAGGTGTTTTCCACTCCCTCTTCCGCGTGCTCGTCGTGTTCATCATGTTCATCGTCGTGATGCTCTTCCTCGAGGCGTTCGTGAAGCAGTTCCTCAAGCGCCTCCATGGCTTCCTCGTCAATGGCGTGGGCGCTAATCTCAACATTGTCGTTGCGGTTCCGGAAAGCATCGAGATGATAGGCCACATTGCCTGCGGCGCCATCGATGCGGATCAGGGTTTCGTCCTGGGAACTCACGGTATTGTGGCTTTGCTGGACAACGAAGCCGAAGTCTTCCGGCAGCGTCTCCGGAATCCGGTTGTCGATGACATTGACGACGCCGCCGATGGCGTTGCTGCCATAGAGCAGGGTTGACGGCCCGCGAATGACTTCCAGCCTTTCCGCCAGCGCCACATTCACGGCATTGGCATGGTCGGGGCTGGCGGTGGAAACGTCGGTTGTGCCGACCCCGTTCTGCAGAACCTTGACTCGGTTGATGGATTGGCCGCGAATTACAGGAAGCCCGACTCCCGTGCCGAACGAGGCGCTGGCGAGGCCGATTTCATCCTTGAGCGTGTCGCCAAGGCTGTTGCCGATTTTCTCCCGCAAAACCTCTCCAGACAGAACCCCGACCGGCATTGCCGTTTCCGCCTCGGATTCCTGAAAAGGCGCGGTGACTATGATTTCCACGATTTGATCTTCATTCTGGCCGGCCTCTTCCTGGGCGAGCGCGCCGCCGGCATGGCCGACCGCCAGCGCCAGACTGATGGCGCCCGACAACTTACTGTATGAAATGTTCATTGCATTCTCCAATTTTGATACTCACAAACCTGAAACCCGCCTGCGGCAGTCTGCCGAAGCGGGGAAAACAAAATCAGGGTCAATCAGGCCCGGGGAGGATCTCTTGCCTGGGGGACAGGCAGAATGCGGGAATGCGATGCAAGTGTATAGGTGAAGGGTTGCTGCCGTGCGGCCGGGTTGAATTCGCTGGTGGAATCGGCGCCGATGCAATCAACCGAGAGTTTGAGCAGCAGGCAAAGGTGGCAATCGTCGATCGATTCCTCTTCTTCAATGTCGTGAATGTGCCCCAGCGCGGCAAGCTGGGCCACAATCAACAACAGGCAAACGGCGAAAGCGCGAGCCGGGATGAGAAATCGGTCCTTTTTCATGACTTGAACAGTCTGCCGCGGGAGTTCACAGTACGGCGACACGGAAAAGCCCCGCCCCATGGCGGGACTTTTCCCCGGGAGTCTGGATCAATTGCCGGCATCAGTACTCGAAGCGGACTCCGACCATGACTCCGCGGCCCGGCTCCGGGCCGTAATTCTTGAGGAAGGACGCATGGTTGCGGATTTCTTCATCAAGCAGGTTCTGGCCCCGCAGGAACAACTCCAGGCTGCTGTCCCCCGCCACGGTCCAGTGGTAGTCCGCATACAATGAAAGCAGTGTGTATCCCCCGGTGGGCAGTTCCAGTTCGGCGACATCTTCCTGCTCCTCAACCCGGGTGGCGTGCAGGTGGATGCTCCAGTTCTCGCCGAACCAGCGCAACTTGGCGCCGAGCTTGGCGGCGGGGATGCGGGGCACATAGCCGCCGGAATCGAACTCCGCGTTCACCAGGTCCCCGAATACGCCGAATTCAAGCGAAGAATCGTCGCTTTCCATGACATTGAAGTTCACTTCACCTTCAATGCCGGTGAAGCTCGCGTCCCTGGCCATGTAGGAAGCCAGCGGCTGTTCCTCAAATTCTTCGCCGGTCAGATCGAGGAAGATGAAATTGTCGATCTGGTTGTGGTAGGCGCTGAATTCGCCGGTGAAACCGCCGCCGTACTTGCGATAGCCGAATTCGAGATTGGCTGACGTCTCCTCTTCCAGCATGGGATTGCCGACCTCAAGCAGATTGGTGGCGGTGTGGAGGACGAGATGTTCATGATGCTCCTCGGGAGCGCAACTGCCGGCGTCAATATTGGAATAGAGTTCTTCCACGGTGGGCGCCCGCTGGGAGCGTGAGGCCCCGAACAGCAGGTTGGATTCGTTGCCGAGGTCGTACAGCACGCTGCCGCTGAGGCTGGTGGCGTTGCCGCCATAGTCGCAGCGTCCGTTCGGGTCCACACTGTTGTCTTCGAAGCGAAGGCCGACCTCGCCGGTGAAATTGCCGTTGGTGTAGCGCTCCACGCCGAAAAAGCCCACCGAGGTGATGTCGGATTCCGGGATGAAAGCTTCCTCGCCCGTGGCGCTGAAGACGTTGTCGGTAAACTGCAATCCCCAGACGCCGCTCCAGTTGCCCACGGGAACATGGGTCATGGTCACGCGGCCTTCGGTGCCTTCGTTCTCGTAGCGGGTGCCCACTTCCCTTTCGCCGTCCTCGAAAATCTCGATCTCGTCGTGCATGTAATCGGTGATGCCCGCCGAGGCGCGGATACTCTCAATGAAGCCGTCGCCGAGTTGCAACTCCCCCTTGAAGTCGTAGCGGGTCTTGTCCATGGCGATGCGAACGAACTCCACTTCTTCCTCGTGCTCATCATGTTCATCGCCATGGTCGTCGTCATGATCGTCATGGTCTTCGTCCTCGTCGTGATCGTCATGCTCCTCCTCGTGGTGGGCATGGGCGTGCACGCCGATGGGAAGGCCGTACTCCTTGCTCACTTCGCTGACGGAAAAGCCGAAGAAGCCATTGTCGCCGACGAAGGAGAAGCCGACGTTGCCGCCATCGGATTCGGCGTCTGAGTTGCCTATGTAACCGAAGGTGTTCTCGACTTCCTCTTCCTCGTGGTCATGATCATCGTGATCCTCGTCATGATCCTCATCGTGTTCGTCCTCATGGCCTTCTTCGAGGTGCTCGTGAATCAGTTCCTCAAGCTCTTCGACGGCTTCCTCGTCGATGGCGTAGCCGGGAATTTCCACATTGTCGTTGCGGCTGGTGAAAGCGTCGAGATGAAAAGCCACATTGCCCGCCGCGGCATTGATGCGAATCAGCGTCTGGTCCTGGTTGCTGACGTTGTCCCGGGTTTGCTGCAGGACCAGGCTCGGTTCCGCCGGCAGCGATTCCGGAATCCGGTTGTCGATCACATTGACCACTCCACCCACCGCGCCGCTGCCATACAACAGCGCCGAAGGTCCGCGAATCACTTCGAGACGTTCCGCGAGCCGGATATTCACCGCCTCTGCGTGGTCGGGGCTGAGCGTGGCTGCGTCGGTGGTGCCGACTCCATTCTGCAAGACCTTGACCCGGTTGCCGGTCTGGCCGCGAATGACCGGATGTCCGACTCCCGTGCCGAATGAGGCATTGTTGACGCCGATTTCATTCTGCAAGGTCTCGCCGAGGCTGTTGCTGATTCGCTCCCGCAGCGCCTCGCCGTCGAGTACGCCCACGGGCATCGCGGTTTCCGCTTCCGACCGCTGGAAAGCGGCTGTGACCACCACTTCCACGATTTCATCTTCGCTATGGGTGGCTTCCTGCGCCATTGCGCCGCCGGCATACAGGGTTGTTACCACCAAGCCGATAGCAGTGGATAATTTCTTGCTTTGCATCTTCATTGCACTCCCCGAACAGAGTCTGATAAACCGGATATCCCCGCCGCGAAACTGTTGCCGGCACCAATCCGAAATCTGGCGCGCGGCGGTTCACCGCAGCGGAAAAATGGGAATTGACGGTTCAGCCCCGGGGAGGCGCTCTTGCGTGGAGATCGGGAAGTCGCGGGAAAACCGGCTGCGTTTCAAGGTCGATCCATACATGGCGCAGTGGCGGCGCCAGGGAGTCCGGATGACTGCTGGTTATGGCGTCGGTACTCGAACCGATCTTGAGGCAGATGTCGCAATCGTAGCGTTGCCTCGGATCCTCATCGTGGTCGTGGGCAACGGCTGCGCCTTGCACGAACAGCAGCAGCGCACACAAAACGGCGGCAAGCGGCACGGAGCGGGACCGGTCTCGCCTTGCAATGCTCAACGCACATTCTGTTCGCCACATTGGCCTGATCAACTCTCTGGAACCCGCGAAGCCATGATCGGACAAGCACACATTATCCAGCCAACTCCGGGCGCGGGTCAACACTCGCTCATTTGCGATAGGCCCGTCATTCCGCGCGGAGTCGCGGAATCTCCTTCAGAGGCCACCGCATGAGAGCCTGGGAGCAGGCGGCGCTCACATCTCGGGCAGGGTTCGCCGCAGCATTTCGTTGCCCTGGGCGTCCAGAATCACGATTTCTTCCGGTTCTCGCAGGGGTATCGCGATTCTTGCGGCCCAGAAGGTTTCCTCGCCGTGGCTTAGCGGTAGGAGGGCCAGCGGTTCGGCGTGAACTTGCACGCCGGCGGCATCGAAGAGGAGCAGCGTGTATTCGCCATTGTCGGCTGGCGGGCGCGGCTGGCGAGTGGATTGACTGGCCTGGGTCAGACTCCAGGCGCCGCCGGCGCTGATGCGGCCGGAGAGGGCGATGCTGCCTTCGTTCCCGGTTCTGGCGGCGGCGAGGCTTTGTGGGGCGGGTCCCGAGGTGACCGGGCTGGTGTTCGTCTGTGTGCCGAAGGCGAGCCAGTACGCCGCGGCGCGGCGGTAGTTGTAGTCGGAAATCAGCTTCAATTCGGTGCAGTAGGACATGAGGTCGGTGTAGGCCTCGTCATCGCCGGAGGCGAACAGCCGCCAGTTGCGTTCCCAGGCCGGGTCCGGGCCGAGTTTGCCGTCGGGATAGGGGTAGCCCCCGTCCACTCCCTCGGCGTGGCACCCGGGAGTGTGTTCGAGGGTCAGGTTGTGGCCGAATTCATGGGGGATGACGCGGTGGATGGAAAGTTCGCTCACCGCCACCTGGCTTCCCAGCACCGCGACACCGCCGGTTTCGTGGTTGACGATACCGTGATAGAACTCATCGGGCTCGGCTTCGGCATTCCACAACTCGAATACGTCAATCAATGGGTCGTCGATTTCGCGGGCGTCAAATTCCAGGGTCGGCCCGAATCGCGCCTCGAAATCATCGGCGATCGGCAGGAAAGCCAGGGCGCCCGCCATCAGCGCATTGGGGTCGAAGTCCTTGTGCCATTGCTTTTCATCCGGCATGAGCAGGGGGATGAAAACCGCGCGGAACCTTGGCGGTTGTTCGCCATGGAGAACAATCGGCTCGGCGATGTTATCGCTTTCATCCGATTCATTGAGGGCATTTTCCGGGTCGATCACATGCATGATCTGGTTGCCGGATTGATACATCCGCCCGGGCAGGTAAAAGAGAAACTCTGAGCGGAATTGACCGGGTTCGATTGCTTCGGTTGTCGGTGGCGCGGCCTCGGCGAGGCTTTCCACGAGTATCTTGTCTTCCGCGTCCAGCACGCGGGTGATGACCTCCGGTGGCTGTTCCGCGGCGTGGTTCACCCGCACCGCCAGCAGCGCCCAGCGACCGAGAATCGGCGTTTGATGCTCGACTCGCTCGCCTTGCCAGTCCCATTCCATGAGCAGTGGCCCCTGATACCAGGCAATCGAATGATGGGAGGCATTGACCGGGCTTTCCGGTGGCTCCGC
Organism: Pseudomonadales bacterium; assembly: GCA_022825945.1. Classification (GTDB taxonomy): domain Bacteria; phylum Pseudomonadota; class Gammaproteobacteria; order Pseudomonadales; family Pseudohongiellaceae; genus UBA9145. Next base: position 25,119 of record JAJDVS010000026.1, read on the forward strand.
CGGCGCCGGCTCCCTTTCCGGCGGCGGGGCGAGGCCGGTGATCTGATTGCCCTCGGTTTCCAGCAACAGGTTGCCTTCGGCAATGCGTTCGCGGAAAGCCCAATCCACTGTTCCCCGCAATTGATTGAAGGAAACATACAGGTCCCGCAGATTTTCCAGCCCTGCCAGTTCCACCGGAATACTCCCTTCCAGGGCATTGAAGCGGAGATCGAGCATGACCAGCGCCGACAGTTCTCCCAGGTCCGGCGGAATCGGCCCGCTGAGCCGGTTCATGCTCAGGATCAGTTGCCGCAGCTTGCGGAGCATGGCCAGTTCGGCGGGAATGGCGCCGCCGAGCTCGTTGAATCCGAGCACCAGTTTTTCCAGATTCTCCAGTTGCCCCAGCTCGGGAGGAATGGCGCCGGTGAGTTCATTGGCGAACAACTGCAATGCGGTGAGCTTGCCAAGCTGCCCCAGGCTCGAAGGAATCGAGCCGGCGAGCTGGTTCGCGGCAAGGTTGAGTTCCCGCAGATTCGCGAGTTGACCGAGTTCGGCGGGAATGGTCCCGCTCAGTTCGTTTTCCATCAAGGACAGGGATTCCAGCTTGCCCAGCGCGCCAAGGCCGGGTGGAATCGGCCCGGAAAGCTCGTTGATCGCTAGTGAAAGATTACGCAGGTTTTCGAGCTTTGCCAGTTCCGCGGGAACGGAGCCGCTCAGCCGATTGGCCGAGAGGTCGAGGGTTTCGAGCCGGGACAGATTGCCGATTTCAGGTGGAATCCCGCCGGAAAGCTCATTGCCCCGCAGGTCAAGCCGGGTCAGGGCTTCGAGTTCGCCAGCCGCGGCGGGAAGATCGCCCTTCAGGCTGCTGAAGGGCAGTTCCAGGCGGCTGACCCGTGCTTCGCTTGTGCCCACGCCGGACCAGCTTCCCACCTGCACTTGTCCTTCCCCGCCCCATTGGTTGAGCACATTGTCTTCCATGATCAGGCCGGTCTCGATGAGCGCATTGGCGAAGCTGACCAGGGCCTGGCAATCGGCAACGAGGCCGGAATTTTCGCTGGGGTTTTCGACAAAACCGCCGTCTGCGCAACGGCCGGCCTCCAATGGCGTTCGCGCGCTTTCCGGCACCGTGACGGTAATGGTGAACTCAAGTGAGTCCATGTCGAAATCCGCGTCGGTCACGTTATAGCTGATGGGGTACACGCCGGTTCTTTCCGGCGCGCCGCTGAGCTGTCGCGTCGGAATATCGAAAGTCAGGCCTGGCACCTCCGGGCTGAGAAAGTAGACCAGTGGCGGATTGCCGCCGGTGGCTTCGGGAAATTGCAGGGTCTCGATTTCCCTGCCGAGTGTGTAGTTCTGGTCCGGCAGGGCGCTGTCATCGGCAAAGCCCGGCTCGGAATCCGGGCCTCGCACGAGGATGAAAACCGGATAAAGGCCGGATTTGCCGCTGGCGTCCCTGACCTGGTACTGCAGGAGATATTCGCCGGTTTCGGCGGGTGTCCCGCTGAGCCGGCGCGTTACCGGGTCGAATCGCAGGCCGGGAATCGGCGGCTCCAGCGTATAGGAGAAGGGAGGCTCGCCATTGAGCGGTTCGGGAAGTTGCAGGGGCGTAATGGCCTCGTCGAGCCGGAAGATGGAGATGGGCGGGAAGTCCGCCGGGTTGAAAATCAGCCTTGGCTCCGGGGTAAGGGTTTCCGCCGCCAGAATCGCCGGCGACAGGGCGGCAAAAGCGGTCCCGCTCAAGGGCAGCGCCACGGCTTCCACGGGCTGATCACAGGAAACGGTCGCCTCGCCGCCGGAGAAATTTTCCGGCAGCAGGAACAGCTCATCGAGAAATTGCACGGTGGTGGAAGCTGGCTCGACCTGAAAGGCGGCCAGCCCGAAACTGGCGCCGCCATAATCTGTCAACTCCAGCCCGCAACTGACATCACTCAAGGAATCATTGCTTGTGGCAAGCGCCAGCCTGCCGCTTTCCGGAATCACCGGAACCTGAAACGCGCTGGCCTTTTGCGAGCCGGGAATGGTGGCCATTCCGGCAAGTATGCCGCCGAGTTCCAGGCTCAGCGTATTGCTCGCCAGCACCGGCTGTTCGCAGTCGATGCTGGCATGGCCGAGGACGAGTGAGCCTTCGCCCTTGCTCGTGAGCCATTGCAACTCGCCGCCGCTTTCGAGATTCATCAGCAGGCCGGCGCTCGTGGGAGTCACTCCGTCCGGAAGTTCAAATCGGCTCTCGTCGAGCCCCTGGCCGCGCAGGGTCAGCGCGCAGCTTGTGGCTGCGCCGGTGGGATTGGCCAGCAGCAGCCGGGAACGGAATCCGCCTCCGTCAACGACCAGCGGCAAAACCTGATCGCTGCTTGCGGTAATGTCCGCGCCGGGCGAAAACGGCGGCACGGCGCTGAAAATCCGGCCTTCGAACGGAATGCCGATGGCTGCAATATCGCTATCGCAAGAAGCCAGAATGGCGGATGAATCGGGGAACTGCTCCGCTGCAACCGGAAACTGCAAAACCGTGGACATGGGCGGTACTGTCAGGTTCTCCCCGCCCGCGCCGGTCTCTGCCTGCCTGTCGAAAAGATAGAAACAATTGGCGGCGCTGGCACCGGGGTTTGCAAACGCCAAGGCGAGATCGGCGCTATGCCGTTGCAGGGGAAAAATGAAATCCGAACCGCCCGGGGCGGCGCCGGAAGCCGCAAGGGCGACCGGGGATCCGGGATTGGCGGCATCGTCCAATGTCAGCAACAGCCGGGCGATGACATCCTGCTCGCAGTCGAGCAGCGCGTAACCGTAGGCAAAGCCGCTTTCGCCCGTGGTGGCGAGCGTCATGCCGGCCCCGCCTGCCGGCAGGCTTATCGTGGCGTGGGCGCCATCCGCCGCGAGGGCTTCGTTGGCTTGCAATCGGGAGGTATCGAGCAATTCGCCCTGGTCTTGGCGGCCCTGAAGCACGAGCGAACAGGAATTGGCCGAGTCAACGGCATTATTGAGGATGAGCCGGGAGCGGTAGCCGTCGCCGTCCATGATGAGCGGGAAAACCTGTTCCCGCCCGGCGCTCCGGTCCGGCGACTGCGCAAAACCCGGCAGTGACAGCAGGGCTGCGATTGCGGCAACGGCAATTGTCTTCATTGCGGGTCCATCCTGGGATTTTTGGCCATATTGCCAGCACAGCGGGTGGAATGTCACTGCGGGGCTTGTGCTCACAAATTATCGAAGCTGATGCTGCCGCTGTCGGAAACCTGATCGAAATCCAGCTCTTCGGTTTCGGGTTCCTTCCAGCGCAACTGGGCCAGGCGCAGCAGCGAGGGCATGTGATGGCCCGAAAGGATTTGGGCGTAGGCGAGATACAGCGCGCCGCAGTCACGCAGGGCGACCATGGCCTCGCCTTCGAGCCCCGCGAGGCGTTCCTGGTCGATGTTGTGCAATCCCTTGACTTGCACAGGCTTTTCCTCGTCGCCGGCGGTGATTTCCCACTCCCGGATCAGTTCCATCCCGGCGAGTTTTTCCATGGCGCGCTCAGCCAGCACGAGGTCCGAGGCATGCTGCTGCATCTTGTTGACGAGCTCGCCCACGGCGGGAGCAAGCTGGTCTTCTTCGTCGAAAAACACCCGCCAGCCCTTGGCGTCCGGGGAAATGTCCGCGGCCTTGCCGACAAATTCGGAATCCTCGTCGGTGCAAACCTGATAGCGCCCGGCGTCAATCCGGGCCATTTTGAAAGGAAAGCCCTGATAGGCGTCGGGCAGATGCGCCGCCAGCCATTTGCCGGACTCCTGCACCACCAGGCTTTCGCCATTGCGTAGGCCGAGAATCGCCACAAGCAGGAATTTTTCTTCCAGCTTGATGAATCCCATCGGCATGCCCATGGCAGCCTTGCCCACTTCCCGCAAGCCCAGGGGCATGAGATGATCGCCGGTGGCGAAGCGGAAATTCGACGGCCTGCGCCAGCGCAGTTCGCGATGGGACTGGGGAGAAATCGGAATAAGTTGGCCCACGGTATTTCCGCTGCCTGAATGGGGAGGGCGCATTATAAACCGCCGCGGAATTTCAGGCGGAACCACCTCATGGAGATCCCGAGACTGCGCGCAGGATGACGGAAGGTGGGGTTCGCAGGACGAAGAGCAAGCGCTTGCCCTACCTTGTCCGTCCCTTGTGGGGTAACATCCTGTTCACTTCTTGACTGGCGGGACGGACGATGTCGGACAACTGGACTTCGGGTTATGTGACCGAAATCGGCTATGCTTGGGGGTACTTTCCGGAACTCAATCCATTGCGGGCGAAAATGGCGTTGTTATGCAGCGGTTTCGCCTGGCCCGAAGTCAAAACCGCCTGTGAACTCGGCTTCGGCCAGGGCGTGAGCCTGAACTTCCATGCCGCCGCCGGCGAAGCCGAATGGCATGGCAATGACTTCAATCCCTCACATGCCGCTGTCGCCCGGCAAATGGCGAAACATTCCGGCGCGCCGGCCCAGCTGACCGACGAAACCTTCGCCGAGTTCCGGCAGCGCAAGGACCTGCCACAATTCGACTATATCGCCCTGCATGGCATATGGAGCTGGGTTTCCGAAGAAAATCGGCGGGAGATCGTCGAATTCGCCAAAGAGAGGCTCAAGGTCGGCGGCGTGCTTTACATCAGCTACAACGTGCAGCCCGGCTGGTCGGGCTTTATCCCCTTGCGCAATCTGATGATGGAGTATCTCGACCGGATTTCACCCACGGGCAAGGGAATCTCCGCGCGCATCGACGAAGCGCTGGATTTTGCCAAAAAGCTGGTGGACACCGAGCCGGTATTCGCCAAGACAACCCCGGGCGCGATCACTCGGCTCGAAGGCGCCCTGACCCAGAACCGCAACTATCTCGCCCACGAATTCTTCAATCGTGACTGGCACCCCATGTCCTTTCTCGACGTGAGCCACGCGCTCGACCAGGCCAAGCTCAGTTTCGCCTGCTCGGCGAGTTTCCTGGAGCACGTTCCCAGCATGACGATGACCGCGGAACAGGCTGAATTCGTCAACGGGCTTCCCGACCCGATGTTGCGCCAGCAGATGATCGATTTCATGTCCAACCAGCTTTTTCGGCGCGATTACTGGATCAAGGGTCCGCGCCGCCTTACCGGCACCGAGCAGATGGAGAGCTTCAATGATTTTCACGTGGTGCTTGCGCGTCATGTGGAGGACTGCTCGCTCACGGTGAAAGGCTCCATCGGCGAGGCCAACCTGAATGAGGAAATCTACCGGCCCCTGCTCGACCTGCTGGCGGACAACAAAACCCGCTCCATGGGCGAAATCATCCGCAAGCTGCAGTCGGACCAGCGCACCGCGGGAAGCCTGCTGCAGGCGCTGATGGTGCTCATGGGAGACAACCAGGTGATGCCGGCGCAGGAGAATCCTCCGGCCCGGCTCAAGCGGCAATGCGATCGTATCAACCGGCATATCAAGCGGCGCAGCCGCGATGTGGACGAGATTCACTTTCTCGCCAGCCCGGTGACTGGGGGCGGCATCTCCGTCAGCCGCATCAACCAGTTGTTCGTGCTCGGCCTGGAAAACAAGACCGCCAATGACGAGCAGGCCAATGACGAGCAGCTTGCGCGCTTTGCCTGGCAGGCCCTGTCATCCCGCAACCAGCGCCTCGTGCATGACGGCAAGACCCTGGAAAGCGACGAGGAGAACCTGGCGGAATTGCGCAAGCGCGCCGCGGTGTTTCTGGCGAAGTCGCGGCCGGTGTACGCCGCCCTTGGTATACAATGAGCGAACCGAAAACAGGATTTGCGCGACTAAGTATTCTCTGAAAAACTCCATCCATGGAGTTTTTCATTATCGGCACTTCCATGTGCCGCAGGGAAGCTCTGACTTGTTCAGATCTCCCCTCATCGTACAGGTTTGCAGCAACCGCAGGAATTTGCCAATGACAGGATTTTTGAGCCCGGTTCGGCGAAGCCCGACGGAGACACGCACAACAGGCCCCGTCACGGTGTCGACGATGACGATATTGTCCGTCCTCGCTTTCCTGCTCGGCTTGAGCGCGCCGGTGCTTGCCCAGGAGCTTGAGCTGTTCGAGGACGTGGAGCGCACGGTTTCTTCCGCCAATAACCAGCGCGGCAATCGTGCCGGTGGCGCGGATGCGCCCGCCGTTTCCCCCACCGAACCCGAATTCACCCTCGTCGGCGCATCGCGCATCGGCGACCAGCGCCGGGTGGTGCTCAATCATCGCAGCGGCGAAACCCTTACCGTGCCCCTGGAAGCGGATGGCGAGACTTCGATCCCGGGCTATGAGCAGTTCCACATCATTTCCAGCGAGAAGGGCCGGGTTTCGATCCAGTATCCCGATGGCAGCAATTGCGTGGAAGCCGCCGACTCCGGAGTAAGCTGCGACGCAGGCGCCAATGTCGCCCGGCTTTCCCTGAGTCCGGCGCCATTGCCCGAGCAGTTCATCGTCGATCTCAACCAGGAAGAAGAACCGGCGGAGCAGGAACCGGACCTCGAGGCGGAAGCCAGGGAGGCGGCGGAAGACCTGGCGCGGGATCCGAACAATCCATTCGCCCGCCTGCGGGCCGAAGCTCTCGGCCAGGACGTTCCCCCCGCGCCGCGATTCCGCCCGCGGCGCATTGACCCGGCCCAGGTGCCTCCCGGCATGCGAGTGGTTTCCACCCCTTTCGGGGATCGCCTCGTCGAGATTGACTAGGAGGCTGCGCCGCAGGAATTCGCGAAAGCGAAAATTCGTTATCGCCACGCCCCTGGCCGGTCGATTGAGGAGAATATTGGTGGATATGCAACGAAATCGAGCGGCCAGGGGCGTGGATGAGAGCGGATTTGCAGCCGTGAATTCCTGCGGCGCAGCCTCCTGGTGTGCTGAATGTCAGGCTTCGCACTAGGGGTTTCGATTGTCAGTTTCCACACTCCCCGCAGGCAGCTACTGGGCCTGCTCGAATCCTTGGCCTTCGCTTGTGAGCGGGCTCGGGCGAAACTGCCTCTGGAACAGGTAAGAATCTCGATCATCGACAACAGTGTGGATGGAGAGCCGCACCAGGAACAGTTTTCGCCCGGTGACATGCGGGAGCTTGCCACGTCTTCCCGTCTGAACGGCTGTGAACTGCGCCTGCTGCACGGACATGGCAACATCGGCTATGGTGCGGCCCATAATCTGGCCATACGCCAATACCATTCCGAAAACGCTGCGGAAACCCGACCCGAATACCATTTGCTGCTCAATCCCGATGTCGAGTTCGACCCGGACGCCCTGGCGGCGGGCCTCGCTTATCTGAGTGAAAATCCGCAGGCCGTGCTTGTCAGCCCTGCGGCAAGCAGGAACGGCGAGCCGCAATACCTGTGCAAGCGCTACCCTTCGCTGCTGCTGCTGTTTCTGCGCGGCTTTGCGCCGGCGTTCCTGCGGGCGCCCTTTGCCCGCAGGCTGGCGCAATACGAGATGCGCGACTTGCCCGGCGACCGGCCAAGCAGCGGAATTCCCATCGCCAGTGGCTGCTGCATGCTGTGCCGCAGCGATGCGCTTGGTGAAATCGGCGGTTTCGACGAGGGCTTCTTTCTCTACTTTGAAGACTTCGACCTGTCCCTGCGGCTTGGGCGAGTGGGCCGTCTCGCGCATCTGCCGGCCATGCGAATTCGTCATGAGGGCGGTGGCGCGGCCGGAAAGGGCTTGCGGCATATCTTCCTGTTCTGCCGCTCCGCCTGGCGTTTCTTCCACCGGCATGGCTGGAAGTGGCTGTGAGCCGCCAACCGGAGGCGCTCGTTACCGGCGCCAGCGGCTTTATCGGCCGCCATCTGTGCCGCCATTTGCAAGCGGCGGGCCATGCCGTGCGGGCGTTTTCCCGGTCCCTCCCCACACAGGACACCCACTCGCCTCCCACATGGGACACCCACTTTCCCGGGGATATACTCAACCGCAGGGCGCTCGAGAAAGCCTGTGCCGGGGTACAGGCCGTATTTCATCTGGCGGGAATCGCCCGCACCGCGAACCGGCGCGACCCAGACGCCATGCGGGTCAACGTGGAAGGAACGCGCAACCTGCTGGAAGCCGCCCGCAATGCCGGCGCGCAAAGCCTGATATTTGTCAGCAGCGCGCTGGCTGCGGAACTTGACGGGCAGGATTCGCACTCGCGACCGGGAGACTATGCCCGCAGCAAATGGCTTGCCGAGCGGCTGGTACTCGAAGCAAATGACAGGGATGGCATGCAAACCACGATCCTGCGCCCCGCTCCGGTCTACGGGGCTGGCATGAAAGGCGGAATCGCTCGCCTCATCCATCTCATCCATGCCCGGCGGCTGCCGCCCCTGCCCCGGCTGGATAGCCGCTTCTCGCTGGCCGGAGTCGATGATGTTTGCCGCGCCGCGATGCTTTCCCGGCAAAGACCGGAAGCGGCGGGGCGATGCTGGCTGCTGACCGATTCGCGGGACTATCTCGCCCATGCCATCGAGCAGGCCATCTACAAGGCCCTGGGCCGAAATCCGCCCCGCTGGCGCACCCCCGCTGTGGTATTCTTCGCTGCGGCTGCGCTATTGCAATTCGGTCGCCTTGCCGGCTGGAAATCCGCCGAATCGGGCCTGCAAACCTGGCGCAACATGACGAGCGAGCGAATCTGGCCGTCCCGGGACATTTACCAGGCGCTGGATTTCCAACCCGCCGGCGACCTGTACGCGAATTTGCCGGAAATCATCCAGGAACTGACCGGACACCAAGCCGCCACAAGGGAGTGACAATGACCAAGGGCATCATTCTGGCGGGCGGCGCGGGCAGCAGGCTGTACCCCATCACCACCACCATCAGCAAGCAGTTGCTGCCGATTTACGACAAGCCGATGATCTACTATCCGCTGTCGACCCTGTTGCAATCGGGCATTCGCGACATCCTCGTCATCACCACGCACAGAGACCATGCCGGCTTCCACCGCCTGCTCGGCGACGGCAGCGGCTGGGGCGTCTCCATCCGCTATGCCGAACAGCCGCGCCCGGAAGGCCTCGCCCAGGCATTTCTCATCGGCGAGGAATTCATCGGCGACAGTCGCGTCTGCCTGATTCTTGGCGACAACATCTTCTACGGCAACCGGATCGAAGACACCCTGACCAATGCCGTGGCCCAGGACAATGGCGCCAGCATTTTCGCCTATTATGTGCAGGATCCGGAACGCTACGGCGTGGTGGTGCTCGATGACGACAACCGCGCCGTGGACCTGGAGGAAAAACCGGCCCGACCCAAGTCCCATTACGCCGTGACCGGGCTCTACATGTACGACAATCAGGTGGTGGATGTGGCGAAATCCATCCGCCCGTCCGCCCGGGGCGAGCTGGAAATCACCGATGTCAACCGGATCTATCTGCAACGGGGAGAATTGCAGGTGGAGTTGTTCGACCGCGGCACGGCCTGGCTCGATACCGGCACCACCCAGTCGCTGCTGGACGCGGCCAACTTCATCCGCGTGCTCGAAGATCGCCAGGGCCTGAAAATCGGCTGCCCGGAGGAAATCGCCTGGCGCCGGGGATTCATCGACGACGCCCAGTTCGAGCGCCTCGCCGAAGACCATATCAACAGCGGTTACGGCCAGTATCTGCTGGCCTTGCTGAACGAGTCCTGATGAAAAGCACCGGCACGCCGATTCCCGGGCTGCTCCTGCTGGAACCCACGGTTCACGGCGATGACCGGGGTTTCTTCATGGAAACCTGGCGCGAGTCCTTCTTCACCGAACACGGCATTCCCCACCACTTCGTACAGGACAACCACAGCCGCTCGGTGCTGGGAACCCTGCGGGGGCTGCATTATCAGTTGCGGTATCCCCAGGGCAAGCTCGTGCGGGTGGTGCGGGGCGAGGTGTTCGATGTGGCGGTGGACCTGCGCCATCAGTCCGCCACTTTCGGCCATTGGTTCGGCGCGCCGCTGAGCGAGGACAACCGCCGCCAGTTATGGATTCCGCCGGGTTTTGCCCACGGCTTCTATGTACTCAGCGAAAGCGCCGACCTGTGCTACAAGTGCACCGGGTACTATCATCCGCAAGACGACCACAGCCTGTGCTGGAACGACCCGGCAATCGGTATCGAATGGCCGACGCAGTCTGTCGAGCCGGTTCTTTCCGAACGCGACCGCAAGGCGCCCCGGCTTGCCGAGGCGCCGCTGCCGCATTGAGGCGGTTTTCCTCGCCGCTGACCCGGGCGCTCCGCCGGAAAATGAAGCCATGGCCATGACCCGAACCGTCCTCGTCACCGGCGCAGCAAGCCAGTTGGCCCAATGCCTGGAGCTGTCGGACGCTCCTTCGGGTTGGCAAGCCGTGTATCTGCCCCGCGACGAACTCGATATCGGCGATGGGGCGCAGGTAAAAGCCGTACTGGATGAAATCTCCCCGGATTGCATCATCAATACCGCCGCCTGGACAGCGGTGGAGCGGGCCGAAAGCGAGCCCGCCCGGGCCCGGCGCAGCAACGCCACCGGCGCGGCGAATCTTGCCCGCTGGTGCGGCGGGCGGCAAGCGCGGCTGATTCACGTTTCCACGGATTTCGTTTTCGACGGAAAATCGCCAAAACCCTATGCGCCGGGGGATGCAACCGCGCCACTCGGCGCGTATGGCGCAAGCAAGCTCGCCGGCGAGCGGGAAGTCGCAAAACTGCCCCCGGGGCAGGGCGTCATCCTGCGCACTTCCTGGCTGTACTCCGAATTCGGCCACAATTTCGTGAAAACCATGCTGGGGCTGCTGGCCGAACGGGACGAGGTCGCCGTGGTCAGCGACCAGACCGGCTGCCCGACTTCCGCGCATTCTCTCGCCGGGCTGATGTGGCGTATGCTTTCCCGGCAGGCTGGCGCCGGCCTGTATCATTGGAACGATGGCGGAGAAACCAGTTGGTATGGCTTCGCCCGGGAAATCCAGCGGCAGGGGCTGGCCGCGGGCTTGTTGCGAAAAGAGATTCGCGTCAGGCCCCTTGCCACTGCGGATTATCCCACCGCCGCCCGCCGCCCGGCATACAGCGCGATGGACCGTGGCCGGGCCCTGAGGGAATTCGACCTGCCCGAAGGCGACTGGCGCGAGGCGTTGAACGGGGTCATTCGGGCTATCGCCAGACAGGAAGCTGCAAGATGATTGCGTGCGGGAACTTCCCACCCCCTCGCCGCCACAGCGCTGCCCGGCTGGAAGCGGCGGGCGTCCGGTTCGCCCGGCCATGAGCGCCTTGCTGGTCACCGGCGGCGCCGGCTTCATCGGCACCAATTTCGTGCACTACTGGCGGCGCAAGCACCCTGGGGACCTTGTCGTCGTTCTCGACGCGCTGACCTACGCCGGCATCCGCGCCAATCTCGCCGCATTCGAAGACCAGCCGGATTTTCACTTCGTCCACGGCAATATCCGCGACCAGCGACTCATGGAGCAATTGCTGCGCGGACATTCCATCGACACCATCGTCCATTTCGCCGCCGAAAGCCATGTGGACCGCTCGATCACCGGGCCGGACGCCTTCATCGAAACCAATATCGTCGGTACCCACAGCCTGCTCAAGGCCGCCGCCGCGGTCTGGCTGGAACGGGACAAACCCCGGGAAAACCGCCTGTTCCAGCATGTTTCCACCGACGAAGTCTACGGCTCGCTAGGCCCGGACGACCCGCCGTTCCACGAAGACACCCCCTTCGCCCCGAATTCACCCTACGCCGCAAGCAAGGCCGCCGCCGACCATCTCGCGCGCGCCTACCATCGCACCTTCGGGCTGCCGGTGGTCACGAGCAATTGCTCGAACAATTACGGCCCCTACCAGTTCCCGGAAAAGCTCATCCCCCTGTTTCTGGCCAATATCCTCAAGGGCAAGCCCTTGCCCGTCTACGGCGACGGCCGCCAAATCCGCGACTGGCTCCATGTGGAAGACCATTGCCGCGCCATCGAGCTGTGCATGCAAAAGGGAAGGCCCGGGGAAACCTACAACGTCGGCGGCGACAACGAATACGCCAATATCGACCTGATCCACGAACTCTGCGCCATCCTCGACCGCCGCTTCGCGACAGATCCGGCGCTGGCGGAACGCTATCCCGACGCCCCTCCCGCCAAAGGCATGCCGGCAAGCAGCCTGATCGCTTTCGTCACCGACCGCCCGGGCCACGACACCCGCTACGCCATCGACGCCGGCAAGATCGCCCGGGAACTCGGCTACCGCCCCAAAATCGATTTCCCCACTGGCCTCGTAAGCACCATCGACTGGTATCTCAAGCGCGAGTGAGGCCGCACAGTCCCGGCAGATTACGGCAATCCAGGCTCTTGGGAGGCTGCGCCGCAGGAATTCACGGCTGCAAATCCGCTCTCATCCACGCCCCTGGCCGCTCGATTTCGTTGCATATCCCCCAATATTCGCCTCAATCGATCGGCCAGGGGCGCGGCGATAGCGAATTTTCGCTTTCGCGAATTCCTACGGCGCAGCCTCCTGGCTCGACTTTTCCCAGCGGTGGACGAGGCTGGTTTCCACGCCGAACAGGTCGAGGATGCGGCCCACGTGATGGTCCACGAGGTCTTCCACCGACTGGGGGCGGATATAGTGGGCCGGCATGGGCGGGGCGAGAATGGCGCCGATTCGGGCGGCCTTGAGCAGGGTCTCGCAATGTCCCGCATGCAGCGGAGTCTCCCGCGGCACGAGGACGAGGCGGCGGCATTCCTTGAGGGTGACATCGGCGGCGCGGCTGATGAGCGACCCGGAGTGACAGTGGGCGATGGCGGAAAGCGTGCGGATGGAGCAGGGCGCGACGATCATGCCGTCGGTGGAGAACGAGCCGCTGGCAATGCTCGCGGAGATGTCCTTGTTGGAGTGGTGGCGGTCGGCCAGGGCCTTGACTTCGTCAAAGCTGTAATCGGTTTCCAGGGAAAGATTGAGCCGGGCCGCATCGGTCGTCACCAGATGCGTTTCAATCGCCGCATCCTCGCGCAATACCTGCAACAGCCGAACGCCGTAAATCACGCCGCTCGCCCCCGACATGCCAATGATGATTCGCATCAGGCCACCCGCTCCAGAACAACGGCATTCTTGCACCACCCGCCCCCACAGGCAACCGACGATCAGTTCCTGGCCGCCCAGCCTGTCTTCCACCGCAGGTTTTGCAACGTTTCCAGCGCAGGTTTTGCAATTTTCGGAAGAATGGATTGACCGGGCTTTCGACCAAAGCGGCTTGCCTAGCCCGTAGGCGCTTGACCTGTGGGGGTTGATGGCACATATTGCCGCCCGTTTTGGTGAGCTGCGGAATTCTCATGAGCAAGGCCAATCTGTTTTATGCCCAGTCTGGCGGGGTTACCGCCGTGATCAATGCCAGCGCCTGCGGGGTGATTGAAACCGCGCGCAAGTATCCGGAGCGGATCGGCACGGTGTTTGCCGGGCGCAATGGGATCATCGGGGCGCTGAGTGAGGAGTTGATCGACACCGGCCTCGAATCGGCGGAAACCATTGCCGCCCTGCGGCATACCCCGGCGGGGGCGTTCGGCTCCTGCCGCTACAAGCTGAAATCCTACCGCGAGAACACCCGGGAGTACGACCGGCTGCTTGAAGTGTTCCAGGCCCACGATATCCGCTACTTTCTCTACAACGGCGGCGGCGATTCCCAGGATACTGCCAACAAGATCGCGCAACTGAGCATCGAGCAGGGCTTTCCCATCACCTGCATCGGCGTGCCCAAGACCGTGGACAACGATCTACCCGTAACCGACAACTGCCCGGGCTTCGGCTCGGTGGCGAAATACGTCGCCGTGTCGATTCGCGAAGCCGGCCTCGATGTGGCCTCCATGTGCGAATCCTCCACCAGGGTTTTCGTCATGGAAGTCATGGGCCGCCATGCCGGCTGGATCGCCGGCGCCGCGGGTCTGGCGAGCGAAGCCGCTGGCGACCCGCCCCATGTCATTCTCTTTCCGGAAGTCATATTCGACCGCGACCGCTTTCTGGACAAGGTCAGGGGCTGCGTGGAAGAACACGGCTACTGCGCCATTGTGGTTTCCGAAGGCGTCAAGGGTCCCGATGGCAAGTTCCTGTCCGAAGCCGGCGGCGCCGACGCCTTCGGCCATACCCAGCTTGGCGGCGTGGCGCCGCTGATCGCGGAACTGGTCAAGAGAGAGCTTGGCTACAAGTACCACTGGGCGGTGGCCGACTACCTGCAACGCGCCGCCCGCCACATCGCCTCGGCGACTGATGTGGAGCAGGCCTACGCCGTGGGCAAGGCGGCGGTGGAATTCGCCATGGCGGGCAAGAACGCGGTCATGCCCGCCATTGTGCGCGGCTCGGGACCGGAGTACTCCTGGAGCATCGGCGAAGCCCCGCTGGCGGATGTGGCCAATGTGGAAAAGAAGATGCCCGGGGGGTACATCAGCGAAGACGGCTTCAACATTACCGAAGCCGCCCGGCGCTATTTCGCGCCACTGATCCGCGGCGAGGACTACCCGCCCTACCGGGAAGGCATGCCGCAATACGCCCGCCTCCAGCGAACCCTGGTCAAGAAGAAGCTGGCCGATTGGGCCGGATGAGCAAATACCGCTCGAACGGCACCACCCCGCCCCGTCAAGGGTGGAGTACCCGGGTCAGCGATTCTCCGTCTGGCGCTGCCCGCTGTCATTCTGCGCGAAGCGAAGTCGCAGAATGACCGATAATCCCGCCTATGCTTCAGTAAGCCGGGCAACGGTTCGGGTTGCAGCCAGGGTGGCCACGCCCGAATACAGCAATATGGACAGGTTGTCGATAATCCCGTCCAGATATGTGCCGATCACCGCCAGATTGCCCAGCGCGTCAGAGTAACCTGCCATTCCAACAGCCACCGCCAGCGCGCAATACATGGTCGGATTTTCCGCGTCCACGCCCAGCCATCCCCAGGCCAGACCCAACAGCACCAGCGCCATGGGCAGCAGATTGCCCGGAACCACTCCGGGAGCCACGCCTTCCACGATTGCGCACAGCGCACCCAGTCCCACTACGATTTTCTTGCCCATCTTGTTATACCTCCGATAGTTCGGATTATGAGTGTGGGATGCAAAATCCCGTACCAGCGCTCCTCACTTCCGGTTGTTATTTGCCCCCACGGCTCTTCCGTATTAGCACCAATATTCGAATGGCGCAATCAAAATCGAAACTTTTCAGCGATTCTCATTTTGGCAATGGGCGCGCTCAAATCAGTCATCCTGCGCGCAGTCGCAGGATCTCATTGGGTGGCTACTGCAAGAGATTCTGCGACTACGCTTCGCTTCGCGCAGAATGACATGAAGGTTGGAGCGCCATAATGAGAATTGCTGGAAACTTTTCGCATTCCTTTCAGGGAGCGAGTCTTTCGATGGTCCAATCGCCGGATGGTCCGCGGGAATAGCGGAAGCGGTCGTGGAGCCGGTCGGGGCGGCCCTGCCAGAATTCAAATTCCCGGGCCGCAACGCGGTAGCCGCCCCAATCCTCGGGCAATGGCACGGGGATGTCCCGGAATTTTTCATCCAGTTCCCGGAATGCGTTCAGCAATTGCCCGTGCGACTCGAGAGCCCGGCTCTGCCTTGAAGCCAGGGCCGCCAACTGGCTCGCGCGCGGCCGGGTGGCGAAATACGCCGCCGACTCTTCCCTGCCGATTGTCTCGGCGCTGCCAAGGATCTTGATCTGGCGATTGATGGCATGCCAGGGAAACAACAGGCTGACGGCGGGATTGCCGGCGAGCTCCAGCGCCTTGCGCGACTCGTAATTGGTGTAGAAAACAAAGCCGGACGAATCGAAATGCTTGAGCAGGACGATGCGCTGGCTCGGCTGGCCGCCAGCGCCCACAGTGGCGGCGGCCATGGCGGTGGGGTCGGGGATTTGCAACTCCAGCGCCTGCCGCATCCAGTTGCCGAACTGCTGCAGCGGATCCGCCGCGAGTTCGGCGCGACGCAAGGCGCTGGAAAGGTATTCCCGCCGCAGGGATTCGAGGTTCATTTGCCAGAAGTCTGCGTTGCCCGGGACTGCGCTCAGCGCACGAAATCGCCGAAATTCCACAACTGCCGCCGCGCGGTGCCGGTTTCGTAGTAGAAGGTGCCGTGGCCGTGTTTTTCGCTGGCGAAGAAGCCGCCGACAAACTTCTGGCCATTGGACCAGCGGTAGGCGCCTTCGCCGTGATAATGGTCGTCGACAAAATCGCCGGTGTAGTTCTCGGTATTGTCCTTGAACCAGAATTCGGTGTGCTCGTTCTCGCGCCATTCCGGCAGATTGAAGACATAAGTGCCCCGGCCGTGACGCCTGTTTTCCTTCCACTGGCCGATGTACAGGTTTCCCCGGCCATTCCAGTGCTTGCCGCGGCCCTCGCGTATGCCACGATGCCACTCACCGGAATAAACTTCCTCGGCAAGGAAGGACACGGGAATCTCCAGCCTGCCCTGGCCATGAAACTCGCCATCGAGAAAGCCGCCGGCATAGCTGCCCTTGCCCCAGGGCGTATCGAATTCCATGGTGCCGTCGCCTTCGATGCAGTCCCCGCGCAGGCATCGCTCCGCGGTGACCGATTGCAGGGACTGGCCGGACAATGTCGGCGCCAGCAACAGCAACCACGCTGCAAAGGCCAGTTTTGGCGACAGGGAAAGCACTCGGCGGGTCATGGACAGGTTCACCCTTGGCTGGAAACGCTGCCATTAAACCACGCGGCGCAACACGGTCAAGGGGCTGGTGTTGACCACCTTGCGGGTGGAATTGACCCCGAGCGCGGCAATGATCGCGGTACCCAGCGCGGGCCCCGCCAGCCAGACCCAGTAGTGCAATTGAAAGTCCTGCTCGAAAACCTGCTCCTGTAGATAGAACAGCCCCCCCTCGGCGCCCAGGGTGGCGATGACGCCAGCCACCGCGCCGATAAAGGAAAACTCGATCAGCAGGGAAGTCAGGATCAGTTTGCGCCCCGCGCCCAGGGTCCGCAGGATGGCGTTCTCGTGAAAGCGCTCATCGAGGCTGGCGCTGACGCAGGCAAGCAGCACCAGGGCACCCGCCACCAGCACCAGGGCGAAAATCAGCTCGATGGCGGAAGTCACCTGGCTGATGATGGTCTGGATCTGTTCGATCAACGCATCGACTTCCACCACCACGATGGTGGGAAACTGCCGGATCAGATCGTTGAGCAGCAGTTTCTGCCCGGATTCCAGCCGCACGGTGGAAAGAAAGGTGGCGCCGAGATGGTCGATGGTGCCGGGGGAGAATATAATGAAGAAATTGGGCTGCATGTTGTCCCAGCGCACCGAGCGGAAATTGGCGATTTCGGCGCTGACGAACTGCTGGTTGATCTCGAACTCCAGGATGTCGCCGATTTCCAGATCGAGCCAGTCGGCGTATTCCTCGTCGATGGACACGAATCCGGGCCGGGATGCATCGCCCCACCATTCCCCCAGGGTTACCCGATTGTCCGGCGGCAATTCGTTGCTCCAGGTGACTTGCCGGCGGCTGAGACGGCCCCGAACCCGGCGGCCTTCGGCATCGGCGCTTTCGCCCGAACCGGTTGCGGCGTCGGCGGAATCCGCCGGTTCCAGTTGATTGTTCTCCAGCAGGCTGCCGCCGCCTTCCCCGTCTGCCGCTTCCTCGGCGGGTTCGGGTTCGGCACCATTCACCGTCCTCACCCGGGCGCTCACCAGGGGATAAAAGGCGTTGGCGTCCACTTCGTTTTCAGCGAAAAAGGCCTCGATATCTTCCACCTGGGCGCCGGTGACATTCATCATGAAGAGATTGGGCGTGTCCTCGGGGAGCTGCGCCTGCCAGTCGGCGATCAGGTCGGTGCGGAGCAGGCCGAGAATCAGCAGGGACATGATGGTTACCGCGAACACCATGACCTGCAGCACATTATGCCGGCGGCGGCGGCGCACCGCGGTCATGGCCAGCTTCCAGGCATTGCCGGCCTTCATCCCCGCCGAGCCGCTGGACGCCAGAAACAGCAGCGACACCAGGGACAGCAGCAAGCCGGCGCCGGCAACGCCAAGCACGAGCAATGAGGTCAGCACCAGATCCTGGCTGTACCAGAGAATGAGAAAAATGCTGCCGGCGATGCCGAAGGCATAGGGGATCCGGTCGCTGAAACGGGTTTGGGTCAAATCCTTGCGCAGCACCCGCAATGGCGGTGTCTCGCGCAGTGCGAGCAGGGGCGGCAGGGCGAAGGCGAGCAGGCAGATGAAGGCGGTCAAGGCGCCCACGAGGTAGGGCTGGGCGCCCGGTGGCGGCAGGTCCACCTGCAGGCTCGCCCGCAAGGCGCGCAGAATGCCTTCGTGGACGAGATAGCCAAGGCCGGAACCAAGCAGCACCGCCATGGCCGCGAGTTGCAACTGGATCAGCAGATAGATCGAACTGATCCGGCGCGAAGTGCAGCCGAGGGTTTTCAGGATCGCCACATAGTCATAATGGCGCTCGCTGTAGCGGCGGGCGCCGAGGGCGATAGCCAGCCCCGCTAGCAGAACCGCGAACAGCGAGCCAAGCAGCAGGTAGCCTTCGGCCCGGTCCAGGGCTTCGGCGACTTCCTCGCTTTCCTCGCGCACATCGCGGATGTAGTAATTGCCGTCAAAACTGTCGCGCACCCATTGCTCGAACTCGTCAAGCCGGTCGAAATCGTCATGGGAAAACAGCGAACGGTAACTGACCCGGCTGCCGAGCTGGATCACATTGGTGGCCGCCACATCGTCCATATGCAACATCAGTCGCGGCCCGGCGTTGTCGACGATGCCGCCCTGCCCGCGGTCCGGCTCGGCGATGATGACGGCGCCGAGGGTCAGTTCGGTTTCGCCGACGAATACCCGGTCGCCCACCGCCAGGCCCAGCGCCGGCAGGACCCGTGATTCGAGCCAGACTTCCCCGGGGGGCGGACCATGGGCCACCGGCGCGCCCCGGGTGAACGGCTGCATGGTGGTGATGACTTCGCCGCGCAGGGGATAGGCGTCGCTTACCGCCTTGGCGGCGACGAGCATGTTGCCCGTGTCGGAAAAGGCCATGGAAGTGAAGGACAGGGTACTCGCCGTGCGGAACCCCCGGCGGACCGCTTCCGCGTTGATTTCCCCGGGCGGCGGCTCGGGGCTGTGCAGCACCCGGTCGGCCGCCAGCATATTGGCGGATTCCAGCAGCAGGGCGCGCTCCAGCCGGTCGGTGAACAGCGCAATGCCGGTTACCGAAGTCACCGCAAGCACCAGGGCGAAAAAAAGCAGCCGCAATTCGCCCCCGCGCCAGTCGCGCCACATCAGCCGCCAGGCAACGGTAAACAGGCTTTGCAGGCCGGACGCTTCAGGCATGGGCGGCTTCCACGCGGCTTTCCTCGCCGGCGATGCGGCCCGCAGCGAGCTTGATCATGCGGTCGCATTGATGCGCCAGGCGTTCATCGTGGGTAACGAGCACCAGGGTGGTGTCGAACTCCCGATTCAACTCGAACAGGATATCGATCACCTTGCCGCCGGTGGCGGTGTCGAGATTGCCGGTGGGTTCGTCGGCGAACAGGATGGGCGCATTGGTGGCGAAGGCCCGGGCGATGGCGACCCGCTGCTGCTCACCACCGGAAAGCTGATTGGGGTAGTGATGCCAGCGGTCGGCAAGGCCCACCCGGCCAAGCAAATCCCGGGCCTTTTCGCCGGCGCCGGAATCGCCCTTGAGTTCGATGGGCAGCATCACGTTTTCCAGCGCGGTCAGGCTTGGCAGCAACTGGAAAGTCTGGAAAACAAACCCCACCGCCTGGGCCCGCAGCAAGGCGCGCTGCTCCTCGCCCATGGCGGAGAGTTTCCGGCCGTGCAGCCAGATCTCGCCGGAGGTGGCCGTATCGAGGCCCGCCATCAGGCCAAGCAGGGTGGACTTGCCGGAACCCGACGCCCCCACGATCGCGACCCGCTCGCCGTTTTCGATATGCAGGTCGATATCCTCCAGGATGGTCAACTCGCCTTCGCTGGTCGGCACGCGCTTGGTGAGCCCTGAAGTCCGGATCATGGAGATGCTGCTGGTTTGCCACCTTGGGGGGAGAGTCATTATAGTGCATTGCCTGTTCCGGCCCCAGCGAGTCGCCATCAGCCCAGTGTTCCAGATTCTTGCCAGATCGATCATTTTCGCCGCGCTGCTCGCGCTCCAGGCGGCGCCGGCCATGGCCCAGCAGCGCAATCTGCTGGTCTGGGGCGACAGCCTCAGCGCCGCCTATGGCATTCGCGAGGAACAGGGCTGGGTGGAGCTGTTGTCAGGGCGCATGGCGCGGGAGTTTCCCGCCTGGCGCGTGATCAATGGCAGCGTCAGCGGGGAAACCACCACCGGCGGGCGCGAACGCCTGCCGGCGATGCTCGCCGAATACCGGCCCGAACTGGTGATTCTCGAACTTGGCGGCAACGACGGCCTGCGCGGAATTCCGGTGGAGTCCATTCGCGAAAATCTCGCCGCCATGATTCGCCTGATCAAGGCGGAGGGAGGCCGCGTATTGCTGGCCGGCATCCGGATTCCACCCAATTACGGCCCCCGCTACACCCAACCATTCCAGCAGAACTACTTCAGCCTCGCCGAAGAACATGAACTGCCCCTGTTGCCCTTCCTCATCGAAAGCATCCCCGAGAACCCGGAACTGATGCAGGACGACGGCATCCACCCCGTGGCCGAGGCCCAGCCCATCATTCTGGAAAACGTCTGGACCGTGCTCGAGCCCATACTGATCGAAATGGGAAACTAATCGCTCTCCCGCAATCGCAGCAGAAGCAGGGCCGAGGCGAGATTGCAGATACCCATGGCAATCAGCGCGAGATCGTAATTGCCGGCGATGTCGTAATACAGCGCCACCAGCACCGGCCCCACGGCGGACAGGCCAAAGGAAAACGGCAGGGCCATGCTGCGCACCGAACCCAGATAACGCCGGCCAAAAAAGGAAGCCCAGATCACCTCCTGCAAGGGCAGCATGCCGCCCCAGCCAAACCCCATGAGCAGGAAGCTGGCATAGACCAGCCAATCCATCCCCGCGGCGATGGTGAACACGATGAATATCACCGAAAAACCGGTGGTGATGGCGCCCAGCGCCGCCAGCAGCCGGGGCTGGAACCGATCGATGAGCAGGCCCCAGAAAGGCTTGCTGAAAAACGCCGGCACCGAGGCCAGGGGCACCATGCTCGCGGCGACGATGCGCGAGTATCCGGCGTCGGTCATCAGCGGAATCGTCTGCAGCAGCATCACGGTGATCGATATCTGGAACAGGCCAAAAGCCACCACGAGCACATAGAATTCGCTGGTGCGCATGGCCTGGCTTCGCGTCATCGAGCGCGCGAAATCCGAGCGCGCCGCGGCGCCATGGCCCTGATCGATTTCGCGCTGGGTCCTGCCATCGGGGAAAAGGCCGTGATCCTCGGGCCGGCGCCGCATCAACGCCGCCATGGGCAGGGCGCTGCAAAGCGTGATCAGGGCAAGAATCCGCCAGGACGCGCGCCAGCCGAACTCATCCACCAGCAGGGTCGCCACCGGCGGCATCAGAATGCCGGCCCCGGAAATGCCCATGGCGGCAATGGAAACCGCCCAACCGCGCCGTTCCACAAACCATTTGCCCAGGGTCAC
>JAJDVS010000067.1 GCA_022825945.1 Pseudomonadales bacterium
CACGGATTTTTCGACCACGGTTCCGACGCTTGCTCATATGCACCCGGCAGGTGAGTTCTCAGGGACCTCCATTTTCTCATGAATCCCTTGATGACGTTGGCTTTCCCAGGTTCAGAACGGTTTCTTATCAGGGGATGAGGAGGACGTTTGCTTTTCGCCGCCCCCGTGAGTACGGTATGGGCTTTGCGGCAATGCCGGAAACCGGTCGTCGCCCCGCCGTCGGCGCCTTGCCCGGTCAATCGGCCAGTCCAGGAGTCTGCGCCGTAGGAATTCGCGAAAGCGAAAATTCGCTATCGTCGCGCCCCGGCGCCATGATGGACCGGCTGCTGATCCTCAATATCAATGGCGCGGCGCGACCGGTGGAAGCGGGTCCCAGCGAGACCCTGGCCTTCACCCTGCGCAACAAGCTCGGCCTCACCGGCGCCAAGGTGGCCTGCAACCGGGGCGAATGCGGCGCCTATGACCACTACCTGAATGGCGTCATGCGCGCCGCGGAGATGCTGTCATGACTTTCCAGCATATAGGCCAGGATTTCACCCCGCCCGATGTGGAAGGCAAGGTTACCGGCGCCGCGAAATACGTGGAAGATTTTCAGCCGGAAGGCCTGGTGTACGCCAGGCTGTACACCAGCCCCATGCCCAGCGGCCGGGTGGTGAACATCGACGCCACCGAAGCCCTGCGCATGGACGGCGTGCTCGGCATGATCACCGCCGCCGACCTGCCTCCCTCCAGCGCCCCGGACAATCCCATGCTCGCCCGGGAAGACGTGACTTACATCGGCCAGCCGATTCTGGCGGTGGCGGCCGTTTCCGACGCCATTGCCGAGGAGGCTCTGGGCGGAATCCGGGTGGATTTCGAGCGTCGTCCCTTTGTGACCGACCCCCTGGCCTCGCTGGCGGAAGGCGGCCCGGACGCCTATCCCGATGGCAATGTGCTGCGCCAGGCGGCCCCCCTGGCGGACGAGAATGCAACGATTCGCGGCGGCATCTCCCGCATCAAGTGGCCCGCCGCGGAAGTGGAGAAGTTCCGCCACGGCGAGGAACCCGAGGGCGTTGAATTCGCCGACGGCTGGACCTATGGCGAACTGGAGGCCGGTTTCGCCGAAAGCGAGGTCATCGTCGAGGAGTCCTTCGTCACCGCCGGCACTCCGCATCACTGCCTTGAGCCGCGCAGCAGCATGGCGTACTGGGAAAACGGCAAATGCTATTTCCATGGCAGCCTGCAAAGCCAGAGCGCGGTCAACGAAGGCCTGGCGGAAATGCTCGGCATCGCGCCCGAGGATCTCTGTCTCATCGCCGAAAACGCCGGCGGCGGTTTTGGCTCCAAGGCCCGGGCTTATCCTGTCATGGGCGTCTGCGGGCATTTTTCGCGGTTGCTGAACCGTCCCCTGCAACTGCGCATCACCCGGGAGGAGGAGTTCTACATCGGCGTCGGCCGGCCCGGCATGCAGGGCTGGATCAAGGCCGGCGTGCGCGCCGACGGCAGCGTGGCCGCCATGGACGTCATCATCATTAGCGACGGCGGCCCCACCGGGCGCAACAGCGCATCGGCCTCCGCCCAGCACCTGTCCGTGGTGTACACGCCCACGGCCATGCGCCTGCGCAATATTCCGGTATTCACCAACACCGCCCCCAGACCCAGAGGCGCCCAGCGCGGGCCGGGGCAGAACGAAATGTCCGCCGCCATCGCCCCCATCATGGACAAGGCGGCAAGGGAACTCGGCATGGACCGTGCCGCCCTGCGCCGGGTCAATGCGCCCCACAGCGATTCGCCGGTGTATGAGGATCGCGGACCCATGACCAGCGCCTTCCTCGGCGAAGCCATGGACATGGCCTCGGAAATGTTCGACTGGCAGGGCCGCCAGGCGCGCTCGGGGCGGCGCAACGGCAGCAAGGTACGCGGCCTTGGCGTCGGACTCGGCTACCATTCCGCCGGCAACAACGGCTATGACGGCCTGGTTCGCATCGTCCCCGACGGCAGGGTATACCTGCATAGCGGCGTCGGCAATCTGGGCACCTACTCCTACGCCGCCACGACTCGGGCGGCGGCGGAAGTGCTGCGGGTTCCCTGGGAAAACTGCGAAATCGTCTGGGGCAATACCGATCTGCACCTGCCACACAGTTCGGTCCAGGGCGGCAGCAATACGATCTTCACCCATACCCGGGCCAACTGGGTCGCGGCGGAAGACGCCGTGGCCAAGCTCAAGGAGCTTGCCGCCATGCGCTTCGGCGGCGAAGCCGCCGAGTATGAAATCGACGGCGCCCGGGTGTTCCGGGCCGACAACGCCGACCAGGGCATGAGTTACGGCGAGGCCGCCGCCCTCGCCATCGAAACCGGCGGCAAGTACAGCGGCGAGGAGTATCCCGAAGACATCCATCCCATTACCCAGAGCGCCGTGCGGGGAATCGCCGGCAGCGGCCTGCTGGGGGTGGCCCGGGACAATCTGCCGAAACGCGGCATCGCGCCGGGGCTGATGGTGGGCATGACCGAAGTCGAGGTGGATCTGGAAACCGGCAAGGTGGATATCCTCGATTTCCTCGGCGTGGCGGACTGCGGAACCATTGTCCATCCCAGGGGCCTGTCACAGCAGATCAATGGCGGCGCGGTTTGGGGTTTCGGCATGGCCGCCAGCGAGCGCCATGTCTACGACCCCCAGAACGCCCTGCCCGCCGGCGTCGGCTTTTACCAGGCCAAACTGCCCACCATGCTCGATGTGCCGGCGACCATGGGCAATGCCGCGGTGGACATCCCCGACCCGGACAATCCGGCGGGAGCCAGGGGCGTGGGCGAGCCCTCCCAGGGCGCCGCGGTGGCGGCGGTGGCCAGCGCCATCTCCGACGCACTCGGCGGACATCTGTTCAACCGGGTGCCGGTCACCCCGGACATGATCGTCAATTACGCCGGCGGCAGGGACCAGGAAACCAGGCAACTGGCGCTGAATACGTTCTGAAGGAGAGTTTTCCGTCATTCTGCGCGGAGCGAAGCGAAGTCGCAGAATCTCATGCAACGGCCACACCGCGGGATTCTGCGAACTCGCGCGGAATGACATGGTTCAAGGCGCGGAAGGATAGAAAGCCGGGTTATCCTTGCCGCAACAAAACATTCACTTGATAATGGGCCGTGAACGAACCTTCTTAAGGAGCCTGAAAAATGGCCTATTGGCTATGGATTGTCGCTGGCGCGGCGCTGATGATCGTCGAGGTCTTCCTCGGCAGCTTCTTCGTGTTCTGGTTTGGCCTCGCCGCCGTGCTCGTGGGCCTGGCGGCGTTGCTCATTCCCGGCATTCCCGCCGCCGCCCAACTGACCCTCTGGGCCCTGTTGTCGGGGCTGCTCGCCCTGGCCTGGTTCAAGTACATCAAGCCGCTTTCCAGGGACCGCACCAAGGCCGGACTTTCCCGGGAAGCCCTCATCGGCCAGGTCGGCCATGTGCTGCGGCCGCCCTCGGGCGAGTCCCGCGGCGCAATCCGCTTCCCGGCTCCCATTCTCGGCTCCGATGAATGGCAGATCCTGTCCCAGGACCCGCTTGCCATCGGCGACCGGGCACACGTAACCGAACTTTCAGGCAATGCGCTGATCGTCAGGAAAATGTAAGGAGATAGCATCGTGATCACACCAGGGCTGATACTGTCCATCGCAGTAATATTGTTCCTGCTCGTCACCCTGGGACAGGGTGTGCGGCAGGTTCCCCAGGGATACAAATGGGTCATCCAGCGGCTCGGCAAGTACCATGTTTCCCTCACGCCGGGGCTGAATTTCATCATTCCCTATATCGACGCGGTGGCCTACCGCGTCACCACCAAGGATATCGTCCTCGATATTCCCTCCCAGGAAGTGATCACCAAGGATAACGCGGTGCTGATCACCAATGCCGTGGCCTACATCAACATCGTCAATCCGGAAAAGGCGGTGTACGGCGTGGAAAACTACGAGATCGCCATCCAGACCCTGGTGCAGACCTCGCTGCGTTCGATCGTGGGCGAAATGTCGCTCGATGACGCGCTATCCTCCCGTGACCATATCAAGGCCAAGCTCAAGGCGGCCATCTCCGATGACATCGCCGACTGGGGCATCACCCTGAAAACCGTCGAAATCCAGGACATCAATCCCTCCCCCACCATGCAGCAGGCCATGGAGGAACAGGCTGCGGCGGAACGGGCCCGGCGGGCCACAGTCACCCGGGCCGACGGCGACAAGCAGGCCGCCATCCTCAATGCCGACGGTGAAAAACAGGCGGCGATTCTCAACGCCGAAGGCGAACTCGAAGCCTCCAGGCGCGAAGCCGAAGCCCAGGTCATTCTCGCCGAAGCGAGCAAGCGGGCGATCAGCCTGGTCACCGAAGCCATCGGCGACAAGGAAATGCCCGTGGTCTACCTGCTCGGCGAGCGCTATATCAATTCGCTGCAGCAGCTTTCCTCCTCGGAGAATGCCAAGTTCCTCGTCTTCCCGGCGGACGTGCCCA
Source organism: Pseudomonadales bacterium (assembly GCA_022825945.1). GTDB lineage: Bacteria > Pseudomonadota > Gammaproteobacteria > Pseudomonadales > Pseudohongiellaceae > UBA9145. The sequence continues at coordinate 4,460 of JAJDVS010000067.1, forward strand.
ATGCCCTGCGCGGCCTGATGGGCAATACCAAACCGCCGGCGGCGCCCTGAGCGGGAGCCGGACCCTGACCGGGGCGGGCACGGCAGAAAGGTCTTTCGCTTCCCGGCTGCTCGCCGGGGAGTATGGCCTGGCGATCACCTACTGGGCCCTGTATTTCCTCGGCGCGGGAGCGTTCTTCGTTTTCGGCAGCCGCGCCGTGGACCGGGACCAATGGCTCATCTACTTCATCGAAATGCTCGCCCAACTCGGCTACACCGCCCTGCTAATCGTCGCCATCCGCGCCGCCTACAAGGGCCCCCAACTATGGAAAGTCGTCTCCCGCACCTCCTCGGTATTCATGATAATCAACATCCTGGTGGGCATTTGCACGCTGGGGTTTATATACTGAAAGCCGAATTTTGAGGAAAGATTTGATCTACGGCACCAAACTTTGCTGCAAGGAGCAATCATGAAAATTGGTAATGGAAAAATTTGGCAGCAAGCTGCTGGGGATGGAAATAGAAATTATGTAGATTTTTGTCTGGATTGGGATGTAATATTGAATGGTCCTGCGGAACATGGAATTTGGCCAAATTGCCAAGATAAGATTTTAGAAGATGAATTGTCTAAAAAGAAGGTTACTGACCTAAAACGCTTCTGCGAAGATATGCAGGATGGGGATCTTGTAATTCTGCGTGTTGGGACGAAAAATGTCTATGGTGTTGGTGAGATTGTAGGCGATTACGAATTCAATGAAGAATTTAATGATATTGATGGGTGGCATATAGCACATACACGTCGTGTTCGCTGGATATGGAAGTATTCCCAAGCACCTAAAAGATTTGATAAGTGGGCTCTAAAATGGGGCGACACAACACAGGTGTTGAGTGAAGATGCATGTGCGGTAAGAGAATGGCTAAATTCGCTACAAACCCCTGAAAATTTTCAAAATCAGGAACTAAAAATACTTCCAAAAAAAGAAGAATACGAGAACATTGACTTAGAACAAATTTCCGAATATTTATTTGGCAAAGGAGTTTCCAGCGCATCTATTTCAAACTTGATGAATGAAATCGGGGAGCTTGTTCGAATAGCCAAATGGTATCGAAGTTCTGGAGAAACGCCTTCCGAGCAAGAGACTATGAATTTTCTTGTTGTGCCGCTGTTGCGCGCATTAGGTTGGACTCCACAGAAAATGGGCATCGAGTGGAACAACATGGACGTTGCATTGTTTGCGGGACTTCCTCGTGGCCGAGACTCGTTATCTGCAGTCGTCGAGGCCAAGAAAATGGACGAACCCTTACTGCCAGCATTTGATCAAGCTATATCATATGCTGGAGACTCTGAGCAGTGCAAAAGAATTATTTTGACAGATGGCTTACGATATTTTGTATTCGCTAGATGCGAAAGTATGCTTAACAATAAAATTAGTCGATTTTCTCAGGCTCCGATAGCTTATTTGAATCTGGCTAGACTTCGACCTGAATATCCTTTGTATGAATGCAAGGGTGCAAAGGAAGCGCTATTGGCAATGGCTCCTGAATGGAAGTGATATTGTCAAGACTAAATTAGCAGCAGCGGTGGAGCGTCATGCGGCCTTATTGCCATAAAGTCGCTCGACAGCGCTCTCAAGCTGTTGCCGCTCCGCTTGAGCGCTGACGAGTTTCTCGATTTCTTCCATGCTTTCCGGCGGCGGCAAAGGCAATGCGCCAAGTTCGTAGGCGGACACGGCGACGCTGCCGTTGATGCACCGGAAGACCTGATCTACGACATCGCTATTCAGGAGCGCGGCCAATGTCGCCGGCGCAACTTTCGGTTCGCCGTTCAGGGGTTTGATCATGTTCAGGTGATTTTCCACCACCACGGCGCCATGTTTGCGGATGAAGTCGGCCGGCAGTTCGGCGGCAACCAGCCTTCGATTTTGTTCCTTCGCCGTTGTCCTCTGTATCAGTACGCAAGGGAACTCGGTCACCACCCATTGTTCGTCTTCGCTGGGCTCGAAATACGGTTGATGATTGCGTTTTTCGGCCCGGAAAGAAAATTCGCCGCCGGTTCGCACCGACTCGGCCCAAACCAGCGGATAGCGTCCTTTCGCAGGCCTGTTTCTCAGACTTCGCTTGTGACGGTTCCATACCAATGGACCCGTACTTACCTTGTATCCGTAGTCGGCCAACCGATAGGGCAGTTCATCCGCCTTGCGCACCAATTCGCAGTGCGCCGGCGACCGTGGCATGAGCCAGGGCTGTCTCGGATCCTTGGGCAAACGGAACGAACCGGCGCTTTTCCGCTTGATGCGGCCATCCTGGCGCTGCGAGAGAAAACTGACTTTCCCGTTGCCCGCGACGGAACCGCACTTGTAGGTCGCCAGCAGGGTTTCCTGAAGGACGCCGCTGAAAACGCCCTTGCGCTCCTTGACGAATTCTATGCTGACCGGCGGCGCTTCTTTTCCAAGCAGGCCGCGCAACGCCTTGAAGTACTCCCCGGCCAGAAAGCTTGTCGGCGTAACGAAAGCAATGACTCCATCGGGACGCGCGAAGCGGAGCGCCTGGTCGGTAAATACGCCATACAGGTTCGCGTGGCCAAAAAGGCTTCGGTGGAACTTTTCGCGCAATCGGGGTGAAAGGCGTGTGCATCCGTAGGGAGGGTTTCCGACGACAAGATCAAATTCGTCCTCCGCTAGGTCCTGATCCAGGCTGTCACAAACGCGCACTGTTTGCTTCAGCCGCTTCCCGGCTTTCCGGCAGAGGTCGCCCAGCGTCACGTCCAGAAGCGCTTGCGACATCCATGCGGCGAACGGGTCAATTTCAAATCCTTGCAGCCGTTTTTCGATACTCTTCAGAACTTCACTCGCGGCCAGGCCTTTCAGACTCTCGGCCATGCGCCTCACCACGGGCGAGAGGAAGGCGCCTCCTCCACAAGCCGGATCCAGAATCCGCGCGGTCCGCCAATCAACTCCCGCCGTAGCCGCCATGTCGAGCAGACGCTCGCATAGTGCCGGAGGCGTGTAATAGGCGCCTGTCCGGGCTCTTGTCGCATTCGGCATCAAGGTGGTGTAAAGCAAGCCCAAGGCATAGCCTGCATCCATCAGGTCGAGCTTTGCAGTGGTCACACCGATACTCGAAGCCAGAAATTCGGCTTCCATGGAAAGTGCGGAAAGCTCAATTTCCTCTGGCAAGTCTCGCAATTTCCAGGTTTCGGGCGTGTCTTTGTCGAGTTCTTGCCAATAAGCGGAAATCACTTTGAATACCATTGCCCGCGCAAATTCCATCCGTGCCTCCGACTGTATTGAATCAGCCAGTGTGCGGGCTTGACGACAAGCGGACTCGACCAATGATTTCGGAGATTCGGCGTTCATCTGCAGTTTTCGGTTTCGTTCCCGTTTGTACGAGGCAATGGGTCACTCATGTTCTTCGGCCCTGGGTCTCTCGGGCGCCAGAATCAGCGGAAGCTGCAGCTCTTCCTGCCCGAAACGTTCCAGGAATTCAGTCACCGCCTTGCGTCCCAACCAGGCCAGGGACACACGGTGCTCCCGGGAAATAGCCGAAAGCTCCCGGTACTCGGCTTCTTCTAGGTATTCTCTGAAAAACTCCATCCGTGGAGTTTTTCATTATCTTCCATGTGCCGCAGGAAGCTCTGACTTGATCAGAGCTCCTGGATTGACGGTTACGCGATAACTGGCGGTCATGGCTCATTTTGCCCATTCATGTTTCTGCAGCACTCTGCATCAAGGTGCTACATAGAATGGCCTGCCTTGCACCACGGGTCAAGTTTTCGCCGCAAAATGTTTTTCCCTTGCAGTCGGTCTTGAACCCGTAACGAATCGATTCCCGATTCAACGCCGGAACGTGATGTCGGGTGTAACTTCTTGGCTATTTTGCGACAATCGCGCTACCCGGTCGTGCGCCACCGGTCGGTTTTCCTCATGGAGACTGTTTTGGCCAAACGTTACGCGCTGGTAGTCAAGAAGGACTGCCCCACCTGTGAATTGATTGCGCCGCTGATTCCCGAGCTTGCCGGGGCGCTCGACGGTGGGCTGGCGGTATATGTGCAGGACGATCCGTCGTTTCCAGGCAACTGCGATGCCATTGACGATGGCGAACTGGCGTTTTCCTGGCGGCAGGAGATTGAAATCGTGCCCACCTTGCTGCGCGGCGGCGAAGGCGATGGAAGCCAATTTGACGAACGCATCATGGGCTGGGACCGGGCCGAATGGCGCGAATTCACCGGAATCGGGAGGCTTGGCGACTCCCTGCCGCCGCATCGGCCCGGCTGCGGTTCGCTGACCCTGGCGCCGGGAATGCCCGAGCGGCTTGCCGCGCGCCACAGGCATTTCGGCGCCCGCAAGATTGCGCTTGCCAGCGCCGAAGACGACATGGAAAGCTGTTTTGAGCGCGGCTGGACCGACGGGCTGCCCGTGGTTCCGCCAACGCCCGAGCGCGTTCTGCGAATGCTTGCGGGCGCCGGGCGCGAAGCGGATGAAATCATCGGCTCGATTCCCCCGGACCAGGCCCCCTGCAGCATCGAAAAGCTCGCCATCAATGCCGTCATGGCGGGCTGCAAGCCGGAGTACTTTCCCCTGGTCATCACCGCGGTGGAAGTGGCGCTCGATGACCGATTCTGCATGCATGGGCTGCTTTGCACCACGTATTTCTCCTCTCCCGTGGTCATCGTCAATGGCCCGGCGGCGCAGCATGTGGGGATGAACTCCGGCGTCAATGCGCTCGGCCAGGGCAATCGCGCCAACGCCACCATCGGCCGTGCGCTGCAACTCATCATCCGCAATGTGGGCGGCGGCAAGCCCGGTGGCATCGACCGCGCCGCCATGGGCAACCCCGGCAAATACACCTACTGCTTCGCCGAAGACGAATCGGACCCGGACTGGCCAAGCCTGGCCATGGACCGGGGTTTTGCCAGGGAGGATTCGGTAGTGAGCCTGTTTGCCGGCGAAGGCTTGCAGGCCATCGTCGATCAGCAGTCGCGAACGCCCGAATCCCTGGCGGGAAGCTTCGCCGCAAGCCTGCGCACCGTGGCGCATTACAAGCTGTTCGGTCTTTGCGACGCGATTCTCGTGGTCAGCCCGGAACACCGCAGGGTGCTGCGCGAAGCGGGCTGGACCAAGGAAACCCTGCGTGAGGAACTGTATCGACTGCTGCGGGTTCCCGGGCAGAATCTCGTGCGCGGCGCCGGCGGCGTTGCCGAAGGCATGCCCGCGCGTCTGGCCGATAGAAACCTTGACAAGTACCGGCCGGACGGCTTGCATATCGTCAGCCTCGGCGGCAGGGCCGGCATGTTTTCGGCCATAATCGGCGGCTGGGTCGCCGCCGGCGAGCGGGGGAGCCAGTTGGTTTCCCGCAAATTGGAAGAAGCATCCGCATGAGCCAAGCCCGCAACCCGTCAGAGGAGCGAAGCCTCCCATCTGTCATTCTGCGCGCAGCGAAGCCCCCGACCCGTCACCCGTCATTCTGCGCGGAGCGAAGCGGAGTCGCAGAATCTCAGGATGGGGCCGCCAAACAAGATTCTGCGACTGCGTGCGGAATGACATGACATGGCGCAGGCAGCCCCCAACTTTGACTTACAGGAAAAGAATTCAGGAGAAATCATCATGACCAGCACCACCTTGCTTGATCCCACGGCTGAATTGCAGCCGGTCGAGCGCCAGTTGACTCCGCGGCTTGCAAGCCTTGCCGGCGCCACCGTGGGCCTGCTCGATATTTCCAAGCCCCGGGGCAGGGAATTTCTCGATGAAGTAGAATCCCTGCTCGCAGAAGAAGGGGCGACGGTCAAACGCTATAGCAAGCCCACCTTCACCCGGGTCGCGCCGACGCCGCTGCTGCAGCGGATCAGCGCGGACTGCGACGCGGTGGTTGAAGCATTAGCCGACTGAGGCTCGTGCACGTCGTGCAGTTTGCATGACATGAACGACCTCGAAATCCGGGGTGTGCCCGCCGGATTCGTCGCATCCTGCGAGTTTCAGGATGCCGCCACGGCCCAGGGCAACTCGCTGGGCATCGCGCCAAAGAGCGTGTTCGTGCCGCATCCGATCCAGGACCGCACCGATGCGGAAATGGCCGAACTCGCCCGGCAGGCGATCGACGGCATCAAGGCGCTGATTACCGAATCGTAAGCGGGGCCCGCAAATTCTTTATCAAGCGGAAATTCATCTGGAGCAAGGCATGACCACCGAGGCAGTGATCGTATCCACCGCAAGAACCCCCATCGGCAAGGCCTACCGTGGCGCATTCAATGACACCGACGCGCCTTCCATGGCGGGACATGCCATCGCCCAGGCCGTGGCCCGTGCCGGCATCGAACCCGGCGAGGTCGACGATGTGGTCATGGGCTGCGCCATGCAGCAGGGATCCACGGGACAGAACATCGGCCGCACCGCGGGAGTAGCCGCAGGCCTGCCTTCCTCCGTGGCCGGTATGAGTATCGACCGGCAATGCGCTTCCGGCATGATGGCCATCGCCACCGCCGCCAAGCAGATCGTGAACGACGGCATGCCCATCGTCGTGGGCGGCGGCGTCGAATCCATCAGCCTGGTGCAGAACGAGCACCGCAACGGCTATCGCGCCCAGGACCCAAACGTCATCGAACGCTCGGAGCACGCCTACATGTCGATGCTGGAAACCGCCGAAGTCGTCTCCAAACGCTATGGCGTCAGCCGCGAGCAACAGGATGAATACGCCCTGCAAAGCCAGCGGCGCACCGCCGCCGCCCAGAAGGCCGGGAAGTTCACTGATGAAATCGCGCCACTGCCAACCACCATGATCTTCACCGACAAGGCCAGCGGCAAGCAGAGTAAACACGAAGTCACCCTCGACAAGGACGAAGGCAATCGTCCCACCACCACCGCGGAAGGGCTCGCGGGCCTGCGCACGGTGTTCGAAGGCGGAGTCATCACCGCCGGCAATGCCAGCCAGCTCTCCGACGGCGCCTCGGCCTCGGTGCTGATGGACGCGAAAGTGGCGGAGCGCAAGGGACTCAACCCGATCGGCGCCTATCGCGGCATGGCCGCCGCTGGCCTTGACCCGGACGAAATGGGCATCGGCCCGATCCACGCCGTGCCCAAGCTGCTCGAACGCTTCCGCCTGACCATGGACGACATCGACCTCTGGGAACTCAATGAAGCCTTTGCCGTACAAGTCGTCTACTGCCGCGACCACCTCGGTATTCCCAACGAAAAACTCAACGTCAACGGCGGCGCCATCTCCATCGGCCACCCCTACGGCATGAGCGGCGCCCGCATGGTGGGCCACGCCCTCATCGAAGGCAAACGCCGCGGCGCCAGATACGTGGTCTGCACCATGTGCGTAGGCGGCGGCATGGGAGCGGCGGGGCTGTTTGAGGTGTACTGAGCCGGCCGGGCCTCACGTCATTTGACCCGAAAGGCGGCGGCCGCCCAAGATGTGCAGATGGATATGGAACACGCTTTGCCTGGCATCCGGGCCGGTGTTCAGGACGAGCCGGTAACCGCTTTCCGCAAGGCCGGCATCCGCGGCGATCCGGCTGGCGCACAGCATCATGTGGCCGAGCAGGGCCTGGTCCCGCGGGGAAGCCTCGTTCATGTCGCTGATATGCTTGCGGGGGATGACCAGGATGTGGGTCGGCGCCTGGGGGGCGATATCGTGGAAGGCAATCACGAATTCGTCGGCATAGACCTGGTTGGCCGGAATCTCGCCGGCGACGATCTTGCAGAAAATGCAATCCTGGACCATTTTGCTGGAATGAGACTTCGCCCCAATCCCAGACTAACAAATCCCTCCGGCTTGGGATAGGCTTGGCAGCATGAGCCGCCTGCTGTTACTCGTGCTGTTGTTCAGCGCCGCTTCCCGGGTTGCCGCCCAGCAGCCGCGGCTGTATGGCTATGAGGTGGTCAACACCTACCCCCACGAAATCACCGCTTTCACCCAGGGGCTGATCTTCCGCGACGGCGAACTCTGGGAGGGCACCGGCAAGAACGGCCTGTCCCGGCTTTCCCGAATCGATCTGGAAAGCGGCGAAGTACTGCAGAACGTGGCGCTTGCCAGCCGCTATTTCGGCGAAGGCATCGAATTGATCGGCGATCGCATCTACCAGCTCACCTGGCGCGCCCACATGGTCTTTGTCTACGATCGCGAGAACCTGGAACAGTTGGCGACCCACTACAATGCCCGTGAAGGCTGGGGCCTGGCCTGGAACGGAGAACACCTGATTCTCAGTGACGGTTCGGCAAGCCTGCAATTTATCGACCCGGAAGGTTTCACGCCGGTGCGGGAAGTCACGGTCACCGTCAACGGCCAGCCACTCACCCTGCTTAATGAGTTGGAATACATCGATGGCGAGGTCTGGGCCAATGTCTGGCAGACCGATTTCATCGCCCGCATCGACCCGGACAGCGGCGTGGTCAATGCCATCATCGACCTCACCGGGCTTTCCGACCGCACCGAACTCGGCAGCAGCGAAGCAGTGCTCAATGGCATCGCCTGGGACGCCGGGCAAGAGCGGCTTTTTGTCACCGGCAAGCATTGGGCGCACCTGTTCGAGATCGAACTCGTGGAGCGCGTGCAGTAGCCGCCGCCCATGCCATGAAAGCCATTGCATTGCTCCTCGCGGCTCTACCACTCGCCGCCTGCGATTCCGCAGCCTGGTACTGGCAGGCGGCCCAGGGGCATCTGGCCATTGTCGGCTCCCGGCAGGACTTGCGGGAGAAAGCCCGGGACCCGGCGCTGGCCCCGGAAATCGCGGCCAAGCTGCAAATCGTCCTCGAAGCCCGGGACTTCGCCGAAGCCGAGCTCGGCCTGCCCGCCGGCGACAATTTTCTCGACTACGTGGAACTCGACCGGGACTACGCGGTATGGAATGTATTTGCGGCGCCGGAGTTTTCCCTGGAGCCGGTCACCTGGTGTTATCCCATCGCCGGCTGCGCTGCCTACCGGGGCTACTTCAACGAAACCGCCGCCCGGGATTACGCCGCCGGCTTGTGGGCAGACGGGCTGGATACCCATGTGGGAGGCGTGGCCGCCTATTCCACCCTGGGCTGGTTCGACGATGCGCTGCTGAGCACGGTGCTCAGCCGCCCGGATCATCAACTGGCGGCGCTGATTTTCCATGAACTCGCCCATCAGGTCGCCTGGTTTCCGGGCGACACCACGATCAATGAAAGTTTCGCCACCGTGGTGGAGATGGAAGGTCTGGCGCGCTGGCTGGAGACCCGGGGGCAATCCGCCCTGCTTGCCGCCGCCCGGGCCGATGCCGACCGGCGCAGACAATTTGTTTCCTTCGTCATGGAGTTTCGCCGGCGATTCGAGGCCCTGTACAACAGAGACCTGCCGGCGGCCGCCATGCGCCGGGAAAAGACCGCCTTGCAGGAACGGATGCGTGCCGACTACCGGCAACTGAAGGCGGACTGGGGCGGCTATGGTGGCTATGACGGCTGGTTTTCCCGCTCCCTCAACAATGCCCAGCTATCCACTGTCGGCTCCTACAACGACCTCGCGCTCCAGCTGCGGGAATTGCTGCGCCAGAGCGGCAATGATTTGCCGCAATTCTACGAGCGGGTGCGGGAACTGGGCGGGATGGGCCCGGAGCGCCGCGAAGAGTTTCTGGATTCGCTGGCGCCGGCAGGCGGGTAAGCCGGGAATCAGGCGAGCACGATCCTCGCTGGCCCGTCCGCCCCATCCCCCGCAAGGCCGATGATGGCAGCCTGTTCGAGGCCCGAGTCCCGCAGTGCGGCGAGACAGGATTTGGCCTTTTTCTCCGGCACCGCGGCCAGCAGGCCACCGGCGGTCTGGGGATCGAACAACGCCTCGAAACGGGCGGATTCCCGCAGTTCACGGCGGCCTTCCATATTGCGTTCTATTAGCCGGTTGTCGGCGTGCAACGAGCTGAAGATTTTCCGCTCCAGACATTCCTCGGCGCCGGCAAGCAGGGGGATATCGCCGGGATATAACTCCACCGGCCCGCCGCTGATCATTTCCATCAGGTGGCCGGCAAGCCCGAACCCGGTGATGTCGGTGCAGGCGCTGGCGTCGTGTTCGCGGAATATGCGCCCGGCTTCGCGGTTGGAGACGAGCATGGTTCCCAGAGCCTGATCCATCCACTGCTGGCTGGCCTGGTGGCGCATGTCGGCGGCGAGCAGGGTTCCGGCGCCCAAGGGTTTGCCGAGGATCAGCGCATCGCCCTGGCGCATGCCCCGCTTGCCCAGGGCCTCGCCGGCCTTGACCCGCCCGTTGACGCTGAGGCCGAATTGCAGTTCCCGGGTTTCCGAGGAATGGCCGCCGAGCAGGCGGCAGCCTTCTTCGGTGAGCGTGGTGGTGCAGCCGAGCATCAGTTCACGCAACAGGCTCCGGGTAATTGCGCGATTGGCGAATGGGACACCCACCATGGCCAGCGCCGAATCGGGCCGGGCGCCCATGGCGTGAATATCGCTGAGGCAATGCAGGGTGGCGATTCTGGCGAACAGCCAGGGGTCGTCGATGAAGGCCTTGAGCTGATCGACGGTTTGCCATAGCTCCTGGCCCGCCAACGTAGGCACCAGGGCCGCGTCCTCGACGCCCTTTTCGACGATGTCGGCGGTGACCGGAATCGTTTCCAGCACTTCCTGCAGGATGCTGCCCGCCACCTTCGCGCCGCAGCCGCCACAACGCAAGGCGTGCCGGCGCAGTTCGCGCTCCTCCTGCCGGTCCACCAATCCTTTGGTAATAGTGAGATTTTGCCGCATCTGCGGCAGATCGCGGTATTTGCGCAGAAAGCGCTGGTCTATCCAGTGCTTCAGCCGCCACACCCACCGGCCCCGGAAGAACAGCCGATTGCGAGACGCCAGCGCTCTGCCATCGCCGAGATTGAGCATCGCCAACGCATGCCGTTGCGGGGTAAATCGCACCAGCCTCCTGCCGGTGGCGTAGCGCAGCAGGTTCTGGGCAAGCGGCTTGCCATGGCGCACCGCGTACACGCCCGACTTGGGCCGCTCCATGCCCCGGATCGTCGCCGCGTCGCCGGCGACGAAAACGAATTCATGGCTGGTGGACTGCAAATGGCGATTGACTTCGAGGAAGCCGTCCGCCGTCGTCGCCAATCCGGCTTTCACGGGCCATGCGGGCATGGTGGCGCCGGT
>JAJDVS010000093.1 GCA_022825945.1 Pseudomonadales bacterium
GGCGCTGGCGGAAGAGCGGCTTGCCGCGGCCTTGCGGGCTTTCGAAAGGGTGATCGCCATGTACCCGGACAATCCGGAAGCCAATCTCGCCATGGGAGAAATTCACCTGTTCGAAGGCTACGACTGGAGGGATGGCGTCGATTACCAGCGCCGGGCATTCGAATTGCTGCCGGCCGATACGTTTATCATGGAACAGGCCATGAAATACGCCATCGAGGCCGAACGGTTCGACGAAGCCGAGCGGCTGATCGCCGAACTCGCCCAGCCGCTGCATTTGTGGGGCGAACCCGACTGGGTAAGCGACTTGCGCCTGCGTCTGCTCAACAAGCGGCGCGGCACCGATTATGATGTTTGCGCCAATAATTAGTGGCTTCGATCCGTCGCCGCCGGGTGGCATGGGGTGCAGCGGACGCCGTGAATACGTCTGCGTTAACTGCCTTCGATTGGTTTGTGCATGCCATCCCTGGCGCGACATTAGTGGCTTCGCTAACCCCCAGCCTTGCCATCCATGGCAAGTCGTTCGGCCCTCAAGAAGCTTCGCTTCATGTCGGCTGCGCCGACCGGGCCTCACCCCTGTAGGCTTCGGGCTCGACATCCTGTCTCGCACGCCCGCCGCACCCCACGCCAGCCGACGGCGACTCACATCTTGCGTTACCAACAATCTATCATTCTGCTTGCTTGGTCTGTTCTTGTTCTGCATTCCCGTCCGCGCGCAGGATGCCGTCTCGGACTTGTTTTCCGCGTTGGCGGACGAAATTCCGGCATCGGAAATCCGGTTCTTGCCAAATCTGAACGATCGCGAGGAAGCGGCGGGCCGGCCCGAACCGCCGCGGCTTGGCGGGTTTGCGGATTTGCCTCGGGACGGCTATCCGACAAGCGCGGAAATCGAAGCCTGGGAGGCGGCATTCTCCGCTGGCGAAATCGGCGGTCTGGTTTTGCATTCCGATTCCAGTGTTTACCCACCCCCGGAACCTGACCCCGAAACAGGAATCGAATGGGTTGTGCTTGACGATCAGTATCTGTGGAATCATTTTCATGAGTGGATTACCGAACTGGATCGTAGTCGGCTCTTCGTCACTTTTGCCAGGGAAGACAGGGAACTGGCCGCGCGGATCGGCAGGATGGCGCGGCCGGGTGGATTCGACTCGGCGATCATGAACCAGGCGGAAAATTCGGTCGCGCCGACATTCGCCGGCGCTTTCTACGCCACCGCGCAGCACAGGCTCGCTATAGACTCGCGGTCCGCTCGAAGGCTGCGAACCGACGTCACCGAAATGGAATTGCTCGGCGAGCGGGCGCGACGCGATTCCGTTTCGGTTTTCCGCGACCCGGTCAACCGGGACGAGCGCGGACTGTCGCGCAACGAGCCCGAAATCTTCCGCAAGATTACCCTTGGCGACGAGTTCACCCAGCCGACCATCGAGGAAATCATCGTCCCCGGCGGCATCGCCCTGGGCGAAAGCGCCAAGTTGGACTTCACGCCTGTCGAGCTCCTTTTCAGCGGCGCCAGCACCAATCTATATACGATTGATCCGGATACCGGAGAGATCGATCTCAATCGCGGTTCTTTCAGTTTGCGCGGACTCGATCCGGAAACCGGCGAAGTTGTGGTGCGCCAACTGCCCGAAGACGACCCCAAACTGCTCAAAAGCCTGTTCGACCTGGCCCAGCGCTCGATCAGAACGCGGTCCGATGCCGTCGTGGATCTGGACATCGACCGGCGGGTCAGTATCTCCTCGGCCTTGCGCGATACCGACGCCGGTTATGCGTTCCTGTTCGCCGACACCTTGCCTTTCGAACATCTCGATTATTTGCCGGTGACCAAGAGCGTGATCATCGACACCGATGTGTTCTGGAACCGGAGCGGCGTCGAAAGCGGCTCGCCGCAGGAATTCGAAACCGCTTTCGAAGTGCGTTTCCTGTCCGCGGACAGCATGCGCATCGCCCAGACCCGGCTCGCGCTTGAGTACGAATATGACTCGGCGGACGGAACGGTGCGCTACGGCGGCAACTGGGGCCGCTATGGTTCGCGCCTGCGCGACAGTACGGATGTGGACGGCCTCGGCATGGGTCTGGCGGAACTCGCCCGCTACGCGGGCTGGGTCGCGCTGTTCCGCCGGCTGGAACAGGATACCGTCCCTTTCCTGAAGGGCCGCTATGGTTTCATGAAAATCGACAAGACCGGCAGGGAGACTCCGGGGCGTTTCCGGTAGAATAGGGACCGGGGGCGTGACATGATGAAAATTCGGGTCTGCATGGCAAGTCTGATGGGCAGCCTGTTGCTGCTGGCGGGCTGTGCGGCCATCGACCTGGAAACCGATTATGTTTTCGACCCGGCGCTGTACGCCCGCGTACTGGACCAGGACAGCGACCGCTTCCCGGAAATCGACCCCCTGCATCTCGACAATGAGGTCAAGCTCTGGCTGGAGGAGCGCCTCGGCGACAAGCGGCGCGGCACCGAATTCCTGGTGAGCGCCCTGCAGGATCTGATGTACGATCCCGACCATCTCCACATCCGGTATTCCGACGCCAAAACCCACACCGCCACCGAGGTTTTCCACGCCCGGGAGGGCAACTGCCTTTCGGTGATGAATCTCTACGTCGCCATGGCGCGCCATGTGGGGCTCAACGCCAGTTTCCAGACCGTGGAAGTGCAGCCAAGCTGGGACCGCAGGGGCGACCTGCTGGTGGTGAGCCAGCATATCAACGCCACCGGCCGCCTGGGCCCGAAACGCTACTATGTGGTGGATTTCACGCCGGAAATCGCCCTGCAGTCCATGACCGAATCGGCCATATCCGACGACAAGGCCCGGGCGCTGTATTTCAATAATCTCGGCGTGGAAGCCCTGGTCGCCGGCGATGACGCCGCCGCCCTGGCCTACATCAAGAACGCGTTGTTCATCGACCCGGCCAACAGCGATGCCTGGAACAATCTCGGCGCCGCCTACAAGCGCCTCGGTGATGGCGAACTGGCGGAATTCGCCTACCACTACGCCTTCGAGCAGGACAATACCAATGCCACCGCGGTGAACAATCTGGTGAAGTTCTACCGCGGCCGGGGCGAGGACACCCTGGCGAGGCGTTATGAGCGCGTGATCGACGACTTCAACCAGCGTAATCCCTTTTTCCACTATGGGCGCGGCAGCAGGGCGCTGGAGGCGGGCAATTTCGAAGCCGCCCGGGCCTACTTCCGCCGCGCCATCCGGCTCAAGGAATACGAGCCCGATTTCCATCTTGGCCTTGCCATGGCCTATGCCCGGCTCGGCGAGATCGAGCGGGCCAGGGACGCCCGGGATGCGGCGGAGAACCTGCTTGCGGCCAGCGAGGAAATCTATGTGCCCAGCGACCGCAGATTGCGCATCTTCGACCGGGACTCCATCCTGCGAACCTCGTCCCCCGGCCTGAGCATCCGGTTACGGGGCGATGTCATCGTGGAGCCGGGGGGACGCCTGTAGTGAGAGAACCGTCATGCTGCGGCCCCTCTCCGCCATTCCGCGCCTCCCCTCCCGTCATTCTGCGCCCTCCTCCCGTCATTCTGCGCGAAGTCGCAGAATCTCCCCGGGAAGGGCGCCGCATGAGATTCTGCGACTGCGCTTCGCTCCGCGCAGAATGACGGAGGGGTGGCTTCGCTCCGCGCAGAATGACGGGAAGATCTCAATTCAAGTCCGGGTCCCACCAGTAGCGGGCAGCTTGCAGCGAGGCCTGCAGGGCCAGGCCGGATTCGGTGATCTGGTAGACGGTGACATTGTCGGCGATGGCTTCGACGCCGATGGCCGCGCCGAGTTCCCCGGCTCTGGCGGCGGCGTCGATATCGCTGCCGAAAGTGAATCCCGCCTCGGTAAAGCGGTTCAGCGCGTCACTGCCGTGAAAGACCATCACCAGGCGGACATCGGTGACTCCCGCGCCAAGGCCGACTCCCACTTCGCCCATTCGCAGGAATACATCCTCGCCGCTGCGGTTGTCGCGCACCACGCCGACTCCGCCGCCGACACTGGTGATCAGCAGGTTGATATCGGCATTGGAAAACACCGCGAAGCCCACGGCGTCGAAGATCTGGGCTTCGGTATCCGGCCGCATGGCGTAGAGTTCGGTCAGTACCTCATTGCGCATGTCGAGGATCGCCTGGCGCCGCACTTCCGGGTCCCGGGCGGTAAGGCCGGTGGCGGTGCAGGCGCCGAGCAGGGCGGGCAGGAGCAGGGCGGGCAGGATTCCCGGCCCATTGCGGAAAGCGGTCATTTTTCGTCTCCGGGATGCCGCGGCGTGTTTCCATGACAACGCCGCGGCGGCAATTCAGTTACTGCGGTCAACCGACAGGCGGATCATCGCTTCGAGGGAATCGCGGTAGGCGGATTCCGGAACGCCGGCCAGGGCGGCAAGCGCCTTGTCGGCCTCGGACCTGGCCAGCTTCTCGGTGTAGGCGAGCGCATTACCACCATGAACGATGGCGATGACCTGGTCAAGGTTTCGCCGGCAAAAATCCGCATTCACGATGCAGTTGCGGATCAGTTCGGCCTCGGCCGCGGCGCCACTGCGCATGGCGTGGATCAGCGGCATCGTGGGTTTGCCTTCGATCAGGTCATCGCCGATATTCTTGCCCATGGCGCTGGCGTCGCCGGCGTAGTCGAGCACATCGTCGATCAACTGGAAAGCGGCGCCGAGATGCAGGCCGATGGACTGGAAGGCCCGCTCGGCTGCGGGGCTGGCGCCGGCGAGCCGCGCCCCGCACCGGGCCGCCGACTGGAACAGGATCGCCGTCTTGTCATGGATCACCTGCAGATAGCCGGCCTCGGTAATGTCGGGATTCTTCTTGTTGACGAGCTGCTGCACCTCGCCTTCGGCGATGCGGTTGGTGGCATCCGCCATGATTTCCATGATGCCCATGTCGCCAATGCCCACGAGCAACTGGAAGGCCCGGGAGTAGATGAAATCACCCACGAGGACGCTGGATTCGGTATTCCACTCGGCATTGACCGTGGGCCTGCCCCGGCGCAGGGTGGACATGTCCACCACGTCGTCGTGGAGCAGGGTGGCGGTGTGGATGAATTCGATGATCGCCGCGAGGGTGATGTGGCGCCGGTCGCGGATGCCGCAGCTTCGCGCCGCGAGCAGCACGAGAATCGGCCGCAATCGCTTGCCGCCCGCCTCGACGATATAGTGGCCGATGCTTTCCACGAGCCCGACGCGGGAATGCAATTGTTCGACGATGGTGCGGTTTACGGCTGCGAAGTCGTCTTCAATCGCCGCGAGAAGCTCCGGAAACATAGGGGCGAATACCACGCCGCTGGGCAAAGAGGCTGTCATG
This sequence comes from Pseudomonadales bacterium, assembly GCA_022825945.1. Lineage (GTDB taxonomy): Bacteria > Pseudomonadota > Gammaproteobacteria > Pseudomonadales > Pseudohongiellaceae > UBA9145. The sequence goes on from JAJDVS010000093.1 coordinate 5,303, forward strand.
CAAGGAGGCTGCCATGCTAGGGACCGCGCCAATCACTGTCAAGCTGCTGCTCATGCATGGCATGGCCATGCGCCGGGTTCCCCCGTCATTCTGCGCGCAGTCGCGGAATCTCATTGGGTGGCCACTGCGAGAGATTCTGCGACTGCGCTTCGCTTCGCGCAGAATGACGGAGGGGAGTGGCTTCGCTTCGCGCGGAATGACATGAAGGCCGGAGCGCCGTGATGAGAATTGCTGAAAGCACGGCGACAGGAAAGCACACTGGGCCTGTTGTGTATAATCCCTTTCAGCCAAACGAACCTGGGGGGAATAGTCTTGACTCGCCTTGTACGCCGGATGAATCGGCGGCTCCCGTGTTTCACTGTCCTGCTCGCCGCGGCGGCGGTTTCCTGCGCCCCGGAAGAAGCGGCCGCCCCGGAACCGGAACCGCGCCCGGTGCGGGTTTTCACGGTGCGGAGCGCCGCCAACGAACGGGTCATGAGCTTTCCCGCCGTGATCGAGGCGGGGCGCTCCGCCGAGTTGACGTTCCAGGTTCCCGGAACCATTACCGAGCTGGATATCTTCGAAGGGCAGCTCGTCCTCGCCGGCCAGACCCTGGCCGCGCTCGACGACCGGGACGCCCGCAACCGCCTCGCCCAGGCCGAGGCCGAGTTCGGCCGGACCGAAGCCGAATACGAGCGCGCCGAACGGCTCGC
>JAJDVS010000036.1 GCA_022825945.1 Pseudomonadales bacterium
TGTGCAACTGAAAAGCGAAACCGTACATGGATCATGTCCGCACGATGGGCCATGCGAGCCTCGGAGGCGCTGCCGGTTCATCCATACCGTAATCAGCCGGACGAAAACCTCCTCGGGACTCTTATCAGGGGATTGGGGAAACGTCCGCATTGGTAAACCATGGCGCGGTGAAGTACCATGCGGAGCAGTGGGGCGGGCCCGCTGTAAATTCAACCAGACCTGCCGGCGACAGGCGGGACGCGGTGGACAGGAATCATGAAGCAAGACCCGGTTAAAGTTCTTGTAGTTGACGATGAAGAAGACCTTGAGTTATTGATCCGACAGAAGTTTCGCCGCCGCATCCGCAGCGGCGAACTGGAATTCGTGTTCGCCCACAACGGTCGGGAAGGGCTGTTGAAGCTGGCGCAGCACCGCGATATCCACCTGGTGTTTTCCGACATAAACATGCCGGTCATGGATGGCCTGACGATGCTGCACCAGTTGGCGGAAGCCGACCTCGACGTGCAGGCGGTCATCGTTTCCGCCTATGGCGACATGCCCAATATCCGCACCGCGATGAATCGCGGCGCCTTCGACTTTCTCACCAAGCCCATCGATTTCGCCGATCTCGAGATCACCCTTGAGAAGGGCATCGCCCATGTGCGCAGCCTGCAGGCTTCCCTGGAAACCCGCGACAAGCTCGTGTCGATCAAGCGCGAGCTGGAAGTCGCCAGCCAGGTGCAGATGTCGGCCCTGCCCCAGGACCTGCCGGAAAATCCCTATTACGACGTCAAGGCGCGGATCTTTCCCGCCAAGGAAGTCGGTGGCGATTTCTATGATTATTTTCAGATCGACGACCACCGGCTCGCCCTCGCCATCGCCGACGTGGCGGGCAAGGGCATTCCCGCGGCGCTGTTCGCCATGGTGACCCGGGCCCTGCTCAAGACCGTGGTAAGCCAGTACGAAAGCCCCGCGGCGGCGCTCAAGGCGGTCAATCTGCAATTGTGCGACGGTAACGACAGTTGCGTTTTCATCACCCTGTTCTTTGGCGTGCTCGACCTGCGCTCCGGCGGCTTCCTTTATTCCAATGCCGGCCACAACCCGCCCCGGGTGCTGCGCGGCAACGGCGCCGTCGACGTGGTGCCCTCCACCAGCAATCTGGTACTCGGAATCGACCCGGATGAAGACTACGGCAATGCCGAGGTACAGCTCTATGCCGGCGACAGTCTGGTGCTCTACACCGATGGCGTCACCGAGGCGGAAAATGTCGCCGAAGAGGAATACGGCGAGCCGCGTCTCGATGAACTGCTTGGCGGCATGGTGGAGGCGGGCTCCGGGGGCATTGTGGAAGGCATCATCGCCTCGGTGCGGGATTACGCCGGCGAAGCCGAGCAATCCGACGACATCACCTGCGTGGTGACCCATTTTCTCGCCCGACAGGACCCATGACGCGAAGCCTTGCCAGAGCCTCCCGCCTGCTGCTTGCCGCCGCGCTTGGCGCGGCGCCGGGTCTGTATGCCGCCGAGGAGCCCGTCATCCTGTTCGGTCAGTCCGCCGCCCTTGCGGGCCCCACCCGGGAACTCGGCGAGGGCATGCGGCTCGGGCTGGAAGCGGCCTTCAATGAAATCAACGCGGCGGGCGGCGTTCACGGCAGGCGGCTGGGACTGATTTCCCTCGACGACGGTTACGAGCCCGAGGCCGCCATCGTCAATACCCGCAGATTGATCGAGGAGGAACAGGTGTTCGCCCTGATCGGGCCCGTGGGCACGCCCACCTCCGCGGCGGCCCAGCCCATCGCCACCGAGGCCGGCGTGCCTTATATCGGCGCCTTCACCGGGGCGGAATTCCTGCGGGATGCGGAAGCCCTGCCCAATGTCATCAATGTGCGGGCTTCGTATTTTCAGGAAACCGAGGAAATGGCGGCTCGCCTGAACCAGGATCTGGGCCTGGAAACCGTCAGCATTTTTTTCCAGGACGATTCCTACGGTCGCGCGGGCCTCGCCGGGCTGCGCCGGGCGGTGGATCTTTATGGCATGGAAATCAGCCGGGAAGTGGCCTATCCCCGCAATTCCGAGGCGGTCAAGCTCGCCCTGCTCGACCTGCGCCGGGCCGGGGCCGAAGCGGTGGTGATCATCGGCGCCTACCAGCCCGTGTCCACCATGATCCGCTGGGCGCGCAAGCTCAACTATTCCCCGTATTTCATCAATATTTCCTTCATTGGCAGCGAGGCCCTCGCCCGCACCCTCGGCGAAGACGGCGAAGGCGTGTACGTCACCCAGGTGGTGCCCTTCCCGCAGGACGCCAGCCTGCCGGTGGTGGCGGAATACCAGGCCGCCCTGGGTCAAATGGATTCTGGCGCCGCGCCGAGTTTCGTCACCCTGGAAGGTTATCTTGCCGGCCGGCTGGCCGCCGAGGGCCTGCGTCTTGCCGGCCCCGAGCCCACCCGGCGGGGATTTCTTGAGGCGCTCAAGACTTCCGGAGAAATCGACCTGTCCGGCTTTCGACTTTCCTACGGCAGGAATGACAACCAGGGCTCCGATCAGGTCTACCTGACGGTAATCGACGAAAACGGGAATTTCGCCTCTGTGGACAGAATCGGCAACCCATGAGCGAGACGGCAAAAGAAAACTCCGGCGCCGGTATAGTGGAAGTGCCGGTGATCGACCAGGACGGCGGCAAGCTTCACCCCGAACGCGGCTTCCTCGGCACCATCGCCGCCCGGCTTTCGCTGATCCTCCTGGGCAGCGTGCTGCTTGTGGGTACGGCAAGCCTGGTGGCCTATTTCGCCCTGCAGTTCACCCTGGGCTACCAGTCCCGGATGGCCGACGTGGACATGCCCAATATCGTCGATTCAGTGCAGATCGCAAGACAGAGCACCGCCCTGGTCAATGGCGCGTTCCGCATAACTTCCGCCCGCACCCGTGAGGAACACGAAGCCGAAGTGGAGATAGTGGAGCGCGACCGGGAGTCTCTCGAAACCGCCATCCAGGGGCTGGAATCCCGGGCGGAACTCGAAGAGAACACCGGGCTGATCCGGCAACACCTGACGGAACTCGGCGGCCATCTCGCCGCCATCCAGGATTCCGCCCTGCGCCGATTGCTGATCGAGGAAAGCCTGACCCGGCTCACCGCGGAGTTGGCGGAGATCAACCGCAACATCGAATCCGATCTCGTTCAGGCAATCGACGACCAGGGCTTTTATCTGGTGGAGGGACTGCGTTCGCTGGATGACACGCCGGACGCCCTGGAAGTCCGCGCATCGGAAGATGAGTTCACGGTTTTCCGCAATCTCAATGTGGTCAATCAGCAAGCCAATCTCGCAGTGCTGCTGCTCGACGAAATGCTGGTGCTGAATGACCGGCAGTTTCTACCCCCCATCGAGGAACGCCTGCTCAGCGCCATCGCCAATGCCCAGCGTTCATATTCCGCCCTGCCGGCCTCGACCCAACTCGCATCCCTTGGCGCCAGCCTGCAGCGGCTGGACCGGGTCGCCACCGGCGATCAGGGAATCATCACCCTGCGCCGGGAAGCCCTGCTGCGGGTGGAGCAGGAACGGCAGTCCCTGGATATGGCCCGGGACGCCTCGGCCCTGCTCGATACCGATGTCAGCATTCTGGGCGGGCTGATTGCCAATAACGCCATTCTTTCCAGCCAGGCGGCCCAGCAATCCGCCGCCAATGGAATTGTCGTGCTGTTCTCCATCAATCTGGTGAGCGCCATCGGCGCGCTGATTTTCGGCTACTTCTTTGTCTGGAAGTCCCTGGCCCGCAGGCTGACGGCCCTGTCGGGCGCCATGCGCGAGATGTCCCAGGGCGATCTCGAAGTCGCCGTTGCGGTGGGCGGCAATGACGAAGTCACCGACATGGGCGAAGCGCTGGAAAAATTCCGCGAGTACGCGCTGGAAGTGCAGCGTCTCAATCTCGTGGAAAAGCTCGCCCAGGAACTCGACGCCAAGAACGAAAGCCTCGAGGCGACGCTGAAAGAACTCGAAAAAGCCCAGCAGCAGATTATCGCCGAGGAAAAGCTATCCTCACTGGGTCAACTCGCGGCGGGCATCGCCCACGAAATCAAGAATCCGCTCAATTTCATCGGCAATTTTTCCGAAATCGCCCTGGAGTTCGGCAAGGAGATCGACGAACTGCTTGAGGAAATCGAGGAATCCGATGCCCGGGAGGACATCCGCGAAATCGTCGCCGACCTTGCCAAGAGTCTCGCCAAGATTGGCGACCACAGCAAACGCGCCGACAACATCGTGCGCAGCATGCTCGAACATTCCCGGGGCGGCGAGGGCGAATGGCGCCCCGCCGATCTCAACGCCGTGCTCAAGCAGTATGTGGAGCTTGCCTATCATTCCATGCGGGCGCTGAATACCGGCTTCAATATGGAACTTGTTACCAACTTCGATGAGGAAATCGGCGAACTGGAAGTGGTGCCCCAGGAAATTTCCCGGGTGTTTCTGAATCTGGCCACCAATGCCTGCCAGGCGCTTGATGACAAGCGCAAGAACGACAAAGACTTTGAGCCGATGATCACCATTTCCAGCAAAAAGCTGGAAAATGAGGCCGAGTTCATTTTGCGCGACAATGGCCCGGGCATTCCCAGAGAAATCCGCGAGAAGATTTTCGAGCCTTTTTTCACCACCAAGGAGGGCACCAAGGGAACGGGGCTCGGTCTGTCCCTGACTACGGATATAATGCTGCGGCACGGAGGCTCGATTTCCGTCGATTCCAAGGAAGGTGAATTCACGGAAATGAAATTGCGTCTGCCATTGAAGTCCCGGCGAAAGTCGGAAGAAGCCGCCCTGGGGTGAAGTTGAATGGCCGGACCTGCGCCGAACCGGAGGAAAAACTCATGAGCCAGTCAGGAACGTCAAGTGTGGGATACCCCGCGGGCAAGGCCCTGGTACTCGCGGTCGCGGCGCTTGGCGCCGGCAGCGCAGCCGCCCAGGAAACGGCGTCGAGTCTCGGCGACGCCATCGCCAATGGCGATGTGGCGATGGAGTTCCGTTACCGCATGGAAACCGTGAACCAGGCGGGGTTCGAAGAAGACGCCATGGCTTCGGTGCTGAAGTCGCGGATCAGTTTCCGGCCGCTCGATATCGGCAATCTCGGCTTCTTTTTCGAGCTTGACAATGTTTCCTACCTCGGCGACGACGACTTCAACAGCACCCGCAACGGCAAGAGCGAATATCCCCTGATTGCCGACCCGGACGGAACCCACGTCAACCAGGCCTACATGGATTTCAAGAATGAAGGCGGCTACGTCCGGCTTGGGCGGCAGCGGATCAATCTCGACGAGCAGCGCTTCATCGGCGGTGTCGCCTGGCGGCAGAACGAGCAGACCATGGACGCCCTCACCGTGGTGAACGAGTCCCTGGACAATATCCGCCTGCACTACAGCTATGTGCATGGAGTATCGCGGATTTTCGGGCCCGAAGACGGCATTCCCACGGATTTCTACGACAGCAACACCCATCTGCTGAATGCCGCCATCGATCTGGCCCTCGGCGGCAAGCTCGTGCTGTACCACTACGCGATTGACCTGGAAAACGCCGCCCCCCTGTCCAATCAGACCACTGGTGTCAGGTTCAGCCAGACCATCGCCGGCGGCGAACTGGAGTTTCCCTTCAATCTCGAATACGCGCGGCAGGGAGACTACGGCGACAACCCGATTGCCTATGACAGCAACTTCCTGCTGCTCGAAGGCGGCGTGGACATCCGCGACCTGCGCCTGATGCTCGGCCACCAGCAGTTTGGCGGCGACCTGACCGAGCCGGAAATGATGTTCCGCACCCCGCTTGCCACCCTGCACCGCTATCAGGGCTGGACCGACCGCTTCCTGACAATCCCCGGCCAGGGCGTGGAAAACACCTATCTCACCCTCACCAGCGGCGGATTGACCCTGAGCTGGCACGATTTCAACTCCGAATCCGGCCCGGACCATTACGGCAGCGAGTGGAACATTTCCTGGCAATACGCCATCGACGAGAATTACACCCTGCTGCTGAAATACGCGACTTATGACCCGGACACCCACGCCATGGATATCGACAAGGCGTGGATCCAGTTCACCGCCACTTTCTGATGCGGAAATCGCTCCGGGGCAATAGGAAATTTTCCCGGATTCAGGCAAACTAGGGTGAATTTGGGGTAGGCTGAAAAGCAAGAATTGGGCCGGATCGGAGGCTGGGAGCCTGGAGCAGTGAGCAAAGCGGAACTGAGTATTCGGGTGGCGAACGACTTGAAGGAACTCGCCACTATCGCCGAGCGCGTTGACGAATTCTGCGGCCAGCGCGAAATTCCCATGGCGGTAGCCTACCAGGTCAATCTTTCGCTGGATGAATTGCTCACCAATACCATCAGCTACGGCTATGACGATGAAGCGGCCCACCAGATCCGCATTGACCTGCAACTCGATGGTGACCGGCTCCTGGTCCGCATCGAGGACGACGCCAGACAATTCGACCTCACCGACAGCGACCCGGCCCGGGCCGATACGAGTTCAAGTCTGGAAGAGCGCACACCCGGCGGGCTCGGGATCTTTCTCGTCCACCAGATGATGGACTCGGTGAGTTATCGCCGGGAGAACAATCGGAACGTGGTTTTGCTCGGCAAGAAGTTCGCAGCGGAGAACTAGGTATTCTCTGAAAAACCCCCTCCAATATTCGCCTCAACCGACCGGCCAGGGGCGCGGCGATAGCGAATTTTAGCTTTCGCGAATTCCTGTGGCGCAGGCTCCTAGCCTGGATTTCTGGCGCTTGCCCGTCCGGGTCTGCTTATGACCCTGCGGCGGCGATTGCCTGGCTGCGGTCAGGCTGGATATTGATGATCTTGTCGAAGCCGCTGACTTCGAAAACTTCCCGGATCGACTTGGAAAGCGAGCAGAGCATGAACTTGGCGTTGCGGTTCTGCAGCAGCTTGGCGGTCATCAGGATGGCCCGCAAGCCCGCGGAACTGATATAGGTCAGGTGCTCCATGTCAAGTACGACCGCGCGGTCCCCTTCTTCGATGGCGCCCTTGACGGATTCCTCGAACTGCATGACATTCGAGCCGTCAATCCGTCCCATTACCATGGCGGACAAAATTCCGTCCTGCCGTTCAACATTGACCTCAATCATTGCATTTGCTCCGTTCCAGCTTTTTTGGCCAGACTGGTTAACTGGTTACAGGTCAGGGTCCTGCAATACCACAAATTCCGGATACGCTTCAATTCCGAGTTCCGCCACATCCTGGCCGTGGCGTTCCACATCCAGCGTAACCCGCACTCCCATGAGTTGCCTGATGGCCAGCCAGACAAGCATCGAGGCGGAAAAGACAAAGGCGCCGATCGCCAGTATTCCCACCAACTGGACCAGCAAATTGCCGCCGGCCACTATACAAACCGCAAGAGTACCCCAAATTCCGGCGAACAGGTGAGCGGGTACCGCTCCCACAACATCATCGACCCGGAAGTGCTCCAGCACTTTCACTCCGATCAAACCGATCACTCCGCCGACAGCGCCGATGATTATAGCCCAATAATGCGCAACAATATCGGGGCCCGCGGTAATCGAAACCAGGCCGGCGATCACTCCGTTGAGACTACCCATCAGATCGATGCGGCCGAGCACCGGCCGGCTCAGGGCGATGGCCGCGATAAACCCGCCGCAGGCCGCCAGATTGGTATTCACCAGGATATTGCTGATGGCCACGGCGTCGGCCACTCCGCTCAGCGCCAGTTGCGAGCCGCCGTTGAAGGCGAACCAGCCCATCCAGAGAATGAATATGCCCAGGGTCACCACGGGGACATTGGAAGGCGGGGTCAGCTTGATGCTGCCGTCTTCGCGGAACTTGCCATGGCGGGCGCCGACGATAATGGCGCCTGCCAGCGCCGCCCAGCCGCCAGTGGAATGCACGATCGACGATCCGGCAAAGTCCTGAAAGCCCAACTCGGCAAGCCAGCCGCCGCCCCAGGTCCAGGCGCCCACCACGGGATAAATCAATCCCGTCAGCGCGGCCACAAAGAGGAAAAACGACCACAGCCGGACGCGCTCGGCAAGCGTGCCCGAGACGATGGAGCAGGTGGTCGCCACGAAAACCATCTGGAAGAACCAGTCGGACATCACCGAGTAGCCGTTTTCCATCACCGCCGCCGCGGCGCCCTCGTCGCCGCCGAGCAGGGCCTGCTCCGCGCCCGAGGTCCCGTAAAACAGCCGCAGGCTGCCGATAAAGCCGCTTACATCGGTATACATCAAGTTGTAGCCGATGAGGTAGAACATGAGGCCGGCGATGGCGTACAGGCCCACGTTCTTGAGGCAGATCACCGAGGCGTTCTTGGTGCGCACCGAGCCGGACTCGAGCATGGTGAATCCAGCGCACATCCACATGATGAGAACGCCCCAGATGAGGAAGGAAAAACTGTTCAGGACAAATTGAATTTCCGGGCCCATAAATATTCTCCAAATTGCCGCAGTACCTGTTCGTCTTTCCCGCCGCTGCCGCTACCGGACACTAGGAACCTGCGCCACAGCCTCCTAGGGAGTGGTTTCCACGCCTATGGTTTCCACCGGCCCAAAGCCGCGGATTTCCACCACCACGGGTTCGCCCCGGGAACCGTCGTAATGCACCGCGCCGGCCGGGTGGAACATGAATCCGCCGGCTGGAATCGGTGTGGTCCGCTCCATGTCGTGGCTGGCGTCAACGCCCGCATGCCAGGTCCCCTCGATTACCGTGATGAAGCGGTCCTGGTCGTGGTAATGGGGGTTGCTCGTGCCTCCGGCCGGGAAGCGGATCCGCATGATATACAGACCTTCTTCCCGGGGATTGCCGTAGAGAACATGCGACTGGGTCCGGTCAAGGCTTTCGTCCCATTCGATATCATCCAATTGCACGATGACGAAATCATCCCATTCGGCAGCGAAACCGGCCGGCACAAGCAAGGCCAGCGCGGCGATGAGGTAGCGAATCTTGATCATGGGCTGGTCCTGTTTCCGTGTTTGTCAGGTGTCGGCTCCAGTGCACGCACAGGACCAACCGATGCAATATATAAGCCCACGGCGGCCAAGGCAAGAGGCCATCACCGAGAACAGCAATTCTCATTATGGCAATGGGCGCGCCCACATCGGTCATCCTGCGCGGAATGGCATGCACGTTGGAGCGCCAAAATGAGAATTGCCGCATCGGGAACTCTCATTGTGAAGAATCTTGCCCGGGAATCAGTACCGCTTTGTGGAACTCGCCTGACTCTGCTAGATTGCGCCCATGAATCAAGGAACGGCCAACAAATCCGATTCGCGTTCCCTGGGGGATCTCGCCCCGGAACAGGTGCAGTCCACGGTGGATCAATACAGCGAAATCTACGACGGCGGGCTGGAAAGCAGAAAGGAGCACTACCGCTCGCTGGTCAATCACTATTACGACCTGGTTACCGACTTCTACGAGTTCGGCTGGGGACAGTCGTTCCATTTCGCGCCCCGCAAGCGGGGGGAAAGCTTCAAGGCCTCGTTGCTTCGGCATCAGCACTATCTCGCCGATCAGCTCCGCCTGAAAGCGGGCATGAACGTCATCGATATCGGCTGCGGCGTTGGCGGGCCCACGGGCAATCTGGCGCGCTATTCCGGCGCGAGCTTCGTTGGCCTCAATAACAATGCCTACCAGCTTGAGCGCGCCAGAAAGCACACTCGCGATGTGAAGTCCCTGTGCCGCTTCATCAAGGGCGACTTCATGCGGATTCCCGGGGAGGATGAGAGTTTCGACGCGGCGACCGCCATCGAATCCATGCCACACGCCCCGGACAAGACCGCGGCCTTCCGCGAGGTTTTTCGCGTACTGCGGCCCGGCGGCTGTTTCGCGGCCTATGACTGGTGCGTCACCGAAGCCTTTGACCCGGACGACAAGACCCACCAGCGAATCAGGCACGACATCATGGTGGGCGACGCGCTGCCCGATATTCCGCGCCCCGCGGAAGTGACCGACGCCTTGCGGGAGGCCGGGTTCGAAGTCGTTGACGCCCATGACCGCGCCAGGGAATCCGACCCGGAAGCGCCCTGGTACCGCGCCCTGCAGGGCCGCGACCTCAGCCTCGCCAGCATTCCCAGAACCCCGGTCGGCCGGGCCGTGACCAATCTGGCGCTGCGCGCCGGAGAGCGGCTGCGGCTGGTGCCGAAAGGCTCCCGGGCGGTGAGCACCCTGCTCAATACGGCGGCGGACGCATTGGTCGAGGGCGGCAAGTCAGGCACTTTCACGCCGATGTTTTTCTTCCTTGCCCGCAAGCCCGAATAGGCAGTCCCCCGCAAGCGCCCGCAAATCGAAACAGCGACCGCCAGCTTCGCGTTAATCCCGTTTGTCCGCCACAAGCGCCTGTCTCGCCCTTGCCGCCGCCCGGCGCACCTCCGCCGGCGCCGTGCCGCCAAAATGATCCCGGGCCGCCACCGAGCCCGCCACGGTGAGCACTTCATGCACATCGGCCCCGATCAGCGGACAAAAGCCGGTGAGTTCATCAAGTTCAAGCTCGTGCAGCTCCTTGCCCCGGGCAATGGCATGGGCCACCGCCTTGCCGGTGACCTCGTGGGCGTCGCGAAAGGCCAGGCCCTTGCCCACCAGGTAGTCCGCCAGGTCTGTAGCCGTGGCGCAGTCCCGCGCGGCCGCCTCCCGCATGACTTCCCGCTTGCATTCGATGGCGGGGACGAGTTCGGCGAAGGCGAACAGGCAATCCTTGAGGGTATCGATGAGATCGAAAACCGGCTCCTTGTCTTCCTGATTGTCCTTGTTGTAGGCCAGGGGCTGCGACTTCATCAGGGTCAGCAAGGACAGCAGGTGGCCATAGACCCTGCCGCTCTTGCCGCGAACGAGTTCGGGCACATCGGGGTTCTTCTTCTGGGGCATGATGGAAGAGCCGGTACAGAAGCGGTCGGGCAGGCTGATAAAGCCGAATTGCGCCGACATCCACAGCACCAGCTCTTCCGCCATGCGCGACAGATGCATCATGATCAGGCCGCCCGCGGCGGCAAGCTCGATGACGAAATCCCGGTCACTGACGGCGTCGAGGGAATTGCCGGCCACCGCCTCGAAACCCAGCAATTCGGCGCTGCGGGCGCGGTTTATGGGGAAGCTCGTTCCCGCCAGGGCGGCGGCGCCAAGCGGCGAGCAATTGACCCGCCTGCGGCAGTCTTCGAGGCGGCCATCATCCCGGGCAAGCATTTCATACCAGGCGAGCATGTGGTGGCCGAAAGTCACCGGCTGGGCCGACTGCAAATGGGTAAAGCCGGGCATGATGGTTTCGGCTTCCCGCTCGGCGAGGTCCACCAGCGCGGATTGCAGCCGCCGGATCAGGCCGCGCAGGGCGTCAATTTCCTCCCGGACATACAGTCGCAGGTCGGTCGCCACCTGGTCGTTGCGCGAGCGTCCGGTGTGCAGCTTCTTGCCGATTTCGCCGATGCGCCCGGTGAGAGCCGCCTCGATGTTCATGTGGACGTCTTCGAGTTCCACCGACCAGGCGAAACCGCCCCCCTCGATCTCGGCCTGAATCGCTTGCAGCCCCTCGGTGATCCGCCTGACTTCGTCCTCGCTCAGCACGCCCACCTCGCCGAGCATGGCGGCATGGGCCAGGGAACCGGCTATGTCCTGCCGGTACAGGCGCGCGTCAAATCCCACCGATGCGGTAAAACGCTCGATGAAACTGTCGGTAGCCTCGGAAAATCGGCCGCTCCAGGGCTTGCCGGAACCGGCATCGCCTTGCTTTTCGCTCATTGCATCCGCCCGCTGCGACGACCCGCCGCCAAGGGCCGGCGATTATACCAGCAACGCCGGGGTTTCCCCGGCTGGCGGCGGATGTCTGCCAAACGGACAAACGGCTGCGGATTGCATAGAATGGCGGCGTCTTTCCCGCCCCTTTATCCTGCATGCCCCGAATGCGCCTGAGAATTGCGAGCCGCAACAGTCCGCTGGCGATGTGGCAGGCGGAATTCGTCAAATCGCGTCTTGAGCAGGCCCATTCCGGGCTCGGGGTGGAGATTGTCGGCTTCACCACCACCGGCGACCGGCTGCTCCATAGTCCGCTTGCGCGCCTCGGGGGCAAGGGGCTGTTCGTCAAGGAACTGGAGCGGGCCATGCTCGATGGGGAGGCGGATATTGCGGTGCATTCCATGAAGGATGTGCCCGCCGAGTTACCCACCGGACTCGGGCTTGCGGTGATTTGCGAGCGCGCCGACCCGAGCGACGCCTTCATATCGAATCACTACCAGAGCGTTGCCGAGTTGCCGACCGGGGCAAGGGTGGGCACTTCGAGCCTGCGCCGGCAGTGCCAGCTCAGGCTGCTGCGAGCGGACCTTGAGCTTGCCGACCTGCGCGGCAATGTGGGCACCCGCCTCGACAAGCTCGATCATGGTGAATACCACGCCATCATCCTGGCGAGCGCCGGCCTGATGCGGTTGGAACTCGAGGCGCGAATCCGCTCGCGACTGCCCCTTGACGACTTCCTGCCGGCGGCGGGCCAGGGCGCGGTGGGCGTTGAATGCCGCAACGACGATGAACAGACCCTGCGCCTGCTTGCCTGCTTGCATCATGAGGACACGGCGGCGCGGGTAGCGGCGGAACGTGCGGTGACCACGGCGCTGCGGGGTGGCTGCGAGCTGCCCATTGCCGCCCATGCGGTATTGCGTGGCGGCGAGTTGCATTTACGGGCGCTGGTGGCTGGCGCCGCTGGCAGTGAAATTCTCCGCGCCGAAGGCAGCGGCCCGGTGGCGGAAGCGGAATCCACCGGCCGCGCAGTTGCGGCAAGCCTGCTTGCGCGCGGCGCGGACCGGATCATTGCCGGCCTGCGCGATACCAGTCAATCGTGAGAACCGGCGGTCACCGGTGAAAAATCGCCGTATCCTCATTACCCGACCCGCCGACCGGCAACAGGAACTCCGCGAAGCGATAACAGCCCGGGGAGGCGAGGCGCTCAGCCTGCCGCTGCTCGCCATCGAGCCCATGGGACAGAATGATCGCCTGCGGCAAGAACTGGCCCGGTTGGCCGATTTCGATCTGCTGGTATTCGTCAGCGCCAATGCCGCCCGATTCGGCGTGGAAGATATCAGAACAGCCGGCGCGTCACTGTCCCCCACTGTGACCCTGCTCGCGGTCGGCGCCGCCACGGCCCGGGAAGTTTCCCTGCTGCTCGACCGTCCGGTGTATGGCCCGGCCGGGGGCGGCGGCAGCGAAGCATTGCTTGCATTGCCAGAGCTTGCAGCCGTCGAGGGCCGGAAAGTCGCCATCTTCCGGGGCGAAGGGGGCCGGGAACTGCTTGCCGAAGAATTGCGGCGGCGCGGCGCCGAGGTGACTTATCTCGAAGTTTATCGGCGCATCCCGGCTCCGGATGCGGGTGCGGGGCTGCGGCGGATTCTCACCGGGGGCGGCCTCGATGGCGTCATCCTCACCAGCGCGGAGGGGCTGCGGCACTGGCATACGCTGGTTATCGCAACCGGGCCGGATGGGTGTCCCATTGCCGCGCCATTCGCGCTACCATTGATCGTGCCTTCCCGGCGCGTGGCGGAGTTGGCGGCGCAGCTTGGCTTTGGCGCGGTCATCGATGCCGGCGACGCCGGGGCTACAGCCATGGTCGAGGCCCTCGCCACCCATTTTCGGCGGCAGGGCGCCTGAACCGCGAGAGGCGCGCTGAAATGCGGCAAACCGATGGGACAACACTGAAGTGACCGAGAAAACGGTTACACCGAAACCCCGTTCCGAAGCTGCCAAAGCCAGAACCGCCAAGGCGAAAAGCCGTCTGGCCCGGCAATCGCATACCGCGCGCAACCGCTTTCTGATCCTGCTGTTCCTGTTCGTTTCCCTGCTCGCGGCTTCCGGCTATCTCCTGACGCAACTCGCGCTCATGCGGGGGCAGGTGGAAACCCTGGCGGGCGAAAATGCGGAACTTGCCGACACCGAAGCGGCCCATGCGGCAACCATCGAATCCATGCAGCAGCAACTCGCCGCCCCGCCGGAACCCGCGCCCATGGACCTGGCGCCGCTGTACGAACTCGAACAGCGCCTGCGTCGGGAGACCGACTCCCTCAGCCGGCGGCTCAGCGAAGTCAGCGCAGCCCAGCGCAGCCTCCAGGCCCAGCCCGAATACGGCTGGAAGCTGCGCGAGGCCGCGTATCTGCTCAATCTCGCCAATCGCAAACTGCAACTCGAAGCCGATATTCCTGGCGCCATCGCCCTGTTCGAAAGCGCCGACCAGGCCCTGGTGGATGCCGAACGCGATGGCGTCCTGCATATCCGTCAGGCCCTGGCCGAAGAGGTCGCCCGGCTCCGCGCCATGGAAACGGTGGACAGCGAAGGAATCTGGTTCCGCTTGGAAAGCCTGCAAGGAGAAATCAGCCGGCTTGACCTGCTTGCATCCCTTCGCGAATCGGTTGCCTCCGGGGCCGCCCCGGCTACACCGCCGGAAGCCGGCTGGCTGGCTGCCGGGCTGGAATTCCTCGGCAACGTTTTTATCTGGCGCCGCTGGGAGGAGGAGCGACCGGAATTTGAACTGGTGGCGGGGCGGGAAGAGTTCATTCGCGAGGCCATTCGCCTGCGAATCGCCCAGGCCCAACTCGCCCTGCTGCGGCGCGACGGCGCCATGTACCGCATCGGTCTGCAAGCCGGTCGCGATGAACTGCAAGGCTTTGCCGCCGCCGAATCGGCAGCCCGGCTCACAGCGGAACTGGATGCCTTGCTGGCCATCGAGATTGCCCCGGAGTTGCCGGTGCTCAACGAGTCGCTGGACCTGCTCGGCGAATTCCTCACCGGCCTGTCGCAATGATCCGCCTGTTTGTGTATTCCCTGGCGGCCATCGCCGCCGCCCTGCTCGTCATCCTGTTTACCGATTTTCCCGCCGACCCGGGCTATCTGCTCATTGCATTCGGCAATTCCACCTTTGAAACCAGCCTGCTCGCCCTGACTCTGGCCCTGGCGGTGGTCTATCTGCTGTACCGGCTGTTGCGCCTGCTGATTGGCTGGATCAATCCCTGGCAGTGGGCCCGGGCCGGCAAGCGGGTGGGCGACCTGTTCCATGCGGACCCTCGCAGCAAGACCGAACAGGGCGCCCTGGCGCTGTTTCGGGGAAATTGGCAATCCGCCTACAACCTGCTGATGCAAGGCCGCAATGAGCGCAACGCCGGCCCGGCCAACTATCTGCTGGCGGCCTATGCGGCCCACAAGCTCAAGCAGCCGGAACTGTGGGCCAATTGTCTGGAAACCGTCGAGCGGCGCTACCCCCGGGCGCGGTCCACGGCGGGCATTGTCCGCGCCCATTTGCTGCAGCGCAATCAACGCCCGGACCAGGCGCTCAAGGCGATCAACAGCCTGCGCAAGACCGTACTCAACGACGCCTCCCTGCTTGGCCTGCTGCAACAGGTCCATATCGATCTGGAAAACTGGGACGAGCTCGAGAAGCTGCTGCCGGCCCTGGAACGCAATGGAGCGGTCGGCCCGGAAGAGATTTTGCGCCTGCGGCGGCATATCTTCGCCCAGCGGCTCCACGGCCTCGCCGCCGGTCGCGACGCCAGCCTCGACCACAAGGAAAGCCTCGGCAGGCTGCGGCAATTCTGGAAAAAGGCGCCGGAGGAATACCGCCTGTCCCCCGCATTGACCAGCCTGTATGCCCGCCATGCGCTGCGCCATGGCGGCGGCGCGGACGCCGCGGCGGCCATCGAACACATACTCGGCAAGGAATGGCAGGCCAGCCTGATCGAACTGTATGGCGTTCTCGCTCTCGGCGATGACATGCGGCGGCTCAATCTCGCCGAAGAATGGCTTTCCAGCCGCCCAAGAGACCCGGACCTGCTGCTGAGTCTCGGTCGTCTCTGCCTGCGCAACGAACTCTGGGGCAAGGCCCGGGAATACTTCCAGGCCAGCATCGCCAGCCGGCCCGGTGCCGCAGCCCACGGCGAACTCAGCCGCCTGCTCGAAAACCTCGCCGAGCCCGATGCCGCCAGAAGCCACCTGGCCCAATACCGCAAACTCGTTGCCGAACCCCTGCCCGACCTCCCTCAGCCCTCGTTAGTCGGAACTTCACGCCCCTCCGACCCAGAACAATAACAAGCAGTCAAAACCAGATATTCCCCGGGAGCCTGCGGCGCAGCACACTAGGGAACCTCTGATTAAGTCAGAGCTTCCCTGCGGCACATGGAAGTGCCGCCGAATTCGATGGCGTAAGCCATTGAATTCGCGAGCAAAACAAAACCACGCTTTTGTTTTGCGATAATGAAAAACTCCACGGATGGAGTTTTTCAGAGAATACCTAGTGCGTCATCGAGTACATCAGGTAGTTGATGCCCAGACGGTAGGCTGAGTTGGCATAGCGGGTGGGATAGGCCGGGTGGTAGGTGTGTTCCCAGCCGTCTCCCATGTCGGAATTCCAGTTGACCAGCACCATGACCCGGCCGGCATCGTCAAGAATCGCATGATTGCTGGCATGGTCGATGCCGCGCTCGCCAAACTCATCGGTGCGATACAGCGCGGGAATCATCTGGGGTCCGTCGATGTCGTAATAGACGTGGAAAATCTCGTGGTCCGGCGGCAGCTCGATAATTTCCCGGTCGGGAAAAACCTGACTGAATGCGGCCTGGAAATTGTCCCATTCGAGTTGGCCCCAGAAATCGTCGATCAGCAGGAAACCGCCCCGCAGCAGGTATTCGCGCAGGTTTTCGATTTCCGCCGGGTTCAGGATGACGCCACCGTTCTGGCCTACCTCAAGCATGTAGAGAAAGGGATAGTTGAAGACCTCCGCATCGTCGAGGCGCAGCACGATGGGATTGCTCATGACGCGGATATTGGTCAGGCGTGACACGCCGCGCAGGAAATTCTCATCGGAAGCCGGAAAGTCGATGGCCCAGGTGCCATAGCCGAAGCCGCGCCCATAGTAGGTATCAAACTGCACCCGCGCGAAATTGAATTCCCCGGCGCTATCGTAGTCAATCTCGGGACTCTGGCCAGCGGCGGTCGATGCGACGACGAGCGGCAGCAGGAACTGAAACAATCTGCGGATTGTCAACATTGGATCCCATGGCACACTTCAAACTCCTTTTCCATGTGTACAGATTTTTGCCGGATGCCGCAAGCGCAATCATGAGTCATCCCGCGCGCAGTCGCGGGATCTCATTGGGTGGCCACTGCGAGAG
Organism: Pseudomonadales bacterium; assembly: GCA_022825945.1. Taxonomy (GTDB): domain Bacteria; phylum Pseudomonadota; class Gammaproteobacteria; order Pseudomonadales; family Pseudohongiellaceae; genus UBA9145. The sequence continues at coordinate 17,105 of JAJDVS010000036.1, forward strand.
ATTCTGCGACTCCGCTTCGCTGCGCGCAGAATGACAGGGGGGTGGGCCTTCGCTGCGCGCGGAATGACGGAGGAGGGGCTGCGCGCGGAATGACGGGAAGGGGGGGCTGAGCCTCGGGCCTATCGCGACAACGCCTCCCGCAGGAACCGCTGTTCCATGCATCGGAGCGCGTCGGCCACGGGGAGCCAGCCGGGCCGGCCGGCGGCGGCGTGGAAGCTCGCCTCGGCGGGGGTGACAATTGTCGCGTCGTTCGCCCCGCC
>JAJDVS010000015.1 GCA_022825945.1 Pseudomonadales bacterium
CCGCAGATCGATGCCGTCGACGAGTCCGCCCTGGGGCCCATGGCACAAGGCGCATTGGCTTGTGTAGATGCGCGACCCGAGTTCGATCGCTTCCGATGTGTATTGATGGTCGCCCACGGCCTGGGGCCGCGCCGGCGGCGACAAGGCCAGCAATGCCAGCAATGCCAGCATCAAGACGCCCACGCCCGCTTTGGCTCGATTCATGACTCCGTCGTCCCCGGTCCAGCCTGAAAAACCGGCAGCATAGCGGCTTGCCCGCTTTCGGTCCATGCCTTCGCGACGCGAGAGGTTGACCGCTACCAGGCTGCCCGCTTAGCATCAGCTTGCCGCAAGGCATTCCCTGACAGGAGACCGACATGAACCACATGCAGACCCTGCTCGTCACGCTTGCCGTCCTTCTCATCAGCGCGCCGTCGCTTGCCCAGGAGGATGCGGAACCGGAAATTTTCGTCCGCTATTCCCAGGATGGGGGCGAGATTTCCTGGGGCATGCTGCATGGCAGCCAGGTATGGCAACTTGCGGGGGCGCCGTATGAAACCATGGAGCATACCGGCGTCTGGCACGAGCGTGACACGGTCAAGCTCGAAGCCCCGGCGGAGCCGTCCCAGATATTCATGACCGCCTTCAATTTCTACAGCCACATCAGCGGGGACCCGGAGGAGGAGCCCGGCCTGTTTCTCGTGCCGCCGAGTTCACTGGTGGGCCCGGAAGACCCCATCGTGCGCCCCGCCGGTTCCCAAAACCTGCACTACGAGGCGGAAATGGCCGTGGTCATCGGCAAGCGCGCGGAGAACGTGCCCGTGGACCAGGCCTACGAATACATCTTCGGCGTCACCGCGGGCAACGATGTCAGCGAACGCTCCTGGCAGGGCAGCGACATCCAGTGGGTACGGGCCAAGGGCAGCCGCGGCTTCAACGCCATCGGCCCGGTGCTGTACAAGGACGCCGATTACGGGAATATCCAGATCACCGGTCGTCTCAACGGCGAGGTCGTCCAGGGGGAAAACTCCTCGGATCTGATCTTCGGCATGGAGGAAATGGTGAGCTACATCTCGCGCTTCTTCACCCTGGAGCCCGGCGACATGATCTGGTCCGGCACCATGGGCAGCACCCGCGCCATGGTTCCCGGCGATGTCTACGAAGTCGAACTCTCCGGCATCGGCACCCTCCGCAATGAGGTCGTCCAGGGGCGGTAGCAAGGCGCAGTCTCAGGATCTCATCGCGCGGCCACTGCAAGAGATTCTGCGACTGCGCTTCGCTTCGCGCAGTCAGGGAATACTTGGTAAATTTGCCAGCGACGGGGCAAACCGCTAAAGTAGCCCGTCCTGCGCGCCTGTAGCTCAGTTGGATAGAGTAACTGGCTTCGAACCAGTTGGTCGGGAGTTCGAATCTCTCCAGGCGCGCCAGTTTTCCTGCTTCTCCAGGTCACTGGCCGTAGCGGTTCCCCATCTCCGCCACGGACTCGCGAATGAGTTCGTCGAGCACGTCCAGGTCCATATCTTCGGGGTTTCCCGTCTGCCTCGTCAATGGCTTCGGATGGTAGTCTTGTCCTTTCGCCCTTGCCGCAAACCAGGATTATGCAACAAGCGCCCCTGCTTTTGTTTCCCACACATTATCTGGGAAATCTCGTGCTCGGCCTGCCCTGGGTGATGCGGGCGCTGGCGCGGGAGCCCGAAGCGGCGGCGGTTTTCGATGCGGCGTTTCGCCCCCTGCTGTCGCTATTGCCGGAAGTGGAGGCGCGGGCGCTGTACTACCCGAGAAAGCAGTTGGCCAGGGATCAGGGATTTTCGAGGCGCTTGTTCCGCTATCTCGGCTTTCTGGGCAAACTGCGCAGGTATCGCGGCCATTGCCTGATCGATCTCGAAGGCGAACGCTTTTCCGGCGTACTGGCAAGGCTCAGCGGCTGCCGGCGGCGCATCGGGCCACAGGCCAAACGCTCGGACTGGTTCTACAGCAAGGCGCTGGAACTTGACTATCTCGCACACCGCTTCACCGCATTCGGAGAGATTCTGGGACCCTATGCCGCCTCAAGCGATGGCAAGCCGCCGGCAAGCGAGCTGGATTTCCAGATCGACCCGACGCTTGCGGGCCGAATAGAACGACTGTTGGCGGAACATCGAATCAACCGGCCAATCGCGGTAATGCACCCCGGAGCCAGCGTCTCCTACAAGCTGTGGCCCGGACAGCATTTCGCCGAACTGGCGCAAGGCCTGCACGAGGCGGGTTATCAGCCGGCCTGGGTCGGCGCCGGGCATTTCGATGCGGATATCATTGCCGGAATCGAAGCACTCATGCCGGAACCCCCGACCGTGAATTTCTGCAATTTGCTGGACTTGCCCGAGCTGACGGCGTTTTTCCGACGGGCGGCACTGTTCATCGGCTGCGACAGCGGCCCCATGCATCTGGCCGCGGCGGCCGGCCTGGCGGTACATGCGCTGTTCGGCCCGAGCAGGGAAGCGATCTGGGCGCCGCTCGGTAGCCACAGTACCGTGCTTCGCGGTGAACGGGCCTGCGCCGCGGACTGTGATGCCTGGCATTGCCCCAACGATTATCATTGTCTGCGCTCCCTGACCCCGAAGAGAGTGCTGGACAGCATCACAGCCGCGGGGAGATAAGCCGATGCCAGGGAAAATTCCGGTCAGCGTCTACCTGATCACCCTCAACGAGGAAGCCAATATCGCCGCCTCACTGGACCGAATGGCGGACTTCGATGAGGTAATCATCGTCGACAGCGGCTCCAGCGACCATACCCTGGAGATCGCCGAAAGCTATCCCAACGTGCGAACCGCATACCGTGCTTTCGATGGATTCGCCGCCCAGAAATCACATGCCCTGTCGCTGTGCCGGAATGAATGGGCGCTTAATGTCGACGCCGACGAGATTCTCACCGATGAATACCTTGCAGCGGTGCGCAGGACTGTGACCGCGAATGAAGTCGATGCCCTGCAATCGACCCGCACCCTGATTCGCTGGGGCCGGAAGCCGCGGCACTTTGGCGGCAGGGACCGGCTGGTCAGGCTGTTCCGCAAGAGCGCCGGACACTACCCCGAGCGGCGCGTACACGAAAGCATCAGCATCAATGGCAAGCTGACCCATACCGAAGCGACGATTCTGCACCACGAGAATCTCACCTTCAGCCAGCGAGTGGCCAAGGCAAAACGCTACGCCGAGGCCCGGGCAAGGGACAAGTTCGACCGGGGCGACACGGTTTCCGCACCGACCCTGCTGGCCATTTTCCCGCTTGTATTCCTCCAGCACTATATCCTCAAGGGCCATGTGCTCGACGGCGTCGACGGCCTGTTCACCAGCATGAACGCCGCCTATTACGCCTTCATCAAGTACGCCCGGCTATGGGAACTGCACCGCGGTCGCAACTAGGTATTCTCTGAAAAACTCCATCCGTGGAGTTTTTCATAACTCTGCGCATGACATCAGAAGACGCAAGGGCTGCCGTAGGCCGCTGCCGGCGGCGGCGAGATGTTCACGCCCGCAAACTGGCGCAAAAGGGCCCGAATGGGGTAGAGTGGCCCGGTTTCCATTCAGAGAGATTCCCATCCCATGAAACTGAAAATGCACCTGGCGGCCCTGCCGCTGACGATGATTGGATTGTTGGCGGCCTGCAGCCCGCCCGCGGAAGTATCGGTGTCCGTGGACACGGCCGCCCCCGAGGCAATGGCCGCACCGGCACGGGACCTCGCCATGGCGGCCCCGGAAGATGTCGGCATGGATTCAGGCCGGCTCGAGCGGCTCACCGGCGCCATGCAGGGCCTCGTTGACGAAGGCCGCCTCGCCGGCGTGGTGACCGCGGTGGCCCGCCACGGCAAGATCGTTCATTTCGAATCCGCCGGCTACCGCGACATCGAGGCCGGCGCGGCCATGACCAATGACACCCTTTTCCGCATCTATTCGATGACCAAGCCGATTACCGGCGTGGCGCTGATGATGCTGTACGAGGAAGGCAAGTTCCTGCTTTCCGATCCGGTGGAGAAATACATTCCCGAGTTGAGCAATCTCCAGGTTGCCGCGGGGCTTGATGAGAATGGGGACTTGCTCACCGAACCCGCTACCCACCCCATGACCGTGCGCGAACTCATGGCCCACACCGGCGGCCTCACCTACGGCATTTTCTCCGCTTCCGGCGTGGACAGCCTGTATGTGGAAGCCGACCTGCTCAACAATGACATCAGCCTCAAGGAAATGGTCACCCGCCTGGGCGCGATTCCACTGCGCCAGCAGCCCGGCACCATGTGGCACTACAGCGTGGCGGTGGATGTGCAGGGCTATCTGGTGGAAGTGCTTTCCGGCATGGCTTTCGACGATTTTCTCGATGAGCGCCTGTTCGGCCCCCTGGGCATGAGCGACACCGATTTCCATGTGCCGCCGGAGAAAGTCGACCGCTTCGCCCAGGTCTATACCTATGACCCGGAAGGCAATCTCGCCGCCGCGGAAATGTTCGGCGGCCTGAATGGCTATTTGGAAGATCCCGTCCTCAAGAGCGGCGGCGGCGGGCTGGTTTCCTCCACCATGGACTATCTGAAGTTCACTCAGATGCTGGCCAATGGCGGCGAACTCAACGGCGTGCGAATCCTTTCGCCGCTGACCATCGACCTGATGCACCGCAACCAGTTGCCCCGCGGCCTGCCCGACAATATCCTCGGCGCGCCGGGGACGGTTTTCGGCCTGGATTTCGCCGTGGTGACCGATCCGGTGGAGGCTGAGTCCTTTTCCGCTGGCGAATATTACTGGGGCGGCGCCGCCGGCACCTGGTTCTGGATCGACCCGGTGGAAGACTTGATCGTGGTGGGGATGATCCAGCAATGGGGTCAGGGGCTGCCCAATGTGCGCGCCCTCTCCCGGCAACTCACCTATCAGGCGATTACCGAGCCATTGGGCATCTGATCAGGGATGCCCGCCCGGCCGCCCATGGGGAGGCCGGGCGGGGTCATTTACGGCGCAAGATAGGTCGAGAAGGTGCCCGGATAATCGTCGGCCGCATCGCTGACATGCCCGGCAAGGCCGTCCACTCCATCAAGATAGACCTTGAGGAAAGCCAGGGTCAGCCGGCCCATGGTGTCGTGTTCCGGCCCGCCGTTGGCGACGATCCTGTGGTCGCCGGCGGCAAACTCCATGTACACCTTGTTTTCGCTTCCCAGGGAATCGTAGAGCAGTCTGGCGTGGGCGTCGGGCGGGGCCACTTCGTCCGCGGCGCTGGCAATGACCAGGGCGGGAGCGGAAATCGAGCCATAGTCGCCTTCGAAGGAACTGCCCGGCTCACAGCAATACAGTTGCAGTGGAATCACCGCGCTGATTTCATCGCCGAGCCTCCGGGCAGCCTGCAAGGCCGCCCCGCCACCCATGGAATGGCCCATCAGGGCGATCTTGTCCACATCGATCTTGTTGGCCACCGGGCTGTCCGGGTTGGCGTTTTCCGACCGGATGAATTCCACCAGCGCAGCCAGGGCGTCGGCCCGGGCGCCGAGGCCATCGGTGGGTTCATTGGTGTTGAAAATGAAAACGTTGTAGCCCAGGGAAGCCAGGGTCGGTCCCCACCACTCGTAGTTCGAGGCCGCGGCGCGGAAACCCGGAGAGAAGGCGATGGCGCCATTGGGCCGATCGAAACTGAGCGTCAGCGGATAAAACACCATGACATCGGCAAACTCCGCCACGCCGGGGGTTGCCTCGTAGGTGCGGACTTCATAGATTCGCTCGCCGAATTCGCGCCCGGTGGCGATGCCGATCTGGCGGCCTTCCGGCCGGTAGCGCCCCTGGCTGTTGTCCTGGGCGTTCGCCGCTGCCGGCAGCAGCAGGGCGCTTGCCGCAAGCAACAGCAGGGAACGAGTGAGGGCCCGGAAGCTCTTTGCGCTGTGCATGGTCGATTATCTCCACTGTTGTTGACTCGGAAAGTCTCCGGGGAGTTTCTCGCTACGGTCGGAGTCGCCCAAAGTCGGGGCCGCGAGTGTCTGGATGCCAGAATATAACAGAATCTCATCCCCTTCCGTAAGCTGGGCTGTCCCATGAGTTGGTTGCATTTCAGCGTGTCCCGATGCCAAACCCGAATTGACACTGGAATCGGGGAATGCAGTGCAATCCATATGCCCTGGGGTCCTTGTCGATAGCCAGACAGCGATACAGGGTCAGGTTTCAACCCGGTGCCGCCAGGACATGGACCCGGGCGGGGCAAAGGCTATACCGCATGTTTTCCGGGGAGGAAGGACAGTTATGCGAAGCTGTGTCAAGGACCTCAGGGCCCTCGTGGACGGTATCGACCTGCGGCGCGGCGTTTTTCGCGCGGCAGCCTCGGATGAGGAACTGCGCCGGGTGATTGCCGGAGGTTCCGGCGCCAAGACTGGCCTTGGCGGCTACGAAGTGCTGCGCGAGCCGAGCAAGCCGCCGGTGGACGAACGAGAAAGAAATCGCCGACTTGGTGACCTTCCTGTCGACCTTGCGGGGAGGTTGACCAAGTCCCCTCCGACCCGATCTTTCAGTCCTTAACGGAGTCTCGAAATCCCATTGTGGCATCGCCTCCCGCAGGGAGACTCCCGGTGAGCTGATAGGGATGAAAACCGGAACTTGCGTAGTGACCGGGACCAGCGCCGGCATCGGCTTCGAGCAGGAGAACGGAAAGTTGATTGCTTTCGGCGAAGCGGCGCGCTGCGGCGGGGCCCATGACCATGAGGGCCGTGGCCAGAGCGTCGGCGCCTGCGGCTGAATCGGAGATGACGTAGACCGCCGCGAGTTCGTGTTGCACCGGGCGACCGCTGCGGGGGTCGATCTGGTGGGAATAGCTTGCGCCGCCGAGTACGAAAAAGTTGCGGTAGCTGCCCGAGCCGGCGACGGCTATGTGTTCATTCCGATTGCTGATGATGCCCCAGGGAATCGAAATCTCCGTATCCGGGGCTTCGAGGGCGGCGCGCCAGGCTCGAAAGCCGGGTTTGCGGCCGCCGATGGCCAGTTCGCCGCCGATTTCCACAAAGTAGCTCTCGTAACCCCGATTCCTGAGCAGGGCGACGACTTGATCCACGGCATAGCCCTTGGCGATGGCGCTCAGGTCGATGTGCACGTCCGCCAGCCGGGACGCGGTGCGCGATGCCGCATCGAGCTCGATCTGGTCGATTCCGGTGTTGACCAGGGCCTGGTTGATTTCCGCATCAGTGGGAATTCTGGCAATGATATCGGCAGCGCTGCGCGGACCGAAGCCCCACAGATTGACCAGGTTTCCCGCGGTCACGTCAAAGGCGCCGCCGGTGGCGGCGGAAACTTCCCCGGCAAGGCGCAGCACGACAAACAATTCGGCGGAGATTGGCATGGGAACGCCGGGGGGCTGACGATTCAAGCGGGAAAGCTCCGAGTCTTCCACCCAGTTTGAGAAGATCTCCCGATCGAGCCTCGCAAGCAGGGTTTCAATTTCCGCAGCCACCGGCGGCTCCGGCCTGCTCCAGGGTGGAGTTACCAGGGGAACTCCATTCCGCCCAGGTTTCCGAACGTTAGCCTTGCGCGCTTGCCAGGGTGGAGTTACCCACTGCGCCGACCAGTTCGTACCCATGGTGGGGCCCGATGCCTGGCGAATGTTTCCCGCGCCGAGGAAAAAGCCCCACGCCAACAGCGCCAACAATAACCAGATCCCACCGAAAGCGGCAAAGCGCGGCGTCATTTTTCGCCAGTGTCTTCCGCCATTCTTATTTCAATGGGTAATGGCGATACAGGATGCCCGCCATCTTGTATACCATTCGCACGACCTGGGCGCAGTAGCCGAATTCATTGTCGTACCAGAGATACAGCACGCAACCGTTGCCGCTGACCACGGTAGCGAGGCTGTCAACGATGGCGGCCTCCCGGGTGCCGACGAAGTCGCTGGAAACCGCGTCTTCGGATTCGGTGAAGCTGATCTGGTTCTGCAGATTCGAATGCAGGGCGATTTGGCGCAGGAACTCGTTGAGTTCCTCCTTGCTCGTTTCCCGGCCAAGGGTCAGGTTCATGATCGCCATGGAAACATTGGGGGTCGGCACCCGGATGGCATTGGCGGTAAGTTTGCCGGCAAGCTCCGGAATCGCCTTTACCGCCGCCTTGGCTGCGCCGGTCTCGGTCAGCACCATGTTCAGCGCGGCGCTGCGTCCGCGCCGGGCGCCCTTGTGGTAATTGTCGATCAGGTTCTGGTCGTTGGTGTAGGCGTGGACGGTCTCGATGTGGCCCCGCTCGATGCCGAACTCGTCCTGCACCACCTTGAGCACGGGAACCACGGCATTGGTGGTGCAGGAGGCGGCGGTGATGATCCTGTCTTCGGGCTCGATCAGGTCGTCATTGATGCCGTAGACGATATTCTTCAAGTCGCCCTTGCCCGGGGCGGTGAGCAGCACCTTGCTCGCGCCCCTGGCCTTGAGGTGCAACGAGAGCCCCGCCTCGTCACGCCATTTGCCGGTATTGTCGATGACAAAGGCGTCCTGGACGCCGTACTTCGTATAGTCGATTTCCTCGGGCGAATTGGCATAAATCACCTTGATGACGTTGCCATTGGCAATCAGGGCCTTGTTCTCCTCGTCCACCCGCAGGGTGCCCTGGAAAGCGCCGTGCACCGAATCGGCGGTGAACAGGTTGGCGCGCTTGGTCAGGTCGCCTTCCACCCCCGGTCGGACCACGATGGCTTTCAGGCGCATGTCCTCGCCGGTGCTCGTGCGCTCGACCAGTAACCGGGCGCAGAGCCGACCGATACGGCCGAATCCGTACAGCACCACATCGGTGGAGTGGTCCGAAGGCCGTCTGCGGACGCCGTCGAGATAACTCAGCTCCCGGCGCACGAACACGTCCGGCGACATGGCGCCGGGATTTTTTGCGTCCAGATCCATATAGCGGACCGTCAGTTTGCCGAGATCGATACGGGCGTGCCAGAGGTCGAGTTCCGCCATCGCCATGAGAATGGGATGCGTCTCGAATTCGGACATTTCGTTGCGTTCCACCTGCCGCACGAAGCGGTGCGACTTCATGATGAAGGTGACCGAGCGGTTGTGCACCGGCCGTCCATAGATATAGACGCCTACATTGCGCTGGCTGAACAGCCTGCCGATAACCGGAATCATCTCCTGCACCAGGGCTTCGCGCTGCTTCCAGTCGCCAAAATAATCATTGACCCTGGGGCGGCGCGATCCGGCGGCTGCCTTTTGCTTCCCGGATCTGACGCCGCTGCGGTTTTTTGTCCTGGTTTCGCTTGCTTTTTCTGTGTTCGCTTCGGTCTGGGACTGCTCCACCTGTTTCTCTCCGGGGCTGCTTGACGGCGCGGCGTATTATCTTTTTTCGCCATCCGAAATTCAATGTGTCATGCGGTTTGTTGGTATAAACCGGCGTTTCCCCGACCTACCGTTGAGAGCCTCCGGGAGAGATTTTCCTATCCCGCAAGAATGGTAGACGGCGCTTTGCCAAGGTTTGGCGGGACTGGGTAGCCGCTTGCCCTGGCTAACAGGGCGATGATGGCAAGATGGTGGATGCTGTGGGTGATGAGACCCATGAGTTCCCGGTCAAGGGTGCTTGCGGCCCGGGTGGGCTCGCCGTCATGGTGGACGAGTTCCGAGACTATGATTTCCTCTCCCCGGCGCTCCAGTTCGAGTTGCTGGAAGCGTCTGCGGGTTTCGGCGATTGCGCCCGCGGCCATGTTGATTTCGGTTTCGACCCGGCTACCGCGGCGGCGGTCGTCGTAGTCGATGCAGCCGGTTTCCAGGCCACTGAAAAAGCACTGGTAGCGGTCGATGATGTGGCGCATGTGGGTCCCGATGGAAGAATCGCAGCCGGGTTGGGCGTTGAAAACCTGGTCAGTCATGCCGAGCAGCAACTTGTCGCATTGCCGCACACAGGCCAGGCAACCATCCACCAGTCGCGCTGTGCTGTCCCGGCGGCCCGCGCTTGCGCCAGCCCGGGATTCGGCGCGGTGGCCCATGAGAAGAGTCCCTCAGCTACGTTTGACCAGGGCAACCAGTCCCCGGAACAGATCCATGGGAGTCTCGTGCTTGTAGTCGGTGAACTCTCCGGCATCCATGAACATGCCGTGTTCTTTGCAGACTTCGTAGTTGAGATGTTTCTGTTTCGGGTCGGTAACGTGCTTCATGGGCTTGCCGCAGCGCGGGCATTTGATATCGCGTACCTTATCGTAGGTCTTGCCGGATTCCGGATCGCCCGAGTCGACGAAATCCGCCATCCAGCGGCCTTTGAGCGCCTCGGCTTCGCCGTGATCGAACCACAGGCCCTGGCAATTTTCGCATTGGTCGATGACGACGTTTCCATGAAGAATCGATATCTTGATCTCCTTCATGGAAGAATCACATTTTGGGCATCGCATTCGGCTCTCCTCAGAATTCAATCCGGCCTATGGCCACTTAGGCATTCTCTGAAAAACTCCATCCGTGGAGTTTCTCATTATCGCAAAACAAAAACGCGGTTTTTTTTGCTGAGCTCTGACGTGATCAGATCTTCCTTGGGTCGGTGCCATTGTAATTTATTCCTGCGACAAATCCATCTCGAATTTTATTGGGTGGCTACGATCAGGCGGGGCGCGCTTGCGCCCCTGGTGCAGATTCCCGGCGGGATTCCGCCATATCCATTTTCAGTAGCTGTACGGATTTGAGCGCTCCGTGAGGGTGGCTGGGTCGATCACGCCATTGGCGCACTGGAGGATGTCGGATTGGGCGTAAATGTGGATGAGGTCGGTGACGGGTCTGGCGGGAGTTGGCTCGCCAAGGCCGGTGAGAATGACGGTGATGGTTTCCTGCTCCGGGAGCTGGCGCAGGCTGGCGTCGTGGCTGCACAGGGCGCTGGCGAGGCGCTGTTCGAGGTTGGCGATATCATTGCGCCAGCGCTCCGTGCGACTCGCCTGCGCGCTTTCGCTGCGCTGGCGCAGTTCGGCAGCGAAATCCTGAGCCCGGCTGCGCAATTGGTTCATTTCACCGGCGAGTTCATCCAAGCTTGCGGCGACGCTTTCGCTGCCGGCGGCGGTGTCGCGGCGAAGTCCTTCGATGAACTCGCCAAGCCGGTCGGAAACTGCGAGTTTTTGCTGGCGCAAGGCTTCGATTTGTTCACGTAACCGTGCAAAATCCTCGCTGCCGATGCCATCCGCGTCGCGCAGTATGCGGGCGTGCTCGCCAGCCTGGACGATGGCGGAATTGACGAGTTCGGCGGTGTCGATTTGACTGGCCCGCAGCAGCAGATCCCGGTGGGGATGCCGGGCGTCGATATCTGTCAGACCGGGTTCGGTGCTGGACTGTTGCGGGATGGCAGGCGCCAGAATGGCGGTGGGATTGCCGTCATGGAGTGAACCATTGCCGGGGGAGTCAACCATGGCGGGACGAAGCCGGCTGCTGGCGGCGGCCAGATTGCTGCGGACTTCGAGGACGAGGCCACGGTCGGCCAGATAGCTGCTGTGGATTCGCTCCGCCGTGGGGTCGAATGGGTCTGCGGCGGTTTCGAGCCCGAGCGCCTCGGCGAGCCCGCCGGTGAAGTCTTCAATATCGCGGTCGAATGGATTGCCGAAACTGATTTCCAGGGTGCCGGCGCGGTACAGCACCGAAGTATTGATCAGCAGCAAGCCGAGCATGAGGGTGCAGGCCGCGACGGGGAGCCATTGCCAGAGGAATCGCCAGCCCTGGCTTGCATCGGCGCGTTCAACGCGGAACAAGGCCAGATGCCGGTCCCAGCGGGGGGTGGGAAGTTCCCGCCACTGCCCGAGGCTGTGGGCGGCGCCGTGCAAATGCCGCAATTCGGCGGCGCAGTCCGGGCAGTCCGCCACATGCTGTTCGATTTCCGCCCGCATTACCGAGAGCAAATCGTCTGCAAGATACTCCCGCAGCAAGTGCTCAGTTCTCGAGCAGGGCATGCTCCTCCTCCGGCGCAAAACGCATTTTCTTCAGTGCGGCGTAGAACCTCGTCTTTGCCGTGTTGACCGAAATCTCCTGCATTTGCGCGATTTCCTCAAAAGTGAGGGACTGGTAGATCTTGAGTTCCACCACCAGTCGCTGCTCCAGCGGTACCCGGCTCAGCAACTCCAGGGCCTGCCGGTTTGATTGCAAGGCCGCCAGATCGTGATCCGGCTCGGTCGCGGGTCTGGCCCTGAGGCTGGATTCGAGGCCGTCATAGCCGCCGTTTTCGTCGAGCCCACCGGTCAGGCTCAGCAGTTTCTTCTTGCGGTTCAGGTCAACCGCCTTGTTATGCGCGATGCGGAACAGCCAGGTACGGAAATTCGCCTCGCCACGAAAACGTTGCAGGCTGCGGAAGACACCCAAAAATACTTCCTGGGTCAGGTCCATGGCGTCTTCGCTATTGCCCATCAGGCGATAGCCGAGATTGTAGATTCGGCTTTCATGACGCTCCACGAGTTGCCGCCAGGCCCGGGCTGATCCCGCCAGCGCCCCGGCAACCAGTTGTTCGTCGCTCTTGCTCACGTTTCTCTACCGTGTTGTCGGAAACGACCGGGAAAAAGTTTGCCCCGGAGGCTGCGCCTCAGGCGGCGCTTGCCTTGGGGCGACTATCGCTATCGGTGAGCAAGCGCCCCGCCGCCGACATCAGGGCATTGAGCGATGAACTGACGATGTCGTCGCTGATGGCGATGCCGGTATAGCGCCTGCCCGCGCTCTTGATCTGGATATAGGTGACCGCTTCGGCGTCGGCGCCCTGGCTGAGGGCATGCTCGCCGTATTCCATGACTTCGAAATCGAACTGGAACAGCTTGCGCAGGGATTGCACGAGGGCGTCGAGCACGCCATTGCCCCGGCCATGGAGCGGCAGGGTTTCGCCAAAACAATTGATGCTGCCGCTGAAGGCTTCGCCGGAGTCGCTGCGTTCAATGGAAAAGTTGTTCAGGCTGATGGGCTTTTCATTGTCGAGATAGTGGCGATTGAACAACTCCCAGATCTGCTCCGGCTGGATTTCTCCGCCGCTGGCTTCGGCGGCGTCCTGCACCACCCGGCTGAATTCGATCTGCAGCCAGCGGGGAAGCTGAAAGCCGAACTTGTTGGCTAGCACATAGGCAACGCCGCCCTTGCCCGACTGGCTGTTGACGCGAATCACGTCCTGATAGGTTCGGCCGAGGTCCCGGGGATCGATGGGCAGATAGGCGATTTCCCAGGGTTTGCCGTCCTGGTACAGGTCGAGACATTTCTTGATGGCGTCCTGGTGGGAGCCGGAAAATGCCGTGAAAACCAGGTCGCCGGCATAGGGCTGGCGGGGGTGCACATCGATCTGGGTGCATTCCCGCACCACCGAGACGATGCGGTCCATGTCGGCAAGATCGAGTTCCGGGTCGATTCCCTGGCTGTACAGGTTCATCGCCATGACGACGATGTCCATATTGCCGGTGCGCTCGCCATTGCCGAGCAGTGTGCCTTCGACCCGCTGGGCGCCCGCCATGACGCCGAGTTCGGCGGCGGCCACGGCGCAGCCGCGGTCATTGTGGGTATGCAGGCTGACGATCACCGAATCCCGCCGGGAAACGTGGCGGCAGAACCATTCGATCTGGTCGGCGTAGATGTTCGGCGTCGCCATTTCCACCGTGGAAGGCAGATTGATGATGGCGGGGTTTTCCGGCGTGGGTTCCCATACTTCAATCACCCGGTCGCAGACTTCCACGGCGTAATCCACCTCGGTCCCGGTAAAGCTTTCGGGGGAATACTGGAAGGTCCATTCGGTTTTCGGGGCCGCTTCGGCGCAGCGCCGCACTTCTTCGGCGCCGGCCACGGCGATATCGATGATGCCTTCCCTGCCGGTGCGGAAAACCTTTTGCCGCTGGACGATGGAAGTCGAATTGTAAACGTGCATGATGGCCCGGCGCGCGCCACGCAGTGATTCGTAGCTGCGCCGGATCAACTCGGGCCTGGCCTGGGTAAGTACCTGAATGGTGACATCTTCCGGAATCGCGTTCTCTTCCACGAGGCTGCGCACAAAATCGAAATCCGGCTGGGAAGCCGCGGGAAAACCCACTTCGATCTGCCGGAAACCCACCGCCACGAGCAGATCGAACAGTTTCCTTTTCTGGCTCACCGACATCGGTTCGATGAGGGCCTGATTACCGTCGCGCAAATCCACGCTGCACCACCGGGGCGCACGGCGGATGACCCGGTCGGGCCATTGCCGACCCTTGAGACCGATAGGCGGAAATGGCTGGTATCTGCTGTGATCGAACATGCTGTCACCTGCTTTGCCCGGACAGAATGCCTTGTGGGCGCCTGTCTTTCGAGTTACGCACTATAGCCCAGAGTTTCGGGGGATTCTATTCCTATTTTCTACTGATTTGGCAAAATATTGAAAACTATTTGCAAGATATTACTTTTTTGTAGACATATTCACCAACTTTTGCGATGGTAATGGTTTTGTTACCCGGAACAATCTTTCATGCAACTGGACAATCTGGACCGGCGCATCCTGCGGCATTTGCAGCGGGACGGCGGCATGACCAATCTGGAACTTGCCCAGCGCGTGGGCCTTTCCGCTTCGCCCTGCGCCCGGCGGGTCAGGCAGCTTGAGGAAGCCGGCATTATCGAAGGCAAGGCGACCCTGCTCAATGCCAGCAAGCTGGACCTGAAGCTCACGGCGCTGATCCAGATCAGCATGGATCGCCACACGCCCGAGCGGTTCGAGGTGTTCGAAGAGGCGGTGCGCGCCTGTCCGGAAGTCATCGAGTGTCTGCTGATTACCGGCCAGGCGGCGGACTACCTGCTCAAGGTGGTGGCGACGGATATGGAGTACTACCAGGAATTCCTGCTCAACAAGATCACCCGCATTCCCGGGGTCAGCGACGTGCATTCGAGTTTTGTCCTGCGCCGGGTGGTGAGCACCACGGAACTGCCCCTGCACCACATCGGCAGGAAAAGCGAATGAGGCGGCGGACCAGCCCGGCAAATGGAATGCATACAGGCTAACAGCGCTACAACAACTCGGCAATGGCGTCGCGTTCCTGCCGCAGTTCCTGCTCGGTGGCGGCCATCATCTTGCGGCTGAATTCGCTGATTTCCAGCCCTTGCACAATCCGGTAGCCGCCGTTTTCGCAGATCACCGGAAAGGAATACACCAGCCCTTCCTCAATGCCATAACTGCCGTCGCTGCAGATTCCCATGCTGACAATGGCGCCGCCGCTGCCCACGGCCCAGTCGCGCATGTGCTCTATGGCCGCATTGGCGGCCGAGGCCGCGCTCGACAGGCCCCGGGCATTGATAATGGCGGCGCCACGTTGCTGGACCCCGGGAATGAAGTCTCCGCCGACCCAGTCTTCGTCCACGAGTTCCCTGGCCGGTCGACCGGCCACCCGGCAATGATGGATGTCGGGATACTGGGTCGCCGAATGATTGCCCCAGATAATCATGCCTTCCACCAGGGTACTGTGGCAGCCGGTTCGCGCCGCCAGGCGGGCGATGGCCCGGTTATGGTCCAGCCGGGTCATGGCGGTGAATCGGGAAGGATCGAGATGAGGCGCATTGCGGTAGGCGATCAGGCAATTGGTATTGGCGGGATTGCCCACCACGAGCACCTTCACCTCCCGACTGGCGCAGCGGTCGATGGCGGAGCCCTGGGCGGAAAAGATTTTGGCATTGGCCTCAAGCAGATCCTTGCGTTCCATGCCCGGCCCCCGGGGACGCGCCCCGACAAGCAGGCAATAATCGGCATCGCGGAAAGCGATATCCGGATCATCGGTCTGCATGATGCCGGCAACAAGCGGGAAGGCGCAGTCTTCGATTTCCATCACGGCGCCGGCCAGGGCATCGAGCGCCGGCGTGATTTCCAGCAATTGCAGAATTACCGGCTGGTCCTTGCCGAGCATCTCCCCGGCGGCAATCCGGAACAGCAGGCCATAGCTGATCTGACCCGCCGCTCCGGTAACGGCAACCCGAACAGGTTTTTTCATGAGAGCTCCCTGGTTGATTCGATGATCGCGAAAATCCCGCGTGGCGCAGGCAGCGGGATTGTTTCCTATTCAGGGCGCAAATTCAAATTTCCCGCCAGCGCGCTGTCCCATTGCTTTCAGCGCAAGGTCGCGTATGATATTGCGGTGTCGGGCCAAGACGCGGCAGGCTTGAAATCTGCGGATCTGGCACTATACGACGATGTGGCAACACAGCTTTTTCCTACCGGACGGAGGTAACGATGAACCAAAGAGTTGGCGCTGGAATTGAAGTCGTACGCGGCAGGGAGTCGATCCTGGCCGTCAACAAGGTGTTGCGCAATACCTATTCGCTGCTGGCGCTCACCCTGGCCTTCAGCGCATTCACCGCCATGCTGAGCACCAACGCGCCGCCGGTGAACATATTCATGTTCCTGATCGGCGCCTACGGCCTGCTGTTTCTGACCCATGCCCTGGCCAACAGCGCCTGGGGGCTGCTGTCGGTATTCGCCTTCACCGGCTTCATGGGCTATACCATCGGGCCGATCCTGGGCTACTACCTGGCTACCGCCGGGGGCACCGATATCGTGGTCAAGGCGCTTGGCGGCACCGCCTTCATCTTCTTTGGCCTTTCCGGCTGGGCATTGACCTCGCGGCGGGATTTCTCCTTCCTGCAGGGCTTTCTGTTCGCCGGTTTCCTGGTACTCGTCGCAGCCATGATAATCAGTATTTTCTGGCCCATGCCGGCGCTGCAACTGGCGATTTCCGCCGCCTTCATGCTGTTCTCCAGCGCCATGATTCTCTGGCAGACCAGCGCCATCATCCATGGCGGGGAACGCAATTACATTATCGCCACAATCACGTTGTATGTGTCGATCTACAACCTGTTCATGAGCTTGCTGAGCCTGCTTTCCGCATTCTCCAGCAACGATTGACCAGAACCGCCAGGAACAGCGAAGCCCCGGTTTTACTGGGGCTTTTTTGTTTCAGCCCGGGAAGCCGCCAGCGTGATTTTCTCCATCGTTATCCATGCCCCGCCCTATTCCCGCCAGGCTGCCGGTACGGCGCTGCGTTTTGCCGAAGCGGTTTTGCGGGGCGGGCACAGGATTCACCGGATTTTCTTTTTTGCCGACGGCGTCCACAACGCCAGCCGCTTGACCGTGGTATCCCGGGACGAGGCGAACCTGCAGAAACTATGGGGCCAACTGATTCGCGAGCATGATCTGGACGCCACGGTCTGCGTCAGTTCAGCGATTTATCGCGGCCTTGTGGACGAGGAACAGGCGGCGCGCCATGAATTGCCGGCGTTTTCCCTTCATTCCGAATTCAGCATTGCCGGCCTCGGGCAGTTAATCGACGCCTGCCTGCAATCCGGTCGCACGGTGTCTTTTGGCTGAGAGCCGCGATCATGGGCAAGCGCAAGAAGCTGCTGTTCATTTCCCGAAGTCCGCCTTATGGCTCGGATCGGGCCCGCTCCCTGCTCGACATGTCCCTGGCGGCGGCGGTATTCGAGCAGAACATCGCAATGCTTTTTCTCGATGACGGCGTATACCAGTTGCTGCGCAACCAGGACGGCAGCGCCATCGGCGCCAAAACCCTGGGCAATGCGCTCGAAGCACTGGAGTTGTATGGAATTGAACGGCCCGGCGTGTCCGCCGCCGCATTGGCAAAGCGCGGCCTTGGGGCGGAAGACCTGGCGATTGCTGCCGAGCCGCTTTCCCCTGCGGAAATTCGCCAACGAATCACCGACGCCCAGGTGGTATTCAACCTGTGAGCTGTCTCCACATACTCAATCGCAGCCCCGCCGCCGGCCTGTTGTCCACAGCCCGGGAAATCATGTCACCCGGAGACGCCCTGCTGTTGCTTGAAGACGGTGTTTTCCATTTGCGCCAACCCGGGGAACTCGCCGCTTTGCCCGAAGGCGTGGCCATCGGGTTTCTCGCCGAAGACCTGCGGGCTCGGGGGCTCGGCAACGATCTGCCAGCAGGCGCCGAAAGCCTGGATATGGACGACTTTGTAGACCTGTGCGCCCGCCACGACAAGACCTTGAGCTGGTTCTGAATGTCTGATGCCATGGCCCGGAAAATTGTCGTGGACGACAAGCAGATCGCGGTAGACAGGGAAGGCTATCTCCGCAGGCTGAGTGACTGGAACCGGAATGTTGCCGAAACCCTCGCCCGGCAACAGGAAATCACGCTCAAGGCCCCTCATTGGGAAATTATCGATCTGCTGCGGGATTTCCATCGCCGTCACGAAATGTCGCCAGCTTCCCGTGCGCTGGTGAGCCTGGTCAAAAAGAAGCTTGGCCCGGAAAAAGGCCGCAGTATTTACCTGATGCGTCTGTTCAGCGGATCTTTCGCCAAAACCGCCAGCCGCATCGCCGGCCTGCCCAAACCTGACAATTGCCTGTGATAAGGATTGCCATAAGTTTGGGTTAGTCCCGCGATAAGAAAACGGTAATTGCTTTCCCGTCGCGGCGCCACTACTTTGGCCATCGAGGGATACGGAAAAGCAGTGCGGAATCCCCATGCGGCAGTACACGGCGGATCGATACAGGAGACAGAAGAATGCCCAAGTTCATCAACGGCAATGTGGCCACCTGGACCATGCGCGGCGACTGGAACCGGAAGGAAGTCTTCAAATTCGATGAAGGCCACGGTAATGACCGGATCGTGAGATTCGACGTAAACAATGACCTGGTTGATCTGACGGAATTCAATCAGGAAATTTCCTGGGACGATCTGCAGCACAAGATCACCCTCAACACATGGTGGATGCTGGGCCGCGAGGTCACCGATGTGACCATAGATCTCACCGACTGGGGCGGCGGCGTCATTGAACTGCCCAAGCTTTCGGGAAGGCTGGGCCTACAGAATGAAGTCAAGGACATGATTCGAATCGCCACGGTTGGCGGGGACGAAGGCAACAACTTCGGCTATGGCACCTACGGCGATGACGTCATCGCCGGACGCGGCGGCCACGACAGCCTCACCGGCCTCGGCGGAGACGACTATCTCAGCGGCGGCGCCGGCCATGACCAGCTCAACGGCTCCGGCGGCGACGACCGGCTCAACGGCGGGGCGGGCAATGATACCTTCTTCTACAACAAGAACGCCGGCCACGACACCATCGAGGACTTCCAGAGCGGCAAGGACAGGATCGAGTTGAGCAACTACACCCATATCACCGAATTCTCCCAGCTATCCGCCAGCCAGGAAGGGGGCAATGTGGTGATAGACATGTCCAGCCACGGCGGGGGTTCCATCACCCTGGAAAACTTCAACCTTGACGACCTGTCCGCCGATGATTTCAGTTTTTATGGCGGCTGAGTTCGCCGGATTTCGATGACCGGAACCATTCAAGCCTTCCGCGAAGCTTGACCACTTCGCCCACGACGATGATCGCGGGAGGCTTGATTTCCCCCTTCTCCACAAGTCCCGGCAGACTTGCCAGGGTGCCCGCAACGATCTGCTGTCCGGCGGTGGTTCCGCTTGCAATCACCGCCGCCGGCATGGTCCCGGCCATGCCGTGGCGCCGCAACTGTCCACAAACCACCGGCAGGCTTTTCAGGCCCATGTAGAAGACCAGGGTGTGCTTGTGGCGGATGAGAGCGGGCCAGTCGAGGTCGAGGCTGCCATCCTTGAGATGCCCGGTGAGAAACTCCACGGAATGCGCATGATCGCGATGGGTCAGGGGGATGCCGGCATAGGCGGCGCAGCCCGAGGCCGCGGTGATGCCCGGCACAATCTGGAAATTGACCCCGGCCTCGGCCAGGGTAATGAGCTCTTCGCCACCGCGGCCGAAGATGAAGGGATCGCCGCCCTTGAGCCGCATCACCTTGCGTCCCTTGCCGGCATGCCGCAACAGTAGCTCATTGATGGCGTACTGGTCCGCCGAGTGCATTTCAGGCCCCTTGCCCACATGAATCAATTCCGCATCGGGTCGGACCCGGGCAAGGATTTCCGCGCTTACCAGCCGGTCGTACAGCACTACATCGGCGCGATACATGAGCCGCAATGCCCGCAGGCTGAGCAGGTCCGGGTCGCCGGGGCCGGCGCCCACAAGCCAGACTTCGCCCCATGGCGGCCCCGCCTCTTCCAGCAGGCGATCGAATTCTCCGGCGGCCTCCGCTTCCCGACCGGCATAGACGAGTTCCGGAATCCCGCTGTCGAGTACGCTTTCCCAAAATGCCGTCCGCCCGGCAAAATCGCCAATTCGCCGCTTGACCCTGTCGCGCTTCGAACCCAGCAGCCGCGCCAGCCGGTCGATTCGCGCCGGCAGCATGACTTCGTTGAGTTCCTTGATGTTGCGGGTCAGCACCGGAGAGGCGCCCGAGCTGGAAATGGCGACCACTATGGGCGAGCGATCGACGATTGCGGGCATGAAGAAGGAACAGAGCGCGGGCTGATCCACCACATTGACCGGAATCCCCCGCTGCCGGGCCCAGCGGCTGACATTTTCATTGACCGCCGAATCGTCCGTGGCGGCGATGACGAGACACGCTCCGGCCACATCCTCTTCAGCTATGCCGCGTCGTTCGCAAACTCCGTCATGAGCCCGGATCAACTCACCCAGAGGCTCGCTGATTTCCGGCGAGACCACCTGCAAGCCGGCTCCCGCCCGGGCCAACAGCCGCGCCTTGCGCAGGGCGACTTCCCCTCCTCCCGCCACCAGGCATCTGACGCCGCGAACGTTCAGAAATACCGGTAGCGCTTCCACTATTCCAGCCTCTCGACGCCATTCATGTACGGTCGCAGCACTTCCGGCACCATGACGCCGCCATCGGCGTCCTGGCAGTTTTCCAGCACCGCTACCAGGGACCTGCCAATGGCCAGCCCGGAACCGTTCAGGGTATGCACGAATTCAGGTTTGCCTGTTGCCGGATTGCGCCATCTGGCCTGCATGCGACGCGCCTGGAAATCGCCAAAGTTGCTGCAGGAGGAAATTTCCCGATAACATTGCTGGGAAGGAATCCAGACTTCCAGGTCGTAAGTGAAACTGGCGCTGAAGCCCAGGTCGCCTCCACAAAGCGTCACCTTGCGGTAGGGCAGCCCCAGGGCTTGTAGTACCGCTTCGGCATGGCCCGTCAATTCCTCCAGCGCCTGCTGCGAGGCTTCCGGCCGGACAATCTGCACGAGTTCCACCTTTTCGAATTGATGCTGGCGAATCATGCCCCGGGTATCGGCGCCATAGCCGCCGGCTTCCTGGCGGAAACAGGGGCTGTGGCAGACCCAGCGCGCCGGCAGGGCGGTGGCGTCGAGAATCTGTTCCCGCACCATGTTGCTTACCGGCACCTCGGCGGTGGGAATAAGATAGTAGCCCTGCCTGCCCTGCAAGTGAAACAGATCCTCGGCGAATTTGGGGAGCTGGCCGGTGCCGGTGAGGGCATCGGCATTGACCAGAAAGGGCACATTGATTTCGCTATAGCCATGCTGCGAGGTATGCAGGTCGAGCATGAATTGCCCCAGCGCCCTGTGCAGCCTGGCAAGCGCGCCCTGCATCACCACGAAACGGGCGCCGGTCATACGGCTGGCGGCGGCGAAATCCAGCGCTTCCCCGGCGCCGGAAGCGAGCCCGGACCCAATGGCCACATGATCCCGCGGCGGGAAATCAAATTCCGGGGGGCTACCCCATTGCAACACCAGCCGGTTCGCCGAGCCATCGTTGCCCGGGGGGACTTCATCCGCGGGAACATTGGGAACTCCGAGCAGATAGCCGCGCAATTCATCCTGCAGGGACTGCAATTCCTCTTCCGTCTGCTCAAACCGGGACTTGATGTCGGACACGGACTCGAGAATCGCGGTGGCATCCCGGCCTTCACGCCTGGCCTTGCCGATTTCCCGGGAGCGCACATTGCGCTCATTGCGCAGGGCTTCCGCGGCAAGCTGAATTTCCTTGCGTCTGGCGTCGAGTTTACCTAGCCAGGCCACATCGAGCCGGAAATTTCTTTTTTCCAGCTTGCCGGCCAGCAATTCGGGCTCGGATCGGATCCTTTTGGGATCGAGCATGGGATTTTCTCCTGATACGAATCAGTTGGCGGAGCGGCTGTCGACGATCTCGATATCCGGCGGCGGCGTAAAACGAAACAGCGCATCCTCCAGGAGGACATTCTGCCGCAGATTGGTAAAGCGCCACACGGTCTGCTGGCCATTGCGGCTGTTGAGGCGAATGAGTTCGAGTGCGTTCTTGACGAATTCAATGCTGATCAACTCATAGGGACTGTCCGGGGCCAGGGGCGACAGCTCGAATCGCAGCATATCCGGCGCCGAAACCAGGCTTAGCCGGTATTCCTCCTCCAGCCCTCCGGTTTCGCCATTGAGCAATTGCGCCGCGAGTTCCGCCCGGTTCGGGTCCCAGTCTTCAATCACCACCTGCTCCAGATCCGGCTGGTAATTCCACAGGGTCTCTCCATCGGTGACGATCAACTCGGGAAACGGTTCGACGGTTTCCCAGTAGAAACCGTCCGGCCTGCGCAGGCGCAGGAGAATCCCGCTTTCCTCAAGCAAGCCGCCACCGCGCTCGACGATCAACTGGGTCACATCCGCCGTCAGGGTCGTCATGCCGCCAAGCAGCGCGTCAAGTTCGGCAATGGCGTCCTGTTGCGCCTGTACCGCGCCAGACGGCAGCAGCAAGGCTGTTGCGGCGGGCCAGGCCAGCCGTGAAAGTGTGGGAATCATGCCAAACCGTTCAGTCGCCGGGAGCGGGCTGCGCAAGCACATCCCTGCCGCCATTGCTGTTCATGGCGGATACTACTCCCTGCTGTTCCATGGTTTCAATCATTCGCGCAGCGCGATTGTAGCCGATGCGGAGCTTGCGCTGGACCGCCGAGATGGAAGCCTTGCGCGATTCGGTGACAAAATGCACCGCCTGATCGTACAACTCATCGACTTCGCCCCCCTCGCCTTCTTCGGCTTCGGGCTGGAAATCCCGGTCGTTGCGGTCCACGGTAACCGCGTCGATGTATTCCGGTATCCCCCGCCGTTTCCAGTCCGCCACCACCCGGTGCACTTCCTCGTCGCTGACAAAGGCGCCGTGAACCCGGGTGGCGACGCCGCCGCCGGGAGGCAGGAAAAGCATGTCGCCGTTGCCGAGCAACTGCTCAGCGCCGCCTTCGCCGAGAATCGTGCGGGAATCCACCTTGGATTGCACCATGAAGGAGAGCCGGGTGGGAATATTGGCCTTGATCAGGCCGGTCAAGACATCCACCGAAGGCCGTTGGGTGGCGAGAATCAGGTGGATGCCGGCGGCCCTGGCTTTCTGGGCGATGCGGGCGACCAGTTCCTCGACCTTCTTGCCCACCACCATCATCATGTCGGCGAGTTCATCCACAATAACCACGATATTGGGCAGGGGCTCGAGTTCCGGGGCTTTCTGTTCCAGCGCAAGCAGCGCCGGGTCCGGCTGCCAGGTGGGGTCGAAAAGAGGCTTGCCTTCCCGGCGCGCCGCGGCGACTTTTTTGTTGAATCCCGAGAGATTTCTTACGCCCAAGGCCGACAGCAAGGCATAGCGGCGATCCATTTCCGATACGCACCAGCGCAGGCCATTGGCGGCGTCCTTCATGTCGGTGATCACCGGCGTGAGCAAATGGGGAATTCCCTCATACACCGACAGTTCCAGCATCTTGGGGTCGATCATGATCAGCCGCACCTGTTGCGGCGACGACTTGAACAGCAGACTCAGGATCATGGCGTTGATACCCACGGACTTGCCCGAGCCCGTGGTGCCCGCCACCAGCAGATGGGGCATCCTGCCCAGATCGACAATGATCGGCTTGCCGAGAATGTCATGGCCAAGGGCGAGGCTGAGCCGGGCGTCCGCCCGGGCGAACTCGGTGCTTTCCAGCACCTGGCTGAGCCGGATCAGTTCCCGGTTTTCATTGGGAATTTCGATGCCGATCACATCGCGACCGGGAATATGCTCCACCACCCGCACCGAGGCCACCGCCAGGGAACGGGCCAGATCCCGCACCAGGCCGGTAATCCGGTTGCCCTTGACTCCCGCCGCGGGCTGTACTTCAAAACGGGTAATGACCGGCCCCGGCTTGATGGCGGTGACTTCCACTTCGATGCCGAAGTCCCGGAGTTTTTCCACCAGTTGGGCCGACATGTCCTTGAGTGCTTCCCGGGACTGGGCGCCATGTTCTTCCAGCGAGCCAGGATCGAGCAACTTGATGGAAGGCAGCTTGCCAGCGGCAGACCTGACATCGCTTTTCCCGCCCGCAGCGACGGCTGAATTGCCCCCGGAACGGGCCGGCACCCTGTCGATGCTCGACGGCATGACGGGAGTGATACGCTGGCTCTTTTCTTTTGTCCTGCGCGACGCCTTGGCGATAATCGGCGTTTTGCGCTTTTTCGGCGACGCCGCCCCTGCCGCCCCAGGCGACCTCTCCACCGCCGGCTCATTGCTTTTGCGTTCCGCCCGGCGGCGCAGCATCACCGGGAACCGGCCCAGAATACCCAGCAACCAGCGGTAGCCCCGCACCACAGCGCTGGCCCAGAAGATACTGAAGGAAAGCGTCAGGCCGATCAGCAACAATCCCAGGAACAGCAGGCTGCTGCCGAATCGCGCCAGGGCCAGCTCGCTCAGGCCGGCGAGCTGCTCGCCTACCACCCCGCCTGGGCCATGGCTGAGTGGTCCCGCGGAGTCAAAATGCAGACTCGTCAGGCTGGCGCAGGCCACCAGCACCAGCAGCAGCCCCGCGATACGCAAGACCAGCAGGCCGCGCCCGCCCTCCCGGCCGGCGATGGCGGCATAGCAGTAGTACAACATCCAGGCCGGCGCCACGTAGGCCAGATAACCCAAAGTCAGATACAGTACATCCGCCAGCCAGGCGCCGGCGGGGCCGGCGACATTGACGATCTCCCCGCCCGCGCCGGAACTGCTGAATCCCGGGTCCGCCGGAGAGTAGCTGAGCAGCGCCACCAGCAGAAAAACCGCGGCGAGAAAATTGAGCACGAGCAAACCATCCCGCAGCATGCGCGGCATGGCGATATTGCCTTCGCTCTCCCCATTCACCGGAATTACCGTTAATTCAAAATGTTAGGATGTAATACTAAAGCAATGCCTTAATTCAGGCAAAAACAGCCCCTGAACAGATTCCAGGAACCCTTATTCATTTATCGTCAATCCGCTCCGGCAGATGAGGATTGCCAGGTCAAAAACCAGCATAATAGCGCCCGCCGCAATTACAGGAATCGGGCATGCCGGCAGTTCAGCATCATCGTCTCATCATCATGGGCTCCGGCCCCGCGGGATACACCGCCGCGCTCTATGCCGCCAGGGCGAATCTCGACCCGGTGGTCATTACCGGCATGGAACAGGGCGGACAACTGACCACCACCACCGATGTGGACAATTGGCCAGGCGATGTGGAAGGCCTGCAGGGTCCGGACCTGATGGACCGCATGCGGCGGCACGTGGAGCGATTCGGCGCCCGGGTCATTTTCGACCACATCAATGCCGTTGACCTGGGCAAGCGTCCATTCACATTGCGGGGAGAAAGCGGCGCCTACGCCTGCGACGCCCTGATCATCGCCACCGGCGCCTCGGCGCGCTATCTCGGCCTGCCCTCGGAAAGTGAATATCTCGGCAAGGGCGTCAGCGCCTGCGCCACCTGCGATGGTTTTTTCTACCGCGGCAAGCCAGTGGCGGTAATCGGCGGCGGCAATACCGCCGTGGAAGAGGCGCTGTATCTCGCCAATATCTGTTCCCATGTCACCGTGGTGCACCGGCGCAACGCCTTGCGGGCGGAAAAGATCCTGCAAAAGAGATTGTTTTCCCTGGTGGATGAAGGCAAGGTCGCCATGACCTGGGACCATGTGCTCGAAGAAGTGCTTGGCGATGGCATGGGAGTGACCGGAATCCGCATCCGCAATACCCACTCGGGCGACGAGCGCAAACTCGATGTGGACGGCGTTTTCATCGCCATCGGCCATGATCCCAATTCCAGCATTTTCAAGGGCCAGCTCGAAATGAAGAACGGCTATGTGAAGATTCACTCGGGAATCGACGGCAATGCCACGAAAACCTCGGTGCCGGGGGTGTTCGCCGCCGGCGATATTACCGACCAGGTATACCGTCAGGCGGTGACCAGCGCCGGTTTTGGTTGCATGGCGGCGTTGGACGCGGAAAAGTTCCTCACGGCCTGAGCCTTCTCCCGTGCCTGTGTATCGCCTGCATCAAGCGGACCTGTCCTTTCCTCCCGCCTGCAAGGCCGAAGCCGGGCATAATGGCCTGCTTGCCGTGGGCGGCGACCTTCGCCCCGAGCGGCTGCTCAACGCCTACCGCCGGGGAATTTTTCCCTGGTACAGTGAAGGCATGGCGATACACTGGTACTCGCCCGACCCGCGCATGGTGCTGCAGCTCGGGGATCTGCGGGTATCGCGCTCCCTGCGCAAACTGATTCGCGGGCAGCGCTTCCGCATTACCATGAACCAGGCCTTTGCCGAAGTGATTGGCAATTGCGCCGGGCTCAGATGGCCCGGCACCTGGATCACCGATGACATGTATGTGGCCTATTGCCGGCTGCACGCCCTGGGCCACGCCCACTCGGTTGAAGTCTGGGAAGACGACAGCCTGATTGGCGGCCTGTACGGCGTCGGTATCGGCAGGATGTTTTTTGGCGAGTCCATGTTCAGTCTGGCAAGCAACGCCTCCAAACTCGCGCTGGAGAGGCTTGTGCGACAATTGCGCGAGTGGGAGTTCGAGTTGATCGACTGCCAGGAGGTTACCGACCACATGATCTCCCTGGGCGCCCGGAAAATGCCCCGGACCGAATTTCTCGGCCGGGTGGAGCGGCTGGTGCGCCAGACGCCGCCGTCCCACTGGGAATTCAGTCCTGCCGAAGGCGGAATCGAATAAGCATGCGCCGAGCCTGCCACAGGCCATGAGAGACACACTGAAATGCAGCGAACTTGTGGGACAGCACACTAGCCCGGAAAGAATCATGAGCAAGTCCAGCAAGCAGAAGAAATCAGGGCCTGCAAATCACAAGACCTACCTCGCCGAACTGTTTCGCATGCAGGTCGAACTGGTGAAGCTGCAGGCCTGGATCAAGCACAAGGGCCTGAAAGTGGTGATTGTTTTTGAAGGCCGCGACGCCGCCGGCAAGGGCGGCGTCATCCAGCGGATCACCGAATACCTGAACCCGAGAATATGCCGCGTGGTGGCCCTGCCCGCGCCGAATCCCCGGGAAAGCACCCAGTGGTACTTCCAGCGCTATGTGTATCACTTGCCTGCCGCCGGCGAAATGGTGCTGATGGACCGGAGCTGGTACAACCGCGCCGGCGTGGAGCATGTGATGGGCTTTTGCAACGAGGCGGAGTATCGCGGTTTTCTGCGGGACTGTCCGATATTCGAGCGCATGCTCGTCCGCTCGGGAATTATCCTGATCAAGTACTGGTTCTCGATTTCGGAAGCCGAGCAGGAACGCCGCTTCCGCTCCCGGGTCCGCAATCCGCACAAGCGCTGGAAACTGTCCTCCATCGATCTCGAGGCGCGGCAGCGCTGGGACGATTATTCACGGGCCAAGGACGAAATGTTCGCCCACTGCGATATCGAGGAGGCGCCCTGGCATGTGGTCAATGCCGAAAGAAAGGAGGCCGCCAGGCTGAACTGCATCCATCATCTGCTGGGCCTGATTCCCTACCAGGACCTGACGCCGGAAACCCCGGAGTTGCCGCCCCGCGGGAAAAGCAACCACCATCCCCGCCCGCCGGTGTCCGAGCAGCGCTTTATTCCGGAGCCTTACAAGTAAATCCCGACGCTGCCCGCCGGGTTCAGGAAGACGCCTTCTCCAGGCGCCAGACTGTTTTTCCGGCGCCGTCTTCCACAACAATATTCATGGCGCTGAGCTGGTCGCGGATGCGGTCGGCTTCCGGCCAGTTCTTTTCGGCCCGGGCGTGGTTTCTGGCGGCCACCAGGGATTCGATGCGGGCGGTGTCGAGCTGTTCCGAATCGGCTCCGCGCAACCAGGCTTCCGGCTCGGCCTGGAGGATGCCGAGCACATCCCCGAGTCGTACGAGCAGGCGCCCGAGTTCGGCCGCGGCGGGCAGATTTTCCCCCTTGATCCGGTTGATTTCCCGAGCGAGGTCGAACAGCGTGCGAATCGCCACCGGGGTATTGAAATCATCGTCCATGGCGGCGTTGAAAGCGCGCTCGTAAGCGCTGTTGACCCGCATTCTCGCCGCCGGCAAATCGAGGCCCTGGAGCGCGGTATACAGACGCCGCAGCGCGCTGGTGGATCGGGCCATGGCCTGCTCCGACCAGTTCAGCGGGCTGCGGTAATGGCTGGAAACAAGAAACAGCCGCACGACTTCGGCCTCGTATCGGGAGAGAACTTCGCGCACGGTGAAAAAATTGCCCAGGGATTTGGACATCTTCTCATTGTCGATGCGCAGGGGTCCGTTGTGCATCCACACATTGGCGAATCGCTGGCCGGTGGCGGCCACGGACTGGGCGATTTCATTTTCGTGATGGGGAAAAACGAGATCGGTGCCGCCGCCGTGAATATCGAAATGCCCTCCCAGGGTCTTGCAGGACATGGCGGAACATTCGATATGCCAGCCCGGCCTGCCGTAGCCCCAGGGCGAGTCCCAGCCCACGCCTTCATCGGACGATGACTTCCACAGGGCGAAATCCCGCGGGTCGCGCTTGAGTTCGCCGGGCTCCACCCGGGCGCCGCTGAGCAACTCATCCAGATTCTTGTTCGAAAGCCTGCCGTATTCGGGAAATCGCAATACGGAAAAATACACGTCGCCATTATCCGCCCGGTAGGCGAATTCCCGATGCACCAGGGTTTCGATCATCGCGATGATCTCCTCCATATGCACCGTTGCCCGGGGTTCCACGTCCGGCGGCAGGATTCCCAGGGCGCGTTCATCCTCGTGCATGGCGGCAATGAAGCGCCCGGTCAGGTCGGTGAAAAGTTCCCCGTTTTCCTCCGCCCGGGCGAGAATCTTGTCGTCGATGTCAGTGATGTTGCGCACATAGGTCACTTCCAATCCCCTGGCTCGCAAATGGCGCACCACGATGTCAAAGGCCATCAGGCAGCGGGCGTGGCCAAGATGGCAGTAATCGTAGGTGGTGATGCCGCAGACATAGATTTTCACCTTGCCGGCTTCAATGGGCTCTAATTTTTCCTTGCGCCGGGTGAGGGTGTTGTAGATCGAAAGCATTATCATGTTTCCGTGTTTCTGGCGGCTGAGGCTGAAACTCGCCCCCAGATATCCCGCAGGCCGATGGTGCGATTGAAAACCGGCGCGCCGCCGGATTCGGCTTCGCGGTCACGACGGAAGTATCCCACGCGCTCGAACTGGAAGTGGTCGCCAGCCTCCGCGGCAAGTGCGGCGGGCTCCAGCAGGCAGCCCTCGATCTGCTCCAGTGAATCCGGGTTGAGCCCTGCCATGGCCTCCTCGACATTTTTCGGCGCCGGATTTTCCTCGATAAACAGGCGGTCATACAGGCGCAGGGTGACTTTTTCCGCCGTGGCAAGAGAGACCCAGTGAATCACGCCCTTGACCTTGCGGCCTTCCGGGCGCTTGCCCAGGGTGTCGAAGTCAACGCCGCAATGCAATTCGGTGATTTCCCCGGCGGCGTCGCGAAACACTTCCTCGCAGCGAATCACATAAGCCCCCCGCAGGCGCACTTCGCCGCCGGCGATCAGACGCTTGAAGCCGGGCGGCGGATCGGCGGCAAAATCTTCCCGTTCGATGCAGATTTCCCGGCTCAGGGGCACTTCCCGGCGGCCGAGTTCTTCGCGCTTGGGATGGCAGGGGATTTGCAGAATGTCCCGGCGGCCTTCGTCGAAATTGCGCAGCACTACCTTCAGCGGCCGCAGCACGCACATCGCCCGGGGGGCCTTGTGGTCCAGGTCTTCCCGCACCGAATGTTCCAGCATGGCGATATCCACCAGGCTCTCGCTGCGGGCCACGCCCACCGCCTCGCAAAAGTTGCGGATGGACGCGGGGGTAAAGCCCCGCCGCCGCATGCCGGCGAGCGTGGGCATGCGCGGGTCGTCCCAGCCGGCCACCCTGCCCTCTTCCACCAGCGCCCGCAGGAACCGCTTGCCCAGCATGGTGTAGCTGATGCGCAGCTTGGCGAATTCGGTCTGTTCGGGCAGCGCCCAGGGCGCGGCCGCATCGCCCGGCTCGCCGGCGGTGCGCAGGGAATCGGGGTCAAGCTGTTGCAGAATCCAGTCGTACAGCGGGCGATGGTCCTCGAATTCCAGGGTGCACAGGGAATGGGTGATGTTCTCCAGGGCATCGGAGATGCAGTGGGCATAGTCGTAAGTCGGATAGATGCACCAGTTGGCGCCGGTCTGGTGATGTTCGGCGTGGCGGATGCGGTACAGGATCGGATCGCGCAGGTTCATATTGGGCGCGGCCATGTCGATTTTCGCCCGCAGGCACAGTTCGCCGTCGGCAAACTCCCCCTGGCGCATTCTCGCAAACAGGTCGAGGCTTTCTTCCGGGTCGCGTTCGCGCCAGGGACTGTCCACTCCAGGCGCGATGAGCGTGCCGCGATACTCACGGGCCTGGCCGGGGCTCAGGGCGCAAACATAGGCCCCATCATTGCGGATCAATTGTCTGGCGAATTCATACAAATGCTCAAAATACGACGAGGAATAGCGCACCTCGCCATACCAGCGGAAGCCGAGCCAGCGGATGTTTTCCTTGATGGCATCGACAAAATCCTGATTCTCCCTGAGTGGATTGGTATCGTCAAAACGAAGATTGCAATGGCCGCCGTATTCTTCAGCGAGTGAAAAATTGAGGCAGATCGACTTGGCGTGGCCAATGTGCAGATAGCCATTGGGCTCCGGCGGAAAGCGGGTGTGCACACGCCCGCCGTGCTTGCCCGAGGCGAGGTCCCGGGCAATCATCTGACGGATAAAGCCGGAAGGCGGCTGTGGCTCTGCTTCGTTCATGGCTCTTGACTGATCAGATTTACACAAGGCATCGCCACAGTCGAATGGGCATACCAGCTTTTTCCGGGAGGGGAAAAGGGTTTATTATAGCGGGGTTCCCGAAGCGGCTTCATCCGCCGCTTTCACTTTCCGATCCCGAACCTGGCTGCAAGGAAAATTCCGTGATAGCGATTACAACAAACCATGGCCTCATTCGTATAGAACTTGACTTTGACAAGGCGCCTCTGTCGGCGCGGAATTTTCAGGATTATGTGGAGCGGGGATTTTATGACGGGACCCTATTCCACCGGGTGATTGACGGCTTCATGATCCAGGGCGGCGGGCTGGCTTCGGGAATGCGCGAAAAACGCGGCGGGGCGCCAATTCAAAACGAAGCCGACAACGGCCTGAAAAACCTCACCGGCACACTGGCCATGGCGCGCACTTCCGAACCCCATTCCGCCACTTCCCAGTTCTTTATCAATGTCGCCGACAACAGCTTTCTCGACCACCGCGGCAAATCGCCCAGCGGTTGGGGCTATGCGGTCTTCGGCAAGGTGATCGAAGGCATGGACGTGGTGAACCGGATCAAGACCTGCGTCACCACCGCCATGGGCGGCCACCGGGATGTGCCGGCGGAGGAAGTGATGATTGAATCGGCCACAGTTGAGACTGGCGACGGTTGAGTATTGCGGCAGCCGTGTTGGAAGCGCCGGTTATTCTGATTTCCGATCTGCATCTGCAGGAATCGCGGCCTGACATCACCCGCGCATTCGTCGATTTCACCACCGGGCTTTCCGGGGCCTGCCGTGACTTCTTCGTGCTCGGCGACCTGTTCGAGTTGTGGCTTGGCGATGATGCGGAATCCCCGCTTGCCGCTACGGTGGCCAATACCCTGAGTGGGCTTGCCGGGCGCGGTGTCAATGTGTATCTGATGCACGGCAACCGGGACTTTCTGCTGGGCGCCGATTTTGCGGAGCGTTGCGGCGCAGGTTTGATCGATGAGCCCCACGCGCTGCGCGTGGGCGATGCGCAGTGGCTTTTGCTCCACGGCGATGTGCTTTGCACCGATGACACGGCCTATCTCGAGTTCCGCGCCATGGTGCGCAATCCCGCCTGGCGGCGGCAGTTTCTTTCACGGCCGCTTGCCGAACGCCGGGCCTGGGCCGAGCGGGCAAGGCAGGCAAGCAGGGAAGCCACCGCCGGCAAGGCCGCTGAAATAATGGACGTGAATCAGGACGCGGTGCTGGAGCTGATTCGCACCAGCGGTTGCCGCCGCATCCTCCACGGCCACACCCACCGTCCCGCGGTACACCAATTGCCCGCAACAGGCACATCGCCGGAACCAGCCATCCGGGTCGTCCTCGGCGACTGGAACAGCCAAGGCTGGTATGCCGGGATTTCCAGCGAAGGGGTCAGGCTGGAAAGCTTCGCATTCCCGGGGCCTGCTTGATGGGAGCGATATAGCGGTCAAAATGGGCTTCGGACAGGCGCAGGAGTTCCTCATCGATCTGGGCGCTCAGGGAAGCCAGGTCGCTGGCGGCGTGGGCCGGCCGCAGGCGCACGCCGCAGCTTTCCAGACGGTCAATTCCGTCAAGGCCTTTCTTCAGCAGATTGTGCAACCAGCAAAAGGCCGACAAGTCCGGGTTGAATGGAATTTTCTGGCGGCGCAGTTCCGCCCGCAGCCGGTCCGGCGCGGTAATCTGGAAGCGGGAATGGAGCAATTGCACGACCAATTGCTCGATGCGCGCAAGCACCGCGCCCTTGGCGGTCTCGTCGTAGCTGTTCCAGTGGATGACCTCCGCCGCATAGCGTTTGCAGCCGCGGCAGACGCGGTCTCCCAGGGAAGTAGTGGAACAGATGCCGATGCAGGGGGTTTTGACGGCTTTCATCGCAGGCGTAAAAGAGTGGACACGATTATTGTATCGCATTGGCGGATTCCTTGGCTTGGAACCATCGCCGTCTGGTGGACTGCGTGCGGCGGACGCCATAGATACATCCCCGCAGGCTTTGGGCTCGGCTTCCTGCGGCGCAGGCTCCCAGGAGCCTGCGCCGCAGGAATTTTGAAATCAGCCCTCTCGTTCATCATCACTTCGCGTTGGACAGTTCTTCATGCAGACAAGCAGGGGTTGAATCACTTAAAATGGGAGTCTGTTTGGAGGAACTCAGATTGTTGCAAGAGTATCGAGAACATGTCACGGAACGAGCCGAACTCGGGATCGTTCCCCTTCCCCTTGATTCCCGGCAAGTCGCCGCACTTGTGGAATTGCTCAAAAACCCGCCTGCCGGAGAAAAGGAATTCCTGCTTGACCTGATTTCCAACCGGGTTCCGCCCGGTGTCGACGAGGCGGCGTACGTGAAGGCGGGATTTCTGTCCGCGATCGCCCGCGGCGAGGCGGAATCGCCGCTGATTGACCGCGTCAAAGCCGTTCGCCTGCTCGGTACAATGCTTGGCGGCTACAATGTCTCCACCCTCGTGGAGTTGCTTGACAATGGGGAACTGGCCAGTGCCGCGGCAGAGGAGTTGTGCCGGATCCTGCTGATTTTCGAGGCATTTCACGATATCGAAGAGCGCGCCAAGAAGGGCAATGTTCACGCCCGTCGCGTGCTGCAAAGCTGGGCCGACGCCGAATGGTTCACTTCCCGGCCGCCTCTGCCGGCAAAACTGACCATGACGGTGTTCAAGGTCCCCGGCGAAACCAATACCGACGACCTTTCCCCTGCCCAGGACGCCTGGTCGCGCCCCGATATCCCCTTGCATGCCCTGGCGATGTACAAGAATCCCCGGGAAGGTGTCGGCAATACCATTGAGCAGGTCGCCGAGTTGAAACGGAAAGGCCATCCGGTGGCGCTTGTGGGCGATGTCATGGGCACCGGCTCCTCGCGCAAGTCCGCCACCAATTCAGTGCTCTGGCATATAGGCGACGATATTCCCCACATCCCCAACAAGCGCTCCGGCGGCGTTTGCATCGGCGGCAAGATGGCGCCGATCTTCTTCAATACCATGGAAGACGCCGGCGCCCTGCCGCTCGAATGCGATGTGGACCGGCTCGATACCGGCGATGTGGTCGATATCGACGCCTATGCGGGAACCATTCGCGATCACGCCAGCGGCGAATTGCTGTCGACTTTTCAATTGAAGACCGAAGTACTGCTTGACGAAGTCCAGGCCGGCGGCAGGATTCCGCTGATTATCGGCCGGGGGCTCACCGGTCGCGCCCGGGCGGCGCTGGAGTTGCCCGCGTCCGAGGCATTCCGCTCGCCGGTGAACGGCGGGGAATCGGACAGGGGCTTTACCCTGGCCCAGAAGATGGTGGGACGGGCCTGCGGCGTTGAGGGCGTGCGCCCGGGCAGCTATTGCGAGCCGCGCATGACCACTGTCGGCAGTCAGGACACCACCGGACCCATGACCCGGGACGAACTCAAGGATCTGGCCTGCCTCGGCTTTTCCGCGGACCTGGTCATGCAGTCGTTCTGCCATACCGCGGCCTACCCCAAGCCGGTAGATATCGAGACCCAGCACAGCCTGCCAAACTTCATTCAGACCCGGGGCGGGGTTTCCCTGCGGCCGGGAGACGGCATCATCCATAGCTGGATGAACCGGATGCTGCTGCCGGACACGGTAGGCACCGGTGGCGATTCCCATACCCGCTTTCCCATCGGCATTTCCTTTCCCGCCGGCTCGGGACTGGTGGCCTTTGCCGCGGCCACCGGGGTCATGCCGCTGGACATGCCGGAATCGGTGCTCGTGCGCTTTTCAGGCGAGATGCAGCCGGGCATCACCCTGCGCGACCTGGTCAATGCCATTCCCCATGCCGCCATCCAATCCGGCGACCTGACTATCGCCAAGAAGGGCAAGAAGAACATCTTCTCGGGGCGCATACTGGAAATCGAAGGATTGCCAAAGCTGAAAGTGGAGCAAGCTTTCGAGATTTCCGACGCCTCGGCGGAGCGTTCCGCCGGCGGCTGCACGATTCTGCTCGATGAAGATCCCATCGCCGAGTATCTCCGCTCGAATATCACCCTGCTGCGCTGGATGATCGACAATGGCTATGGCGATGCCCGCACCCTCGAGCGCCGGGCGCGGCAGATGGAAGAATGGCTGCGGAACCCGATGCTGCTGCAGCCCGACCGGGATGCCCAATACCACAAGGTGCTGGAAATCGATCTCAACAGGATTACCGAGCCCCTGCTCGCCTGCCCCAACGACCCCGACGACATCAAGCCCCTGTCCGCCGTGGCGGGAACCGGCATCGACGAAGTCTTCATCGGCTCGTGCATGACCAATATCGGCCATTTTCGCGCCGCCAGCGAAGTGCTCCAGCAGGTGCAGCCTCCCTTGCCCACCCGGCTCTGGGTTGCCCCTCCCACCAAGATGGACGAGCACCAGCTAATCAGCGAGGGCGTTTACCATGTGTTCGGCGTCTCCGGCGCCCGCACCGAATTGCCGGGATGCTCATTGTGCATGGGCAATCAGGCCCGGGTGGCGCCGAACTCCACGGTGGTTTCCACATCCACGCGCAATTTCCCCAACCGGCTGGGCCAGGGGGCGAATGTATTCCTCGCCTCCTCTGAACTCGCCGCGGTGAGCGCGGCGACAGGCCGGATTCCCACCATGGAGGAATACCTGTCCTACATGCAGCCCATCGACACCATGGCCGATAGTATCTATCGCTACCTCAACTTCAACGAAATCGACTCCTTCATGGAAGCCGCGGAAAGAGCGAAATCGATTCCACTGACCCAGATTGCGGAAGTAGCCTAGGGAAGCTCTGATCAAGTCAGAGCTTCCCTAGGCACATGGAAGTGCCGCCGAATTCGATGGCGTAAGCCATTGAATTCGGGAGCAAAACAAAACCACGCTTTTGTTTTGCGATAATGAAAAACTCCACGGATGGAGTTTTTCAG
>JAJDVS010000012.1 GCA_022825945.1 Pseudomonadales bacterium
ATCTGAGCGTGGACGACCTCATCGATTTCACGCCGGAGCTGCGCGAAGCCGCCGTCGCAATGCTCGAACAACATCGCTACGGGCCGATTTTCACGCCGCCTTCGCTCCCAACCGAAACCAGTTTCGGCACGATTCACGTGCCCGGATACATTGGCGGCGCCAACTGGATGGGCGCCGCGGTCGACCCGGAAACCGGCATTCTGTACATACCTTCCGTCGCCACGCCGAGCCGCTCCGGATTGGCGGTGCCGGAAGCGGAAGACGCTACCTTGAACTACGTGCGCAACGTCACCACGAATCTGCGCCCGCGGGGCCTGCCCCTGATCAAGCCTCCCTATGGGCAGATTACGGCGATCGACATGAACGCGGGCGAAATCCTGTGGCAGGTGCCGAACGGACCGGGGGCTCCCGGAGTGCTGAACCACCCGCTTCTCGCGGGCCTGGACCTGCCTCCGCTCGGCAACGGCTGGGATCAGGTGCTGGTGACGAAGACCCTGCTGATCTCGGCGCAGAGAACGCCCGATACGGAAGGCAGTTACCCGCTGGTGGCGCGCGACAAGCAAACCGGCGTGACGATCGCCCAAGTGGCGCTGCCGGCGCAGCCGATCGGCCCACCGGTGACTTTTCGCGTCGACGGCCGGCAGCATGTGGCGGTTACCATGCTCGGATCGCCGCCGGA
Organism: Pseudomonadales bacterium; assembly: GCA_022825945.1. Taxonomy (GTDB): domain Bacteria; phylum Pseudomonadota; class Gammaproteobacteria; order Pseudomonadales; family Pseudohongiellaceae; genus UBA9145. The sequence goes on from JAJDVS010000012.1 coordinate 680, forward strand.
AATGGTTGTGCTGGGTTTGCCATGAAACATTATCTGCCTTTGCTGCTGGCGTCTTGTCTCTCCGTCAGCGGCGCTTTGGCGCAGCAGGGAGCCCGGGACGGCGAATGGCGCAGCTATGGAGGCGACGCCGCGCACACGAAATACTCGCCGCTCGATCAGATTAACGCGGACAACGTGCAACGCCTGCAAGTCGCCTGGACCTGGGATTCCGTGGACCAGGCGCTGCGGGAAAACAACGACGTCATTCAAAACCGCGGTTCGTTCCGGACTTACGCCTATGAAGTGACGCCGCTGATGGTGAACGGCGTGTTGTACACCACGACCTCGCTCGGCCAGATCGCCGCCATCGACCCGGCTTCCGGGGAAACGCTCTGGAGTTTCGATCCGGTGCTGTATCTCGACGGGCGGCCCGCGGTGCACGGATTCATGACGCGGGGTCTTTATCCGACCAGGCCGCCGCTGTTTCTCACCAACGGCGCCACCGAAGACGATCTCATCGACTTCACGCCGGAACTGAGAGCGGAAGCGCTGGAGATTTTCAGTCAATACCACAGCGGCCCGCTGTATACCCCGCCGGCGCCCGGCGACAATATCATCCGGCCCGGCTGGAGCGGCGGCGCGAACTGGTGGGGCGCGGCCTTCGACCCGGAAACCAACCGCCTGTTCGTGCCCAGTTGGGCACATTTTTCCACCGTCAACATCAGTCCACCGCAGTCGCCCGACTCAGACCTGACTATTCGGCCGCAGGTGCGCGAACTGAGCGGCCCACGTGGCCTTCCGCTGTTCAAACCGCCCTACTCGCAACTGGTGGCCTTCGACATGAATCAGGGCGAGGAACTCTGGCATGTGCCCGTCGGCGACGGCCCCACCGACCATCCCGCCTTGCAAGGCCTCGAGCTGGCGCCGATGGGAAATTTCGAGAAATTGGGCGGGCCGCTGCTCACCAAAACGCTGCTCTTCATCGGGCAGGGCTTCGAGACCAATCGCCTCGGCATATACGACAAGGACACCGGAGAGGAATTGTGGTGGCTACAATTGCCGGCGCGCTTCCACGCGGCGCCCATCACCTATCTGGCCGACGGCAAGCAATACATCGTGTTCGCGCTCGGCGGAGGACCGGGCGGAGAAGCGGAACGCCTGATGGCCCTAGCGCTGCCTTGAACGAAAGGACACCCACTCCAACTTGACCTGCGCGAGTTTTACCTGGAAAATTCAAATTCTGAATTTAAATTTTCCAGGTAAATATGCGGCACTCAAGTTATCTGGCGCAAATCGACGCCTTGTTTCGCACTCACCCGATGGTGGGCCTGCTGGGACCGCGACAATGCGGCAAGACGACGCTGGCGCGCGACTACATCGCTCGAACAGGCGCTGGACAAGTGCATTACTTCGATCTTGAGGATCCGGTAGACCTCAACCGGCTTTCCGAGCCGAAACTCGCGCTGGAGGGACTTGAAGGACTGGTCGTCATCGACGAGATACAACGGATTCCCGAGTTGTTCCCCTTGCTGCGGGTATTGCTCGACCGCCGCCCGCTCATGCAGAAGTATCTCGTCCTGGGCAGCGCTTCCCGGGAATTGATACGTCAGTCCTCCGAATCGCTCGCCGGCAGAATCGGCTATCTCGAAATGACACCGTTCACTTTCGGTGAAGTCGAAGATCCCGAACGTCTTTGGCTCCGCGGCGGGTTTCCGCTGTCTTTTCTGGCTGGAAGCGACGCGGACAGCATGACCTGGCGCAGACATTACGTCGCAAATCTGCTTGAGCGAGACATCCCCGCGCTCGGGATAGATTTCAATCCCGTACAAATGCGAAGGCTGTGGACAATGTTGTCCCACCTGCATGGCAAAGTGCTCAATTTTTCCGACCTTGCGCGGTCGCTTGACGTTTCGCAGCCCACGGTTCGCCGATACGTCGATATTCTCGCGGGAGCCTTCATGGTGCGCCTGTTGCATCCCTGGTTCGCAAACATCGGCAAGAGACAGGTGAAATCCCCCAAGCTGTATTTTCGCGACAGCGGATTGCTGCACTATTTTCTTGGAGTCGAAAACACCGAAGCGCTTGGACGGCATCCTTCCCTCGGCGCTTCCTGGGAAGGATTCGCCCTTGAGGAAACGATACGCATTCTGGAAGTTTCTCCGGAAGACTGCTTCTTCTGGGCGAAGCACTCGCAAGCTGAAATCGATTTGCTTGTTACCCGCGGGCAGAATCCGGAGGCATTTGAGTTCAAATATTCCTCCGCGCCAAAGCTCACGCCCTCCATGCGCGTGGCGCAGGAGGAACTGGGCCTGAGCAGAGTTACGGTAGTCTGTCCGGGGGAGCAATCCTATCGATTGAACGAAACCGTGTACGTGACCAATCTTGAAGAAATGCGAGTGTCCGGGCCGGTGCGGAACGCCTGATGGCCCCAGCCGAGCGCCCCGAAAACGCGATACGCCCGCGCCAGTTCCTCACACAATGAAGATTCGATTTCCGTCATTTCCGCTTCAACTCTACCCGATTCGAAGCCGTCGCCCTCTGGGTTCGGGGTATTTATGGTCTTCCGGCAAGTTGCAGATTCGATTCATCCCGGATCAGTCAGCCATTCAGGCATTCACCACGGAATCGAGCAGGCGCTCCGTATTGCCTGACACCCGGACGTTCCGGGAGAAAATCTCCGCGCCATCGTAGATCATGCGGTCGGCGTAGGCGTCGATCCAGACCGCCCGCAGGCGCCGCCGGGCAATGCTGATTTTCGAGCGGCTGGCCGCATCGGCGGGGCTGCGGATCAACTTGAATACCACGAATCCATCTTCCGCCCCGGCGATTGCCGCCGGAGCATCGTCAACCACCGCGACCACTTCGATCTTGCCCTTGAAATGACTCAGCACCAGGCGCGCCTGGGCCTCGATGCCGGACAGGCCCTTCTGTGATTCGTTAAGAATGCGCCAGGCTTCCTCGATGGGCACATTGAAGGCCTTGTGCCCGATGATGTCGCGCCCGCAAAAGAAGTAATGGTTCTCCACTCCCGCCCGCTTCAGTTCCCGCTGCAGCGTCCGCAGTGTATCCGCATCGTCGTTGATGCCGCGGATGATCGGCGTCTGGTTGCTCAGGGTGACCCAGTGGCGGTGGCGCAGCGCCTCCACGGCGCGCCGGGTGTTTTCCCGCCACAGCGGCGTTCCCGCAGCGTTTTCACGCCAGTGGCCGCCGGCGTCCTTGAGCAGGAATTCATCGGGATGGTTGAAGTGCAGCACCATTCGCAACTGCACGTGCGGATAGCTTTCATGGAAGCTGTCGAGCATGGCGAGGAAGCTGCCGTCGACCCGCTCGGGAAAGAAGGCAAGCTCCTTGGTGCCGATGCGGATGGAATCGATACCGGCCTCGGCAAGGGCCGCGAGCCAGGCGCCGACCTTGCGATTGTTGAGCACCAGTGGGTCGCCGCCGGACATGAGAATTTCCCGCAAGGCAACGCGTCCCGTTGCAGGGTGGCTGCCGCCGTTATCCGCCACCTGCCGGTTGTGTTCCCGGATATAGGCCACCAGTTCGGGAATGCTGGCAAGCCCCTTGGGCGCCGCGCTGCCATCGGGCCTGCCGACGGTCTTGCGGGCGATCAATTCCTCTCGGTAGCAGAAGCGGCAATGCGCCGAACAGGTCGAGGCCACATAGATCAGGCCGAGTTCGTACTTGTGGATCAGGCCCTCCACGGGGCTGTAGTCCATTTGCCGGCCCGGGTCCGGCTCACCGGCGAGGTCCATGGTTTCCTTGGGACTTGCCTTGACCAGGGCCTGCAGGGCTTCGCTGTCGCGCGCCATCTCGAAGTAGTGTCGCGTGAGCTTGACCGGCATTCGCGCTTCGATATCCCGGGCGCTGCTCTTGAGGCTCGACAGCGCGGCAAGTTCGCCCTGGCTGTAGAAACGCCTCATGTCCTCGGGGACTTCATGCTGAATGAACTTGTTCAGGCCGGAGACGATCTGGCGGTCGTACTTGCTGTTTGCGATGGACTCCAGGAAGACCTGTTCCCTTTCCGTGGGTAATTCGCCGGCATGATTGGCTCGCCGCGCATGGCAGTTCCCTTGTGCGTCTGGATGGTGAGCGTGGGAGATGGATAATAGTAGCTTGGCCTGGTTTCCTCAAATGGACGCCTGACGCGTCAGCGAAAGGCGCTGGCCGGAATCACCCGACCGGCGCCTTCCGGGAACGACATGCGACCGCGACTAGCGGTCGCGGTATTCAGCCGTCGGCGGCAATTGCGCACCGGACAGGTCGGCCGGAATATCGCGTTCGGCGACGATTCTGTGCGTCAGCGTGCCGATTCCCTCGATGCTGGCGCTGATGTTTTCGCCATCGACCAGATAGCCCGAACCCGTGGCACGCTGCACGCGGCCGGCGCCGGTGCCGCCGGAGGTGCCGCTTTGCAGCACGTCCCCGGGGAACACGGTGATCAGGGACGAGGCGTATTCAATCAACTCGGGGATATTGTGGATCATGTCCCCGGCCTGTGCTTCCTGCACGGTCACGCCGTCGATCACGGTGATCTGGTGCAGGCGCTCCATCGGATCGCCATAGAACTCCTTGGGAACGATCCACGGGCCGTGGGGCGCAAAGGTATCGTGGCCCTTGCCGACGAACCAGTCCTGACCCGATCCGTAGCCGCCCGGCGGACGACCGCCGCGGTCGGAGACGTCCATGGCTACCATGTAACCGAATACATGGTCATAGGCGCGGGTGGCCGAGATGTATTTGCCGGTCCTGCCGAATACGATCGCCATTTCCACTTCGTATTCGATCTCGTCGCGGCCGAAAGGCATGACGATGTCATCACCGTGGCCGATCACCGCGCCGCGGGTCGGCTTCAGGAACAGGTACGGCACGCCGCGGTTTTCCTGGCGCTGGCGCGTG
>JAJDVS010000055.1 GCA_022825945.1 Pseudomonadales bacterium
TGAGCGAGTCGCAACGCCGGGTGGCGACGTGACAGACACAACCCGAAGGGCCGGGTCTCTTTTTCCTCCCGGCGGCGTTGCCGCTCGCTCATGTGGATCAACCACAAGGCGCTCGCGGCGTCTTGCCGGACGAAAAAAGAGCTCCGGCAGAGCGACAGCGCATAGTGTGAACAGGCCCTAACAGCGCTTCCCCGGCAGTTCGCCATGACAACCGGCCAAACCAGATACCTGCCCGAGCACATCGCCATCATCATGGACGGCAATAACCGCTGGGCGAAGGGCAGGGGCCTGCCGGTGAAAGCCGGCCACCGCCACGGCGCCGAGACGGCCCGGGAAATCGCATTTTCCTGTGTGCGGCGCAAAATTCCCTGCCTCACGCTGTTCGCCTTCAGCAGCGAAAACTGGATGCGCCCCGCCCACGAAGTCCAGGGCCTGATGGCGTTGTTCCTTTCGGTGTTGCAACGCGAGGAAGTCAGCCAGTTGCACAAGGCCAACGCGCGGCTCAGCTTTATCGGCAACCGCGAGTCCTTTTCGGCGCGAATCCTGGACAGCATGGCCGAGGTGGAGGAATTGACCCGGAACAACAGCGGCACCCGGGTTACCGTGGCGGCGGATTACGGCGGCCGCTGGGATATCGCCAATGCCATGCGCCTGATCGCCGAGCAGGTCAGGGACAGCGGCCTCGACGCCGAAGCCATAGACATCGACCTGGTCCACTCTCACACCCAGTTGAGCGAATTGCCCGAGCCCGACCTCTGCATCCGCACCGGCGGCGAACGGCGGATCAGCAATTTCCTGCTGTGGCAGTTCGCCTATACCGAGTTCTATTTCACCGAATGTCTGTGGCCCGATTTCAGCGAAAAGGAATTGCAGCGGGCGATCGACGATTTCGCCAGCCGCCAGCGGCGATTCGGCGGGCACGAGGCATGACGGGAACAGCCGCCTTCGCGCCCCCGGCGATGGTTTCGCCGCCATGCTGAAACTGCGCATCATTACCGCGGTGGCGCTGATTCTCGGGGTCGGCCTGCTCACCATGCTGACGCCGCCGATTCCCTTTTCCCTGGCGCTGGGGGCGGTGATCCTCTGGGCCGGCTGGGAATGGAGCCGGCTGATGGGGCTCGCCTCCCGCCGCGCCCGGCTCGGCTATGTCGGATTGCTGCTTGCCGCGGCGGGCCTGTTGTTCGCCGGGCTGGGAGCGCGTTCCTCCACAGCCATCCCGAGTCAGCCCGAAACCATGGGCGTGCTGGGCCTGGCAATGGTTTTCTGGCTGCTCATCCTGCTGGTGCTGACAGGCTATCCCGCCAACCGCGCCCGCTGGGACAGCGCTTCCCGCATCGGCGCCATGGGGGCATTGGCCCTGTTGCCGAGCCTGGCGGGCATGGTCTGGCTCAAGCTGCTGCTTCCGCAAGGCTATCTGGTGCTGGCCCTGATCGTGCTCGTGGCCGCGGTGGACATCGGCGCTTATTTCACCGGCCGCAGCCTCGGCAAGCGGCAACTGGCGCCGGCGATCAGCCCCAACAAGACCTGGGAAGGCGTCTGGGGCGGCTTTGCGCTTTGCCTGCTGGCGGCGGCCGCCATGGGCTGGGCGCTGCACCACTGGCTACGGCCACTGGAAACCGGCGAGATCCTCCTGCTTGCCGTGCTTGCGCCGCTGGTGGCGGCGCTTTGCGTCATCGGCGACTTGCTGGAAAGCATGCTCAAGCGCAACCGCGACGCCAAGGACAGCGGCAACCTGCTGCCGGGCCACGGCGGACTGCTGGACCGCATCGACGGCTTGCTCGCCGCCACCCCGGCCTTCGCCCTGGGCATGACATGGCTGTTCCGGTGAAATTCCAGTCAGAACACGCCAGCGCGGCGCAACCAAGCCGGGCGGTGGCCATTCTTGGCTCCACCGGCTCCATCGGGCGCAATACCCTGGCGGTGCTGCGCAAGCATCCCCGGTTGCGCGCCATGGCCCTCAGCGCCGCGAGCAATGCCGAGTTGCTGGCCGAGCAATGCCGGGAATTCCAGCCGCGGTACGCCGTGATGGCGAACCCGGAACATCTCGGGGAATTGCGCCGGCGGCTGAAATCCGCGGGAACGCCCACCGAGGCCCTGGCGGGGCCCGAAGCGCTGCCGCGCATCGCGAGCCTGCCGGAAGTCGATACCGTGATGGCGGCCATCGTCGGCGCCGCCGGGCTCGAATCGACTCTGGCCGCCATCGGCGCGGGCAAGAAAGTGCTCCTGGCCAACAAGGAATCCCTGGTCATGGCTGGCGACCTATGCCTGCGCGCGGCGCGGGAATCCGGCGCTTTGCTGATTCCCGTGGACAGCGAACACAACGCCATTTTCCAGTGCCTGCCCTGGTCCGGCGCCGCGCTGGACCCGGCCCAGACCCGCCACGTGGAAAAACTTGTGCTTACCTGCTCCGGCGGCCCTTTCCTGCATACGCCGGCGGCGGAGTTCGCCGCCATCACTCCGGCCCGGGCCTGCCGCCATCCGAAATGGAACATGGGCGCCAAGATTTCGGTGGATTCCGCTACCCTGATGAACAAGGGCCTGGAAGTGATCGAGGCCTGTTTCCTGTTCGGCATGGGGCCGGACCGGGTGGAAGTACTGATTCATCCCCAATCCATCGTCCATTCCCTGGTGCATTACGAAGACGGCTCGGTGCTCGCCCAGCTCGGCGCCCCGGACATGCGGATACCCATCGCCGGCGCCCTGGCCTGGCCGCGGCGCATGGCCTCCGGCGCCGATACCCTGAATCTGGCGGCGGAAGAGCCCCTGGAGTTTCTGCCCCCGGACCGCGAGCGCTTTCCCTGCCTCGGCCTGGGCATGGAAGCCGCCAGGCGGCGGGGCTCGGCGCCGGCGGTGGTGAATGCCGCCAATGAAGTTGCAGTCGCCGCCTTCCTGGCGGAGAATCTGCCCTTCGCCCGTATCGCCAAACTCATCGAGGCGGTTTCGGCTAAAATTCCTTGTGGAGAGGCCGACTCCCTGGATATCATTCTGGAAATCGACGGCCTGGCCAGAACCTATGCCAAAGAATTGATTTGCAAGGGTTTTTAGAGATTTAACATGATTGATTTTCTGATAGCAGCACTGGCCTTGCTGGTCACCCTGGGCATCCTGGTGACCTTCCACGAATACGGCCATTTCTGGGTGGCGCGGCGCTGCGGCGTGAAAGTGCTGCGCTTTTCCGTGGGATTCGGCAATCCACTCAAGCGCTGGCTGGGCAGGGACGGCACCGAATACGTCATCGCCCCGATTCCCCTGGGCGGCTACGTGAAAATGCTGGGCATGGAGGATACCTCCCTGGTGGACCCGGCTTCGGTGCCGGAGGAGCAGCGCAACACCTCCTTCGCCTGCAAACCCCTGTGGCAGCGTTCGGCCATTGTCGCCGCCGGCCCCGGGGCGAATCTCTTGCTCGCCTTTGTGATTTTCTGGCTGGTCAATGTCAGTTTCGGCGCCAGCGGCGTGGCGCCTGTGGTGCAGGAGGTGCGCGGGGACTCCCCGGCGCGGTTCGCCGGGCTGGTAGCCGGAGACCGCATCCTGGCGGTGGACGGCCGCGAGACCGCCACCTGGCGGGAAGTCAACATGCGGTTGCTGGGCCGCATCGGGGAAACCGGCGCCCTGAACCTGCGGGTGGCGCCGGCCTCCGGCGCCGCCGAGAAGAACGTGGGCATTCCCATCGATTCCTGGCTTGGCGACAGCGCCGAGCCGCGGCCCATCGCCGACCTGGGCATCGTGGAATGGCTGATTCCGCCACGAATCGGCCTGGTGGAAACCGGCGCCCCGGCGGATATTGGCGGACTGCGGGAAGGCGACCTGGTGCTGGCGGTCGATGGCGAGCCCGTGCGGGACTGGTCCGAATGGGTGGACAGGATTCGGGCAAGCCCGGAACTTGACCTGCGCGTCGTGGTCGAAAGGACAGGCGCGAACGTCGAACTGCTGCTGCGCCCCGAATCCATCCTGGGCGAGGATGGCGCGGCATACGGCAGAATCGGCGCCGGAGTCGCCTCGGTGCGGCCGCTGGACCTGCTGCCCGCCGAGTCGCTGCTGGAATTTCGTTATGGTCCGCTGGAGGCCGTGGCGCCGGCGCTGCGGGAAACCTGGGAGATGTCGCTATTCGTATTGGGCTCGATCCAGAAGATGATCGTGGGGCTGATTTCCGTCGAGCATGTCAGCGGCCCCATCACCATCGCCCAGGTTGCCGGGGAAACCGCCACCATCGGCCTCGACACCTATCTGGGATTCCTGGCGCTGCTCAGCATTTCCATTGCGATCCTCAACCTGCTGCCCATCCCCATGCTCGACGGCGGCCACCTGTTTTTCTTCCTGGTGGAAGCGATCATCCGGCGGCCCCTGCCGGAAGCGGTGCAGGCCTGGAGCCTGCGCCTCGGCATGGCCATGGTGCTCGGCATCATGGTGCTGGCGTTCTACAATGACTTCAACAGATTGCTGTGAATTGTCCGCAAAACGGCCTGAACCCGCGCGAATCATGAACAAAGTCCTGTTTCCGTTTTTCCAGGCCGCAACCCTGCTATTCCTGGCCGCATGGTTCGCCCGCCCCGCAATCGCCCAGAACTTCACCATCGCCGACATCATCGTCGACGGCTACCAGCGCATCACTCCCGGCATCATCTACAACCTGCTGCCCGTGGGCATCGGCGACGAAGTCAGCTCGCAAACCCCGGCCCTGATCATTCGTGAACTCGCGGCTTCCGAGTACTTTGACGCCGTCGAAGTTTCCCGGGAAGGCAATATCCTGGTCATCACCGTGCAGGAGCGCCCTTCGGTGGCGGAGATCAATATCGAAGGCAACAGCGTGCTGGAGACCGAAGACATCATCGAAAACATGGCCACGGCGGAAATCGCCGAAGGCGAAATCTTCACCCGGGCCGCCCTGGAAGCCATCCGCCAGGGAATCCAGGAAGTGTATTCTTCCCGGGGGCGCTACGGCGCGGCGGTGGAGATTGAAGTCGAGGAACTGCCCCGCAACCGGGTGTCCATCAGCCTCGACATCAACGAGGGCGAAGAATCCAGAATCCGCCAGATCAATGTGGTGGGCAACGATTCCTTTGACGATGAAACCCTGCTCGACCTGTTCGAACTCGGCCCGAAACCCTGGTACCTGTTCCTCAGCCGCAGGGACCGCTACTCCCGGGAGCAGTTTTCCGGCGACCTGGAAAGGCTCGAATCCTTCTATCTCGACAATGGCTATGTGGAGTTCAATATCGAATCGACACCGATCTCGATTACCCCGGACCGGCGCGAGGTCTACATCACCATCAATGTGCTCGAAGGCAACCAGTTCGTCATCAATGAAGTCGATCTCGCCGGTGATCTCGTGGACGCCGAGGCGATTCTGCGCGCCGCGATCTTCGTGCGCCCGGGACAGATCTACTCCCAGGCCCTGGTGACCGGCACCGAGGAAATCATGGTGCAGTTCCTCGGCAATCTCGGCTATGCCTTCGCCGAGGCCACCGGCGTGCCCAATGTCAACGAGGACGGCTCGGTGGACGTGACCTTCGTCATCGAACCCGGCAACCGCACCTATGTGAACCGCATCAATTTCAATGGCAATACCTCCACCGCGGACGACGTGCTGCGGCGGGAAATGCGCCAGCTCGAAGCCGCGCCGGCTTCCAGCATGCAGATCGAACAGTCCAAGGTGCGGCTGGAGCGGCTCGGCTACTTTGAAACCGTGGAAGTCGAGACCGAGGAAGTGCCCGGCACCACCGACCAGGTCGACGTCAATTTCGACGTGGTGGAGCAGAACTTCGGTGCCATCAGTTTTCAGGTGGGCACCGGAGGCAGCGGCGATTTCTTCATCAGTTCCAATCTCCAGGCCCAGAACTTTCTCGGCACCGGCCGCACCGTGGCGGTGGGGGTCAACCGCAGCCGCTTCATCAAGTCGCTCAATTTCCAGTATGTGGACCCGTATTTCACCCCGGACGGGGTGAGCCGGGGCATGAGCCTCTATGTGCAGGAAATCGACTCGCCTTTCAATGTGGCGAACTTCAATACCTCATCCTATGGCGCATCCCTGAGTTTCAGCTATCCCCTGAGCGAAATCTCCGCCCTCGGTTTCGATCTGGGCTACACCCATACCGAACTCAGTTCCGGGCTCGGTTCGGTGCAGGAAATCGTCGCCTCGCCCACCCTGTATCCCAATATAGACAAGTACCTGATCTCCCCCGCCAATCCCGACCCGGCGGCGGGCCCGGTAATGGACGCCGTGCTCGGCGACGTCAACCTGCTCAGCATGGCCCAGCTTCGCGCCAACCCGGACCCGGGCTTTGTTGACCTCTACGGCGACAATTTCGACAACTTCAGCCTCAGCGGCAACTGGTTCCGCAACACCCTCAACCGCGGCCAGCTCGCCAACGACGGCTCGCTGCACAATCTGGGTCTGGAAGTCACCCTGCCGGGCAGCGACCTGCAGTTCGCGCGTTTTTCCTATTCCAACCAGATGTACTGGCCCCTGAACCAGGACCGCACCTGGGTGGTGGGCCTGCGCACCAATCTCGGCTATGGCATCGGCTATGGCGACACCGAACAGATGCCTTTCTTCAACCACTATTTCGCCGGCGGCATCAACGCCGCGGGGGTGGTGCGCGGTTTTGAGGAGAATAGCCTCGGCCCCCGCAGCACCGCCGGCGCGCGCTATCTGACCCAGAGCCGGGTTTCCCTGCTCAAGGACGAGGCCGGCAATGTCCTGCTCAACGAGGACGGCTCCGCCCAGGGGTTTGACACCGATTTCGCCTACCAGGCCGAGCCCCTGCTCGACGCCATGGGCAATCCGGTGCTCGACGGCATGGGCAACCCCGTGCCGGCCCTGGCGGTGGAGAATTTCTTCCTGCATGAGGATTACGACAGCTTTGGTGGTAACATACTCACCACGGCGACACTGGAACTGCTGTTCCCGGTGCCATTTGTCGATGAAGTGTCGAACCAGTTGCGGACTTCGTTGTTCATCGACGTGGGCAATGTGTTTTCTTCCCATTGCACCGAAAGGCAACGGGCTTTGCAGAACTGCGCGGATTTCGACCTGAAGGAGTTTCGCTATGCGGCGGGTCTCGCGGTTACGTATCTGTCGCCTTTTGGCCCGCTGACTTTCTATCTGGCCCAGCCATTCGGAAAGGAAGGGGATGACACCAAGAGTTTTGACTTTACCGTGGGTACCGGATTTTAATGTTGGTCGCCAGATTCTGAAGTCAGGTTATGAATTCTGACATCGGGAACCGGATTCTGACGGAAAGCACCGGTCTTGGCGGAACTGCAATCGGAGAGAAGCCTTGAAAACCATCAAATGCCTCATTGCCGGCCTTGCCCTGGCGGTAGTTTCCCAGGGGGCCGTCGCCCAGGACACCAAGATCGGCATCCTCAACCCCTTGCGCGCCCTGTTTGCCTCGGACGCGGCCCAGGTGATCCAGCAGGAACTCGAGGCGGAACTCGCGCCGGACCAGGAAAGAGCCACTGAACTTTCCGAGGAACTGAGCGCTCTCGCCGAGGAATTCCAGCAGAACGAAGCCATCATGACCGAGGATGAAGTACGGCGCATGAACTCCAACGCCCAGGACCTCCAGGTGCAACTGCAATTGATCCAGGAGCGGGTGCAAACCGCACTCAACGAAAGAAACCAGCTGTTTCTCGAAAGCATGCAGCAGCAGCTTGCCGATGCCGTCTCCGAAGTCGTAGCCGAAGGCGGCTTCGATCTGATTCTCAATGCCGACAGCGCGCCGTATTTCGATCAGGTGCTCGATATCACCGCCCGGGTCACCGCCAAACTCAACGAAATGGATCAGGGGGAGTAAACGAATCAGGGCGCGGGCAAGCAAGCCGCAACTGGCCGTATCAGGTGTCTCCACCGGTTCGCATCAGGCTGTCCCGGCTCGCCGAATTGCTGGAAGTCGAACTCGACGGTGACGGCGACTGCGAAATTAGTGGCCTCGGAACCCTTGCCGATGCCGTCCCGGGCGAATTGAGCTTTCTCTCCAATCCCGCCTACGCCGGCCAGCTCGCCGATACCCGGGCGTCGGCCATCCTCATTGAAGAGCGATTCCGCGACGCCTGCCCGGCAAACCGGCTGATCAGCCCCCGGCCATATGTGGGTTTTGCCCGGGCCACGGCGATTTTCCACGCCGGCGGGGCGCCTGAGGCCGGCGTTCATCCCTCGGCGGTGGTGCATGACGACGCCGTGATCGGGAACGAAGCAAGCATCGGCCCCAACAGTGTGATCGAGGCCGGCGCCAGCATCGGCGAAGGAACGGTGATCGGCCCCGGCTGCATCATCGGCGCGAATTGCCGGCTCGGGCCGGCTTGCCGCCTGCAGCGGGCGGTGGTGCTCTATCCCGGCGTGCAACTCGGCGGCAATGTGCGAATCGACGCCAACAGCGTCATCGGGGCCGACGGTTTCGGCTATGCTTTCGATGGCGAGAAATCGGTAAAGATCCACCACGGCGGATCGGTGCGTATTGGCGATGACGTGGATATCGGCGCCGGCACCACCATCGATGCGGGGGTCATGGGCGACACGCGGATCGGCAAAGGCGTGAAAATCGATAACCAGGTGCAGATCGGGCACAACTGTGTCATCGGAGAACATACGGTAATCTGTGGCTGCACGGCCATTGCCGGCAGTGTGGTGATCGGCAGGAACTGCATCATGGGCGGCGCCTCCGGGGCGGTGGGGCATATCACCATCGCCGACCGGGTCGAGGTCAGCGCCATGTCCCTGGTCAGCCGCAGCATCACCGAGCCGGGCCGATACTCCTCGGGCACCGGACACATGAAAACCAGCCGCTGGAAGCGCGTCATCACCCGCTTCCAGGAACTCGACGAAATGGCCAATCGCCTGCAGGGCTTGGAAAAACTGATCGGCAAGGACTAGGGAAGCTCTGATCAAGTCAGAGCTTCCCTGCGGCACATGGAAGTGCCGCCGAATTCGATGGCGTAAGCCATTGAATTCGCGAGCAAAACAAAACCACGCTTTTGTTTTGCGATAATGAAAAACTCCACGGATGGAGTTTTTCAGAGAATACTTAGGAACCTGCGCCGCAGGCTCCTGGGATTCGGGCTTCGGAGATTGGGAAAATGCTTCTGGATATTGAGGAAATCAAGCAGTACCTGCCCCAACGCTATCCGTTCCTGCTTGTGGACCGGGTGCTTGAGATGGAACTCGGCAAGTCGATCCTCGCCCTGAAGAACGTCACCGTGAACGAGCCTTTCTTTGTGGGCCATTTCCCGCACCAGCCCATCATGCCCGGCGTGCTCATCATCGAGGCCCTGGCCCAGGCGGCGGGGGTGCTCGGCTTCAAGAGCCAGGAGAAAAAGCCCGCCGACGGCTACCTGTACTATTTCGTCGGCGCCGACGAGGTGCGCCTGCGGCGCCCGGTGGTGCCGGGAGACCAGTTGCTGCTCAAGGTAGACGTCATCAGCAATCGCCGCGGCATTTACAAGTTCCACGCCGAGGCGTCCGTGGGCGGGCAACACGTGGGCTCGATGAAAATCATTTGCGCCGAGAGGAAAGTGGATGTCGATTGACAGCAGCGCCAGCATCGATCCCACGGCGCGGATAGAAGAGGATGTGGAAATCGGGCCCGATGTGGTCATCGGCCCCTGGAGCATCATCGGCTCCAATGTCTCCATCGGAGCGGGCAGCATTCTGCGCTCCCATGTGGTGATTCAATCCAATACCCGCATCGGCGGCGGCAACCTGTTCTTCCAGTTCTGCTCCGTGGGGGAAGATCCCCAGGACAGGAAATACCAGGGCGAGGACACCTGGCTCGAAATCGGCGACGACAATGTTTTCCGGGAAGGGGTGACCGTCCACCGGGGAACCGGCGGCGGCGGGGGGCTGACCCGCATCGGCAACCGCAACCTGCTGATGGCCTATGCCCATGTGGCCCACGACTGCATGCTCGGTGACGATATCGTCTGCGCCAATAACGTGGGCCTTTGCGGCCACGTCGGCATCGACGACTTTGCCATTCTCGGCGGCTACGCCGGCGTCAACCAGTTCCTCCGCATCGGCGCCCATGCCATGGTGGGTGGCATGACCCACGTGGTGAACGACGTGCCCGCCTTTGTCATCGTCAGCGGCCAGCCCGCGCTTGCCAGAAGCATCAATTCCATCGGCATGAAACGGCGCGGATTCGCCCGGGAAGAAATCGAGCTGATGAAGAAGGCATTCAAGATTCTCCACCTGCGCAATCTGACCATGCAGGAAGCCATTCCCCAGATCAAGGCGCTCAGCGAGGACAGCGAAGTACTCAAGACCCTGGTGGACTCGGTGGAATCGTCTTGCAAGGGCGTGCATCGCTGAGTGGCGCCGGCTCCTAGCCATACATGGCAAGGCGCCCGGCCCTCCCTGTCATCCTGCGCGTAGTCGCAGGATCTCATCGGGTGGCCGTTGAAGAGATTCTGCGACTGGGAGCCTGCGCCGCAGGCTCCTGGGCGCGGAATGACGGAAAGCGAAGCATTCAATTCCAAAATGAATATTGCCGTTCGCACATGGCATGACTGAAACCCTTCACTTGGGCATTGTCGCCGGCGAAGCCTCGGGTGACATGCTTGGCGCGGGGCTGATGCGGGCCCTGGGCGAGCGTTTTCCCGGCGCGCGCTTCAGTGGCGTCGGCGGCCCCGCCATGGAGCGGCTTGGCTGTGAATCCCTGGCGCCCATGGAGCGGCTTGCGGTCATGGGTCTGGTGGAGCCGCTCGCCAGATTGCCGGAACTGTTGCGAATCAAGCGCCGGCTCAGCGAGCATTTCCGCGCCCGCCCGCCAGCGGCCTTCATCGGCGTCGATTCGCCGGACTTCAATCTCCGCCTGGCAAAAACCCTGCACCGCAGCGGCATTCCCACGGTGCATTATGTCAGCCCCAGCGTCTGGGCCTGGCGCGCCGGCAGGATCCACGGGATTGCCCGGACCATCGACCTGATGCTGACGCTATTCCCTTTCGAAACCGGCATCTACCGCCAACACGGCATCGCCGTGCGCTGCGTGGGACACCCACTCGCCGACGCCATCGAACCCGGTCCCGGTATGGACGGTATGGGACACCCATCCACCGCCGCCGACACGGGACACCCATCCGCGCCCACGCCCGTTCCCGACCAGCGCGGCATGCAGGCAAGGCGGCAACTCGGGCTCGATCCCGGATCCCGGGTCATTGCGCTATTGCCCGGCAGCCGCAAGGGAGAGATACGGCGAATGGCGCCGATATTCCTGGCGGCGGCGGCTGCGGCACAGCGTGAATTTCCCGGATTGCAATTCCTGCTGCCCTGCAGCGACGGGGCGAATCGCCGCCTGGTCGGGCGCATCATGGAAGAAGACGGCTTCTCCGGCACCGACTGTCGCCTGCTCGACGATTCGCGCCAGGCCATGGCGGCGGCGGATTTCGTCATCCTCGCCTCCGGCACGGCGACCCTGGAAGCCATGCTGCTGCACCGCCCCATGGCGGTCTGTTACCGGCTTGCGCCGTTGACTTACGCCATCGCTTCGCGCATGGTCCATGTGGAGCACATGGCGATTCCCAACCTGCTCGCGGGCAAACGACTCGTCCCGGAATACGTGCAGCGCGAAGTCAACCCGGACAATCTGCTCGAAGAAATCCGCGGCTTCATGGTCCATCCCGCCCCGGCGCCGGAAATGCTGGAAATCTTCGCCCGGCAGCATCGCCTGCTGCGCAGGAACGCATCCCGGGAGGCCGCTGCCGCGATCGGTGAAATGCTCGCGACCCGCGTCGCCGCAAGCGACCCCCGATGATCGGGCGGCCCATTCGCAAGCCCGAGTGGCGGAAGTTCCCCCATTTGCCCGCGCCCCAGGCGGGCGTCGATGAAGTCGGCCGCGGCGCGCTCGCCGGCGATGTGGTCGCCGCGGCGGTCATACTCGTCCCCGAAACCGAAATCCAGGGCCTGAACGATTCCAAGAAGCTCGCCGCCCCCCGCCGGGAAGCCTGCTACCGGGAAATCCTCGACACTTGCGCCAGCTTCGCCATCGGCCGCGCAAGCCCGGCGGAAATCGACGAGCTTGATGTGCTCCGCGCCAGCCTGCTCGCCATGCAGCGCGCCGTCGCCCGACTTGCCGTCCAGCCCGCATCGATTCTTGTGGACGGCAACATCCTCCCCGAATGGCCCTATCCCACGGAAGCCATCCCCGGCGGCGACGGCAGCGTCCCCGGCATCGCCGCCGCCTCCATCATCGCCAAGGTAACCCGCGACCGGGAAATGACCGCCCTGCAGGACCAATACCCCGCCTACGACTTCCCGAGGCACAAGGGCTACCCCACCCCCCGGCACCTCCAGATCCTCGCCCGGCAAGGCCCCACCCCAATCCACCGCCACAGCTTCGCGCCGGTCAGAAGGGCTATGGTCAAATGAGCAAACCGCGGGTGGGCAATCCGGCGAGCCACAGCCATTCGATTTCGATGAGTTCAAGGCGCGCAAACGGGCGGAATTCCCACAGGCGCAGAAATGAGCTCGGTCGCCTGCCCGCCCGCCGACATTGCGGATATAGGAAGCATCCGGGACTACACCGCCGAAAACCGGGGCATCAGACAGGCTGATCGGTATACCGATGATATCCATGGTACGTGCGGCGACTTGGCAACGAGAATGAAGTGTGGGAGTTTTTCAGCGTCACACAGCGTGCGCAATGTTGGCGGCATGCCAACGAAGAGCTTCCGGATCCGGATGGTGCTTCTCATCGGCAGGAGTCCGCAACCGCTGACCGCGAAACTGGCGTAGCCAATGGTTGCGAGGGTCTGTATCCGCTTCTCTGGCTAATCCGACACGGAGGTCGTTATTGATCCAAAGAACCCCATGTTTCGCAAGGTCAAAGAAGAAATCGCTTGCTCCGGGACCAAAACCGGCAGCGAATCTGCCGCAACGCCTTTTGGGTTCATATTCCATCCCAAGGCTGCCCTTCTGCCAAACCGGTATCTTACCCGCAACGGCCAACGCTGCTCCGGCATGGTGTAAACTTCGTCTGGCAGCCAGGCCGAGTCACCCATGTCCGAACCAGCATCCGCCCAGACATTCATTCATCTGCGCCTGCATACCGAGTTTTCCATCAGCGACGGGCTGATCGCCATCGGGCCCCTGGTGGAACGTCTCCGGGAGCGGGGCATGCCGGCGGTGGCGGTGACCGATCTGGCCAATCTGTTCGCCCTGATCAAGTTCTACCAGGGCGCCCGGCAGGCGGGAATCAAGCCGGTGTGCGGCTGCGAGCTGCGGGTGACCGACACGGCCAGCGGCCATGTTAGCCAGTTGGTCCTGCTCGCCCGCAATGAAGCCGGCTACCACAATCTGTTGCGGCTGGTTTCGGACGTTTATGTGGAAAACGAACCGGGCGCCGAATTTTCCCTCGACAAGGCCAGGCTCGGGGGCTACAGCGAAGGCCTGATCGCCCTGTCCGGCGCCCTGCGGTCCGATATCGCCGCCGCGCTGCTTGCCGGCGATGCCGAACTGGCGCGGGGCTTGCTCAATTCCTGGCGCGAACTCTTTCCGGAAAGTTTCTATATCGAGTTGCAACGCCTCGGCAAGACCGGCGAGGAGGAATATATCGAAGCCGCCCTCGGGCTTGCCCGGGAAAGCGGCTGCCCGGTGGTGGCCACCAATGACGTGCGCTTCCTGGGCGAGGACGATTTCGAAGCTCACGAGGCCAGGGTCTGCATTACCCAGCGCCGGGTGCTCGATGACCCTGGCCGCCCCCGGGACTATACCCCCCGCCAGCACCTGCGCAGCGCCGGGGAAATGATCGAGCTGTTCCACGATGTTCCCGAGGCGGTCAGCGCCACCGTCGATATCGCCCGGCGTTGCAATCTCGACCTCGAGCTTGTCCAGCGGCTGCCGGAGTTCCGGTTGCCTCCGGGTGAAACCGCGAGCCTGAACGAGTACCTGTCACGGGTTGCCGCCAGCGGGCTTGCCGGGCGGCTTGCGGAGCGGCCGCAATCCCCCGGCGCCAGCGAAACGACTGCCGAGGGCTATCAGGCGAGACTCCGGGAAGAGCTCGGCATCATCCAGCACATGGATTTCGCCGGCTACTTCCTCATCGTGATGGAGTTCGTGCAATGGGCCAAGGCGAATGGCATCCCGGTGGGGCCGGGGCGGGGTTCCGGGGCCGGCTCCATTGTCGCCTGGGCCCTGGGCATCACCGATGTGGACCCGCTGGAGTACGACCTGCTCTTCGAGCGGTTTCTCAATCCCGAGCGCGTATCCATGCCCGATTTCGATATCGATTTCTGCATGGAAGGCCGCGACCGGGTGATTTCCCATGTGGCGGAAATCTACGGCCAGGACGCGGTTTCCCAGATCATCACTTTCGGCACCATGGCGGCCAAGGCGGTGGTGCGCGACGTGGCCCGGGTGCAGGGCAAGCCCTTCTCGCTCGGCGACAGGCTGTCGCGGATGATTCCCGGTACTGTCGGCATGACCCTGCGCCAGGCGCTGGTGGAAAGGCCGGAGCTCAAGGAGTGTATTGAAAGCGATGACGACGCCGGGGAAATCTTCGAGATGGCGCTCAAGCTCGAAGGCATCGCCCGCAATATCGGCAAGCACGCCGGCGGCGTGGTCATCGCGCCGGGCCGGCTCACGGATTTCACGCCGCTGTTCCGCGACCAGGAGCGCACCGGCTCCAGCCTGCTGACCCAGTACGACAAGGACGACGTGGAAACCGCGGGTCTGGTGAAATTCGACTTTCTCGGCCTGCGCACCCTGACCATCATCGACTGGGCGGTGAAATCCGTCGCCGATCAGGAAGGCGCCCGAATCGACATCGCCGGCCTGCCCCTGGATGACCGCAAGGTCTACCGGATGCTCGGCAAGGGCAGCACCACGGCGGTGTTCCAGTTGGAATCCCGGGGGCTGAAGCAACTGATCCGCAAGCTCAAGCCGAGCCGTTTCGATGATCTGGTGGCCCTGGTGGCCCTGTATCGCCCCGGCCCCCTGCAATCGGGCATGGTGGATGATTTCATCGACCGCAAGCACGGCCGCAAGGAGGTGAACTATCCCCTGCCGGAGCTTGAGCCGGTGCTGAAAGGCACCTACGGCGTGATTCTGTACCAGGAACAGGTGATGAAAATCGCCCAGTTGCTCGGCAAGTACACCCTGGGCCGGGCCGATATCCTGCGCAAGGCCATGGGCAAGAAGGACCCGGAGGAAATGGCGCGCCAGCGCGACGCCTTCATGAGCGGGGCGCTGGAGCAGGGTGTCCCCGAGCGCAAGGCCTCGGACCTGTTCGACCTGATGGAAAAATTCGCCGGCTACGGCTTCAACAAGTCGCATTCGGTGGCCTACGCCCTGCTGGCCTACCAGACCGCCTGGCTCAAGACCCACTACCCGGCGTATTTCATGGCCGCGGTGCTTTCCGCGGAAATGAACCAGACCGACAAGATCATGGAACTCGTCGCCGAATGCCGGGAAATGGGACTGACGGTGCTGTCGCCCGACATCAACCGCGGCGGGTATCGTTTCGGCGTGGATGACCAGCGGCGTATCGTGTATGGCCTCGGCGCCATCCGCAATCTCGGCCAGGGGCAGATCGAGCGCATCGCCGGGGCCCGTGAGGAGGGCGGCTTCCGCAGCCTGCCGGACCTGTGCCGCCGGGTGGGCGGGCAGCTCGACAACAAGAACGTTATCGAAATCCTGATCGATTCGGGCGCCTGCGACGCGCTCGCCGAAGGCGAGGCTCTCGCCGCCAGGGCGAAATTGCGGCATTGCCTGCCCGAAGTGATCAAGGCGGCGGAGCAGCATCTGGAGGACCAGGCTTTAGGCATCGCCAATCTGTTTGCGGACGCCGAGGCCGAGCCGGAAGCCGGAGGCGCACTGCCGGCCAGCGCCGCGGAAGCCCGGGTGGACACGCGCGCCGCGCTGGAAGCCGAACGCGAGTGCCTCGGCTACTATCTCACCGCGCACCCCATGGACGAATACTGGCCCGAACTGGAGCAATTCGCGCCCAAGCGCCTGGGAGACGCCAAAGCCTCGCGCGCGAACCAGCGGTTCGCCGGCATGCTCGCCGATATCCGCGTGCGCAAACGCGACCGGGGCGATATGGCGATCATGGTGCTCGACGACGGCGCCAACAGGCTCGAGGCGGTCATGTACGACCCGGAATTCGGCCAGGTCCGGGACCGCCTGAAAAAACACGGCGTTTACATTTTTGAGGGCAAGGTTTCCAAAGACGATTTCAGTGGCGGTGTGCGCCTGCAGGCGAGAAAGGCGATGACCCTCGCCGAGGCCAGGGCGAAACATGCCCGCAGCCTCTCCCTGAGTCTGGCGGACGGCGCGCCGCCCGGGGATTTTTGCCGCCAGCTCGCGGACCTGCTTGGGCCCTACCGGTGCGATGGCAGGGCCGGCAATGGCGAGGCCCGTTGCAAGGTGCTCATCGACTACCGTCGCGGCGACCTGCGGGGGTGTATAATGCTCGGTCCCGACTGGGCGGTGGCGCCGGCGGAGGAACTCGTCCGCAGCCTGTGCGCGGAATTCGGCCCCGAGCAGGTCAAGCTCCAGTATCACGCGCAATCGTCACAAGAATCCCCCATCCCTTCAGCGAGCCAAGGACCCTGACCCGCGGTGAATCCCGATTATCTGGAATTTGAACAGCCGATTGCCGAGCTGGAAGGCAAGATCAGCGAGTTGCGCCTTGTGGGCAGCGACAACGAGATCAATATCAACGAGGAAATCCAGACCCTGCGGCAGAAAAGCCTGCGCCTGACCGAAAAAATCTACGCCAACCTCTCCCCCTGGCAGATCTGTCAGGTGGCGCGCCATCCCCTGCGGCCCTACACCCTGGACTACCTCGAGCACATCTTCACCGATTTCGATGAATTGCATGGCGACCGTCTCTATGCCGACGATCAGGCCATCATCGGCGGCCTGGCGAAGATCGGCGACCGCCCGGTCATGGTGATCGGCCACCAGAAGGGACGCGGCACCCGGGCCAAGGTCAGGCACAATTTCGGCATGCCCCGGCCGGAGGGCTATCGCAAGGCGCGCCGACTGGTGGAACTCGCCGAGCGCTACCGGCTGCCGGTCATCAGCCTGATCGACACCCCCGGGGCCTACCCGGGCATGGATTCGGAAGAGCGCGGCATCAACGAGGCCATCGCGGAAAACATGGCGATGATGTCCCGGGTGCGAACGCCATTGATCGCCACGGTCACCGGCGAGGCGAATTCCGGCGGCGCCATCGCCATCGGAGTGGGCGACCAGCTCAATATGCTCCAGTATTCGACCTATACGGTCATCACTCCCGAGGGTTGCGCGACGATTCTGTGGAAGTCGGCCGAGTTCGCCTCCGCGGCCGCCGAGGCCATGGGGGTCACCGCCGAGCGGCTCAAGCAGGTCGGCATTGTCGATCACATCATTGCCGAGCCCCTCGGCGGCGCCCATCGCGATGTGGAGCAGGTCGCCGGGAGTATCAAGTCGTCCCTGCTTGACCAGATTGAACAATTGACCGCGATGGAGGTGGATGATCTGATTGAGCGGCGGTACCGGCGGCTGATGAGCTACGGGATCAGCAGTTGATCGTGGGATAAACCGTCATTCCGCGCGAAGTCGCGGAATCTCTTCCAGATTGACAGTGACCATGTCTTCGGGCGGATGTTTTCTTTTTGCCGATCTGCAGGAATCTTCATGTCTCTATCGGATAGTGTTTTCGCGGAAATTCCCCCGGACGCTCCCGTCGCGGTTGGGTTGAGTGGGGGGATGGATTCGGCGGTTTTGCTGGATCTTGCCGGCAGGGCTTTTGGGGCGGGGGGGCGTTTGCGGGCGCTGCATGTCAATCATGGCTTGCATGATGATGCGGGGAAATGGGAGGAGTTTTGCCGGGAGATTTGCGCGGAGCGGGGGATTCCCCTGGAAGTGCTCCGGGTGGAGGTGGCGAATTCCGGCGCGAATCTGGAAGGGCGGGCGCGGGAGGCTCGTTATGGGGCGTTCCGCAAGGTCTTGGCGCCGGGGGAGTTTCTGCTGCTGGGGCATCATCTGGATGATCAGGTGGAAACGCTGCTGCTGCGGCTGCTGCGGGGCGCCGGATTGCGGGGGCTGACGGGAATTCCCGGGCGGCGGGCGCTGGGGCGGGGGGTGATCTTCAGGCCCCTGTTGCACTGTGAACGACGCGAATTGGCCGAGTACGCCCGGCAGCGTGGCCTGGGCTGGGTGGAGGATGCGTCCAATCGTGATACCGGTTTTGACCGGAATTTCTGCCGCCATGAGATTCTGCCGCTGGTAGGGCGGCGCTGGCCCGGTTACCGGCGGGACTGGGAAAGATCGCGCCGATTGATCGGGCAGGCGGATGGTCTGCTCGATGAGCTTGCCGGGATCGATCTGGCGCACTGCGCCGCCGATGAAGCCAACTGCCTGCGAGTGGACAGGCTGCGGCAATTGAGCCGTCCCCGCCTGCATAATGCCCTGCGCTGCTGGGTCGAGTCCAGGATTGGCAAACCCGCGGAACCGGGGAAGCTGCGGCGATTGCCCGATGGGTTGATCGCGCCGGAGAGGGAAACCGGGGCCGAAATCGACTTTGGCGAATACTTTGTGCGCAAGTACCGGGACCGCCTGCACTTGCTGCCGCGGCTGGCGCCGGTCGAAAGGAATTTCCGTGTGGAGTGGGACCCATCCCGACAGCCGGTGCTGGAGTTGCCCGGTAATGGCGGCCTGCTTGCAAAGCCGGCTTCCGGGGAAGGCCTGGCCGGGAAAAGGTACCGGGTCCGCTATCGCCGGGGCGGCGAAAGCTGCCGTCTCGCCCGTCGTCCGACCAAAACCCTGAAGAAAATCCTCAATGAGGCCAGGCTCGCGCCCTGGCTGCGAAACCGCCTTCCATTGCTGTGTGACGGCGAAAACATCGCCGCCATTCCCGGCATCGGAACCGCCGAATCCGCGCTCACCGGCGAATCCGCCTACCAAATCGAATGGCGTAATCCGTATTGAGGGCGGCGGAAGCTTCTGGTAGGCTGTAATTCCATCTGAAGGGGCCTGCGCTGGAGCGGGTTCCGGCATCGGGTGGGGCTTCATGACTCGTTACATTTTCATTACCGGCGGCGTGGTCTCCTCGCTGGGGAAAGGCATTACCTCGGCGTCGCTGGCGGCGATTCTCGAAGCCCGGCAACTCGATATTTCCATGCTCAAGCTCGATCCCTACATCAATGTGGATCCGGGCACCATGAATCCTTTCCAGCACGGCGAGGTCTTCGTCACCGACGATGGCGCCGAAACCGATCTCGACCTCGGCCATTACGAGCGCTTCAGCCGCATCACCATGCAGCAGAAGAACAATTTCACCACCGGCCGGGTATACGA
This sequence comes from Pseudomonadales bacterium, assembly GCA_022825945.1. Taxonomy (GTDB): domain Bacteria; phylum Pseudomonadota; class Gammaproteobacteria; order Pseudomonadales; family Pseudohongiellaceae; genus UBA9145. The sequence goes on from JAJDVS010000055.1 coordinate 19,277, forward strand.
GGAGGTGCTGCGGCGGGAGCGGCGCGGCGATTATCTCGGCGCGACGATTCAGGTGATCCCCCACATCACCGATGAAATCAAGCGCCGCATTGTGGAAGGCGCCGGCTCGGCCCAGGTGGCCCTGGTGGAAATCGGCGGCACCGTGGGGGATATCGAATCCCAGCCTTTTCTTGAGGCCGTGCGGCAGTTACGGGTGGAATTCGGTTCCGGGCGGGCGCTGTTCATCCATCTGACCCTGGTGCCCCATATCGCCACGGCGGGCGAAATCAAGACCAAGCCGACCCAGCATTCGGTGAAGGAGTTGCGCTCCATCGGCATCCAGCCCGATGTGCTCATCTGCCGCTCGGAGCGGGAAATCGACGAATCGGCGAAGCGCAAGATCGCCCTGTTCACCAATGTGGAATTGCCCGCGGTGGTGTCCCTGCCCGATACCGGCAGCATCTACCGCATTCCGGCGATTCTCGGCGCCGCCGGGCTCGATGAAATCGTCGTCGACAAGCTGCGCCTGCCCTGCCCCGTGGCGGATTTCAGCGAATGGAACAAGGTGGTGGAGGCGGAGCACCAGCCCCTGCGCGAGGTGAAACTCGCCATGGTGGGCAAGTACATGGAACTGCCCGACGCCTACAAGTCGCTCAATGAGGCGATTACCCACGCCGGCATCCATACCCGCACCCGGGTGGAAGTTTCCTTCATCGACTCGTCCCTGGTTTCCGAGCGGGGCGCGGGAATCCTCGAAGGCCACGACTGCATTCTGGTGCCCGGCGGATTCGGCGAGCGCGGCTTCGAAGGCAAGATTCTCGCCTGCCAGTACGCCCGGGAAAACCGGGTGCCCTATCTCGGCATCTGCCTCGGCCTGCAGGCGGCGGTGGTGGAATTCGCCCGCAATGTGGCGGGGCTCGCCGGCGCCAACAGTTCCGAATTCGAGCCGGGCACGCCGCATCCGGTAATCGCCCTGATCACCGAATGGACCACCGCCGATGGCGGGGTGGAAAACCGCGACGACGATTCCGACCTCGGCGGCACCATGCGTCTGGGCGGCCAGGAATGCCTGATTGCCCGGGATTCGACGATCTTCCACTGTTACGGCAAGGAGCGAATCAAGGAAAGGCACCGCCACCGCTACGAGTTCAATAACGACTATCTGCAGCGCCTGCGGGAGGCGGGGCTGCAGCTCACCGGCAAGTCGCTGGACGAAAAACTTGTGGAAGTCATCGAAGCGCCGGACCATCCCTGGTTTGTCGGCTGCCAGTTTCATCCCGAGTTCACTTCCACCCCCAGGGACGGGCATCCCCTGTTTTCCGGCTTTATTCGCGCCGCGGCGGATTTTCGCGCCGGGCACGACGCGCAAGCGGACGCCGGCGACCCGGCCGAGGAGACCGTGGCGCTGGCGGCGACGGGCGCATGAATCGCAAATCCGGGTCGGAGCCCGCGGGCCGGGAACTGCCATGAGCGACCAGGAAATCATTCTGGGCGAACTCCGTATCGCCAATCATCTGCCTTTCGTGCTCGTCGGCGGCATGAATGTGCTGGAATCAGCCGAGACCGTCATGCGCGTGGCGGAGGGCTTCGCCCGGACCACCCGGGAGCTTTCGATACCCTGGATTTTCAAGGCGAGCTTTGACAAGGCGAATCGATCTTCCATCCATTCCCCCCGGGGGCCGGGGCTTGCCGATGGCCTGGCCATGCTCGCCGAAGTAAAGAGGCGATTCGACGTTCCCGTGCTCACCGATGTCCACGAGCCCGGTCAGGCCGAGGCGGCGGCGGAAGTGGCCGATGTGCTGCAATTGCCCGCGTTTCTCAGCCGGCAGACCGATCTGGTGACTGCCCTGGCCCGCACCGGCGCCGCCATCAATATCAAGAAGGCCCAGTTTCTGGCGCCGCTGGAAATGCGTCATATCCTGGAAAAATTCGAACAGGCGGGCAATTCCCGGTTGCTGCTTTGCGAGCGCGGGACGAGTTTCGGCTACCACAATCTGGTGGTGGACATGCTCGGAATCCAGACCCTGAAGTCCTTTGCCCGCCCGGTCCTGTTCGACGCCACCCACGCCCTGCAGCTTCCCGGCGGCGAGTCCCACGGCGCCGGCGGGCGGCGGGGGCAGTTGGCCGGTCTCGCCGGGGCGGGGCTGATGCAGGGCATTGCCGGCCTGTTCATCGAAGCGCATCCCGACCCGGACCAGGCCCTCTGCGATGGTCCCTGCGCCCTGCGGCTCGCGCGGCTGCCGGAATTCCTGGGACAAATGATGCGGGTGGACGCCCTTGCCAAGTCCCTGCCGGCGCTGGATACAAGTTAATCATTCATCACAACCATGCAATACAAGGTATTGAAATGTCTCAGATAAATCATATTCACGCCAGGGAAATCCTGGACTCCCGGGGCAATCCAACCATCGAGGCGGAAGTGACTTTGGCGGATGGCGCGAGAGGCCATGCCTGTGTGCCTTCCGGCGCCTCCACCGGCGCCCGGGAAGCCCTGGAATTGCGCGACGGGGACCCGGCGCGCTATGGCGGCAAGGGCGTCGGCAAGGCGGTGGCGAATGTCAACGGGGAAATCTCCGCCGCGCTCAAGGGAATGGACGCCGGGGAACAGCGGGCGCTTGACCGGGTCATGCTGGATCTCGATGGCACTGAAAACAAGTCCCGGCTCGGCGCCAATGCGATTCTCGCGGTGTCGCTGGCGGCGGCCCGGGCCGCCGCCGAAAGCCGGCAACTGCCGTTGTACGCCCATATCGGAACGCTTGCCGGAGGTGATGACGTATTCAGCCTGCCCCTGCCCATGATGAATATCATCAATGGCGGCGAGCACGCCGACAACAATGTGGACATCCAGGAATTCATGGTCCAGCCCGCGGGCGCCCCGGACTTTCCCGAGGCCCTGCGCTGGGGCGCGGAGATTTTCCACGCGCTCAAGGCGGTGCTGAAAAAGGACGGCTACAATACCGCCGTGGGCGATGAAGGCGGCTTCGCCCCGGACCTGCCTTCCAACGCCGCGGCCCTGGATGCCATCATCGGCGCCATCGAACTTGCGGGCCTGCGCCCCGGCGTCGATGTGCGCCTGGCGCTGGACTGCGCGGCCTCGGAGTTTTATCGCGAGGGCCGCTACGAACTGTCCGGCGAAGGCAGATCCTGCGATGCGGAAGAATTCACCGAATATCTTGCGCAGCTCTGCGACAATTATCCGATCCTGTCCATCGAAGACGCCATGGACGAGGGCGACTGGGACGGCTGGGCTAAACTGTCGGCGCGATTAGGCGATAAGATTCAATTAGTTGGCGATGATTTGTTTGTCACCAACACGGCGATTCTCAAGCGGGGAATCGATGAGGGGATTGCCAACGCCATTCTGGTCAAGTTCAACCAGATCGGCAGCCTGAGCGAAACCCTGGCGACCATCGCCATGGCCCGGCGGGCGGGATACGGCATCGTCATCTCCCACCGCTCCGGGGAGACCGAAGACAGCACCATCGCCGACCTGGCTGTGGGCGTCGCCGCCGGACAGATCAAGACCGGCTCGCTCTGCCGCACCGACCGGGTGGCGAAGTACAACCGATTGCTGCGCATCCACGAGGAACTCGGCGCAGGGGCAAGCTACCGCGGCATGGAAGAGTTTGGTTTTTTGCGGAGCGCATGAACGGGAAACTTCGGAGTGAAGGAACGCGGAATTGCCCCGGTACGGGAAAGCGGGAACCGTCATGAAACTATTGCTTGTCGCCCTGCTGGCGATCGCCTGCTGGCTTCAGTACCGGCTCTGGCTGGGTGAAGACGGCTATCTCGCCCTGCGGGCGCGCCAGGCGGAAGCCAACGAGCAGCGCGACCATATCGCCGAACTGCGGGAAAACAATCGGCAACTCGAAGTGGAAGCGCTGGATCTGAAAAATGGGTATGAGGCCATTGAGGAAAGGGCCCGCTCGGAACTCGGCATGATCCGGGAAGGCGAGACCTTCCATATCGTCGTGGACCAGGATTGACTCGTGTGCTGGGGCATTCTCCCCGCCGCGGGAAGCGGTGCGCGCTTCGGGTCCGCGGTTCCCAAACAATATCTGCCGCTCCATGGCCGGGCGGTCCTGTCCTGGTCCCTGGAGGCCCTGCTTGCCGTTCCCGTCAAGGCGCTGGCGGTTGCCCTTGGCCCGGATGACAGCCACTGGCCGGCCCTGGGCCGGGATCGGGATTCCCGGATCATCGCCTGCCGGGGCGGCGCCCAGCGGCAGCAGTCCGTGCTCGGCGCATTGCGGGCGCTGGAGGATCGCGCCCGGGATGACGACTGGGTGCTGGTTCACGACGCGGTGCGGCCCTGTGTGCGCGGCGATGATATCCTGCGGCTGGTTCGGGAAACCGCCGCGGCGGGCGCCGATGGCGGCCTGCTTGGCTGGCCCGCGGACAATGCCCTCAAGCGCGTGGCCGCCGGTGGAATCGTGCGGGACAATGTGTCGCGGCGGGATTGCTGGAATGCGGCGACTCCCCAGATGTTCCGCTTTGGCGTTTTGCGCCAGGCGCTGCAGCGGGCGGAAGCCGAACAACAGTCGCACCCGGACGAATCGGCGGCGGTCATGGCTGTCGGAGGCAGCGTGATCATGGTTCCCTGCGCCAGGGACAATATCAAGATCACCCGCGAGCCCGACCTGGAACTGGCCGCTGCGATTCTTGCCGCCCAGGGAAATTCACAATGAGCCATCCAGACTCCCGCCAGCTCCGTATCGGACATGGCTTTGACGCGCACCGCTTTGCGCCGGATTTCGATCCCGCCAGCCCGCTGGTGCTTGCCGGCGTGACCCTGCCCGCGAAGCGCAGCCTGCTGGCGCACTCCGACGGCGACCTGGTGCTGCATGCCCTTGCCGACGCCGTGCTCGGCGCCGCCGCGGCGGGCGACATCGGCAGGCTTTTTCCCGACAGCGACGCCAGCATCGCCGGCATTTCCAGCAGCGTGATTCTGGACGCCGCACTCAAGGCCGCGGCGGCGAAGGGCTTGCGCCTGATCAATCTCGACCTCACCGTGGTGGCCCAGGCGCCGAAACTTTCGCCTTTTGCCGAAGAGATGCGGGAGAGCCTCGCCGGGCTTACGGGCCTGCCCCGGGATTGCATCAATCTCAAGGCCACCACCACCGAAGGCATGGGCTGGCTTGGCCGGGAAGAGGGCATGGCCTGCCATGCGGTGGTGCTGCTCGGCGCCTCCGGCGCAGGCTCCCGAGCCGGCTGAATGAACCACAGCCACCACTGGGAACAGCTTGCCCGCCTGCTTCCGGAGCCGGAAAATCACGCCCGGCTCAAGTCCTGTCCCGCTGACTTCCGGGTGCGGGAAGAACTCGGCTTCGCCCCCGGCGGAGGCGGCGAGCATTTATTGGTGGAAGTGGAAAAAACCGGGCTGACGACCAGCGAAGCCGCCCGCCGGCTGGTAGCCGCCTGCGGCGTTGGCCAAGCCGACATCGGCTACGCCGGCATGAAGGACCGCCGCGCCCGCGCCACCCAGTGGTTCAGCCTGCGGCTCCCGGAATCGGAAGTTTCCAGATTGCGGCGCGCCGAGGACGACAGCCTGCGGATTCTGCAATCCGGGCGCAATCACCGCAAGATTCGCATCGGCAGCCACCGCTGCAACCATTTCGAGATTCTGCTGCGGGATTTTCGCGGCAGCCGGGAGGACCTGGAAAGTCGGCTCGCAACCCTGGCGAAGCGGGGGGCGCCCAATTACTTCGGCCCCCAGCGTTTCGGGCGGCTGGCGAGCAATCTGGAGCAGGTGGAACTTGCCGCGCGGCCGGGTGCGCCGCGGCCCGGGCGAAGCGAGCGCGGCAGGCTGTACTCCGCCGCCAGGGCCATGCTGTTCAACGAAGTACTCTCCCTGCGGCTCGTCCAGGGCAACTGGAACGCCATGCTGCCGGGCGATGTGCTGGCCTTAGATGGTTCAGGCCGCCTGTTCCTGCCGGAGGATGGAGAATCGTCTCGCGATGCGTCTCCGCCGGGGAGATTCCGCGACTGCGCGCAGAATGACAGTACAATTCGTCATCCCGCGCATGACGAGCACCCCTCCCGCCATTCTGCGCGCAGCAAGCCCCCCTTCTGTCATTCTGCGCGCAGCGAGCCTCCCTTCTGTCATTCTGCGCATAGCGAGCCTCCCTTCTGTCATTCTGCGCGTAGCGAGCCTCCCTTCTGTCATTCTGCGCATAGCGAGCCTCCCTTCTGTCATTCTGCGCGTAGCGAAGCGGAGTCGCAGAATCTCCCCGGGCAGCCTCCAAAAGGAGATACCGCGGCCACGCGCATTCCGACCGCATCAAGGCTCGCCATACTGGACATCCACCTCACGGGCCCATTGCCCGGAGCGAATTTTCCGCAACACAGATATGCAACTCGCGGCGAGGCTGCCGATATGGAAAATGCGGCGCTTGAAAAACATCCGGCGATACTCGATTGGCTGCGCCGGGAAAAAGTCGAGGCCGGTCGCCGGCCCCTGCGTCTGGCGCCGCGGAATCTGCGCTGGAACTGGACCCGCGAAGGATTGCGGCTATGCTTCGCCCTTGCGCGGGGCGCCTACGCCACGAGCTTGATCAGGGAGCTTTGCATCACCGATGGAAGCGAACACAAAACCGAAACTGAATCTTGACGGCATCGGCATGACTTCCCGTCGCACCCGCGAACGACTGGTCGCCGGTCTGGGGAAAAAAGGCATCCGCAATTCCGCGGTGCTCGATGTCATGCGCGCCACGCCACGGCATATCTTCATCGAAGAGGCTTTTTCCCATCTTGCCTACGAGGACCGGCCGGTCAATATCGGCTACAAGCAGACGATTTCCCAGCCCTATGTGGTGGCGCGGATGACCGAAGCCCTGCTTGCGGCGGGCCGCCCGGAACGGGTGCTGGAAATCGGCAGCGGCTGCGGCTACCAGACCGCGATCATCGCCCCCCTGGCCGGGGAGGTTTTCAGCATCGAGCGCATCAAGCCCCTGCACGATACGGCGGTGGCCAATCTGCGGCTGCTCGGGATCGAAAATGTCAAGCTGATCCACGGCGACGGCAGTCTCGGCCATGCCGAAAAAAGCCCTTATGACGCGATCATCGTCACCGCGGCGCCGCTTGGCGTGCCCCGGGAATTGCTCGGACAACTCGCCGAAGGCGGGCGCATGGTGATTCCCGTGGGCGGCCCCGCGGGGCAGGAATTGCGGCTGATTACCCGCCGCGGAGACCAGTACCTCAGCCGGATGCTCGATCACGTCCGCTTTGTGCCGCTGCTCAAGGGGCAATTGCGCTTTTGAATCCGCCGCCATGGAGCAACCTTCCACAAGCCTTGCCGGCCATGCAGTCGTCTACCTGAAGGGAATCGCCATGGGGGTCAGCGACTCGGTGCCGGGCGTCTCCGGGGGCACCATTGCAGTCGTCGCCAATATCTATGATCGCCTGATTTACGCCATTCGCTCGCTGGACGGCGAGGCTCTGGGACTGCTGTTGCGCGGCCAGCCGGCGGCATGCTGGCGCCATGTGGACGGCGCCTTCCTGTTGTTGCTCGGTCTTGGCATGGCCAGCGGCCTGTTGCTCAGCGCCAATCTGATCCTGATCCTGATCGAGAACTGGCCGGAGCCCCTGCGGGCATTCTTTATCGGCCTGATTGCCGCGGCGGTCTGGCTGCTGCGAAGAGAAGCCGAATTCCCGCGCTGGCGCAGTATGCTTCTTGCCCTTGGAGGCGCTGCCCTGGTGCTCGCAATTTCCACGGGAAACCCCGCCGGGGGAGAGCCTGCCGCCGCGTACCTTTTCCTCTGCGGCATGATCGCCATCAGCGCCATGCTGCTGCCGGGGCTTTCCGGCGCTTTCATTCTGCTGCTGCTCGGCGCCTACGAGCACATGCTCGGCGCCCTGGCGAGCCTGGATCTGCCGCCCCTGCTGATATTCCTTGCCGGCTGCGCACTGGGCGTGCTGCTGATGTCGAGACTGGTCGCCTCGTTATTGCGCACAAGACACAGCCAGACCTATGCCTTCATCTGCGGATTGCTGGCGGGATCGATTCCCGCCCTCTGGCCCTGGCAGACAGTCGGACAGGGGAATGAACCCCGGGGATTTATCTCCAACGAGGCAGTCTGGCCCGGAGTTTACGCTGAACTTGCCGGGCGCGATCCCATGTTGCTTTTCTGCCTTTTGGCGCTGGCCGCGGGTTTAGGCCTTACTATTCTTGCCCGCAGCGATCCGGTCGAGCAGGGGTAGCAGATAATCCGCGAAGCGCTCGGGATTCTCGGTCATGGGGAAGTGCCCCATGCCTTCCATCAACCGCCAGGTGGAGCCGGCGATGGCTTCATGGGCCGCCTTGCCGAGTTCCGGGCTGCCGCTGTAGTCGTATTCTCCCGAGAGGATATGCACCGGTATCCTGCCGGTATCGATTTCCCCCGCTCGGGCCCTGAGATCGAATTCGGCGGCGTAGTAGTACAGGTCGCCGATAAACGCCGGCGGCCAGCCCGATGCGTACACAAAGGCGGTTTCCTTGCGGTAGGCCGCGGGAGCCTGGGGCGCCGTCAGGCTTTCCATCAGCAGGCCCTTGTATTCGTTGCCCACCGCCGGATGCCACAGGCCCGGAATGTCGCCGGTATCGTCGATGTGCAGGGCGCCTTCCAGGGAGATCACCGCCAGGAAGCGGTCGGGATGATGCAGGGCCAGGTCGAGGGCGAGCAGGCCGCCCACCGAGCAGCCCATGAATACCGGATTTTCCAGCCCCAGGGCGTCGCTGAGCGCCAGGGGAACCTGCCGCAGGAATTCCCCCGTCAGGCGGTAGTTCTCGCCCCACCAGTTGCGCAGGGCCGGCGGCATGGATTTGCCGTGGAACGGCAGGTCGTAGGCGATCAGGCGGAAGCGGCTGGTAATCTCGGGATACTCGAACAGATGCCGCCACTGGCTGCCGTGGGCGCCGGCGGTATGCTGCAGCAGCAGGGGAATGCCCTGGCCGGCTTCCTCGAAGTAGATGCGGTGATCGTGGCCGTCGAGGTCGAGG
>JAJDVS010000100.1 GCA_022825945.1 Pseudomonadales bacterium
CGGGCTGGCGAACATCGCCAGGAAAGTCGACGCAGCGTCGTCCGGTTGCGCCAGCGGTTCCGCCCCGCCGCCGACCACGACCGCGCGCATGACCAGGCCGATCGAGATCCACAACAGCGCCGAGACGATGTAACCGAGCAGCGAAAGCGGCAGGATGCTGCGATTGTCCGCCAGATTCCGGTTCATCATCATCTTGGTGACGATATGGGGCTGTCCCGCAAGGCCGATGCCGAACACGAAGAACCAGCCCAGGGAAGTGACAATGCCGGCCGCGCCAAAAGGCATCATCGATTCGCTGTCGTCGGCGAGCACGATTTCGCCGGCTTCCCGCAGGCCGCCGTCAAAGGCCTGCATGGCGGTAATGAGGATGAGAATTCCGGCCACCATCATCACCAGCCCCTGTAGCACATCGGTATAGACCGATGCGATCACGCCGCCGGTAACGCAGTAGAACACCAGCACCGCGGATGACAGCAGCACGCAGGAGAAAAGGCTGGTGTCGGCGAATCTTTCGGTACCGGCAAGAATCGACTGCATCACCACCGACATGGCCAGAATCTGGGTGGCAAGATAGCCCAGCACCCCAAGCACAATGGTCAGCGCCACCAGGCCCCGGGCCAGTTCGCTGCCATAACGCGCCGCGATGACATCGGGAATCGACATACAGCCCCGCAGCTCGGCGATCATGCGGATGCGCTTGGCGACGAGGAAAAAGCCGAGCCCGAAAGCCGTGGCCGAGATCACCACCATCCAGAAGGAACTGACGCCGACGGAATACACCAGCCCGGGGCCGCCGACAAAGCCGAATCCGCTAAGGGTGCTCGCGAACAGGGCCAGGGAAACCACGATCGGCCCCAGGCTGCGGCCGGCGATGAAGAAGTCTCCGGCGCTGCGGGTGCGGCCCATGCTCCAGAGGCCGATCGCCACGCACAAGGCCATGTAGAGGACGATGACGCCGAGGATGATTTCCTGTCTGAATGCTTCCATTTTGCTGGCGTCAGGCGTCCTCTTTCATGTGACGGCACATTAGGTATTCTCTGAAAAACTCCATCCGTGGAGTTTTTCATTATCGCAAAACAAAAGCGTGGTTTTGTTTTGCTCCCGAATTCAATGGCTTGCTCCAGTCACGGAGCATAGCTCCGTACCGTTGCGGCCGCGCTCGAAGCTGCGCTTCGAAAACGCTTGCCTTCACCCATCGAATTCGGCGGCACTTCCATGTGCCGCAGGGAAGCTCTGACTTGATCAGAGCTTCCTTAGCGGATCCCCTTGATGATGCGGCAATTCTCATTTTGGCACTGAATCCCCCATTCACGCCATTCCGCAAGGAGCGACTGCGCCGAGCATCGTCCGCCGGCTGTCATTCTGCGCGGAGCCGCAGAATCTCGTGAATTTGACTCCGCGCCATCCGGCAAAAGATTCTGCGACTGCGCTTCGCTCCGCGCAGAATGACAGCGGGGGAATCTGGGACACCCATCGCGCACCCATCGCATCGTCCTTGACATCTGCGCGGCCAGGGGCCATTTTTGCAGCCCACGACCTGATACACAGTCAGCAATTTCCCAATTTCGAGGTGAACAATGAAAATGAGCTTTTCTTCCGGTGGCGCAGCCGGAATTGCATGCAGGGCGGGAGCATTGGCCCTGACCGCGTCGCTGGTCTCCGCCGCCGCCCTGGCCCAGCCGCCCCGGCCGGGCGCCGTGTACCCCGCGGCCCATGCCGGTCAGCAGCCGGTCAACCATCTGCCCAATCCCTATGAAACCCAGCGCAATTTCGGCACCCTGCCCGATGGTCGCAACTGGGGTTCGGTGAGCGCGGTCAATATCGATATTGATGGTGTCCACGTGTGGGCGGGCGACCGCTGCGGCACCAATTCCTGCGCGACTTCGGACGTGGACCCCATCGTCAAGCTCGACCCCAGTGGCCGCGTGGTGCAGTCTTTCGGCGGCGGCATGATCATCTGGCCCCACGGCATTGACGTGGACAGCGAAGGCAATGTCTGGATTGCCGACGCCCGGCTGGCGAATGAAAACGAACTGGCGGAAAACCCCGCCGCCGCCACCCGCGGCAGCGCCGTGCTCAAGTTCAGCCCGGAGGGCGAGCTGCTGATGACTCTTGGCACGCCGGGTGAAATGGGCGACCCGCCGACGCACTTCACCGAACCCAATGACGTGCTCGTGGCGCCCAACGGCAATGTCTTCGTCGCCGAAACCCACAGCGCCCAGTTCCAGAGCGAGCCGGGCCCGGACGCCAAGAGCCGCATCTCGATCTTTGCGCCGGACGGCAGCTTCATCAAGAGTTTTGGCCAATGGGGTTTTGAAGATGGGGAATTCCGGGCGCCGCACTCCCTGGCCATGGACTCCCAGGGCCGCCTCTTCGTGGCGGACCGCGGCAACAACCGCATCCAGATCTTCACCCAGGACGGCGAACATCTCGATACCTGGTACCAGTTCAGCCGCATCAGCGGGATTTTTATCGACCGCGGCAACGATATGCTCTACGCCATCGATTCCGAATCCGACCCGAACTACAACCCCGGCGGCTGGCGCAAGGGTCTGCGGGTGGGCAATGCCCGCAATGGCGAAGTGCTGTATTTTGTGCCGGAGCACATTTCGGAACGGTCTTCGGGCATGGGCGGCATCGGTTCCATGGGTGAGGGAGTCACCGTGGACAGCAGCGGCAATGTGTATGCCGGCGAAGTCGGCCCGATCCGGGGCATGACGAAGTTTGTGCCCAGGCTGATTCCCTGATTTTTGGCGGGCGCCGCTGAATCCGCGGCGCCCGCCATATTTTCACCAGCCCGGACTTGCGCGGCCTTGTCCTTCTTCCAGGCCACCCTGGGAATTTTCGCGTTCATTGGCATAGCCATTGCCTTGAGTGAACAACGTCGGCTGCCCGGCTGGCGCCTGCTTGCCGGCGGGCTCGGCTTGCAGTTCCTGTTCGCCCTGCTCGTGTTCCGCCTCGAATTCGTGCAGGGGGCGCTGCATGGCGTCAATCAGGGAGTGCAGGCGATTACCGCGGCGGTCGAGGCCGGCACCGTGCTGGTTTTCGGCTATCTTGGCGGCGAGCCCGCCAACGTGGCCTATCCCTATGCGGTGACGGACCCGGGCGCCACCTACATCCTGGCCTTTCGCGTACTGCCCCTGATCCTGTTCGTTACCGCGTTTTCCGCAGTGCTGTGGCATCTGCGGGTGCTGCCGCTGCTGGTGCGCGGATTCGCCTTCGTGCTGCGGCGCAGCCTCGGCGTTGGCGGCGCCGTGGGCCTGTCCGCCGCCGCCAATGTGTTTATCGGCATGGTGGAATCTCCGGCGCTGATCCGTCCCTGCCTGCGTTCGCTGACCCGTAGCGAGTTGTTCATCGTCATGACCTGCGGCATGGCCACCATCGCCGGCAGCGTGCTCGTGCTGTATTCGGTGGTACTACAGGAAGTGCTGGACGATGCCCTGGGCCATATTCTCACGGCATCCGTCATCAGTGCGCCGGCGGCCATCCTGCTTGCCCTGATCATGGTGCCGGAAAGCGGCGCGGGCAGCGCGGATGAAATGAATCTGGAAAGCAATTACCAGAGCATCATGGACGCCATCACCCAGGGCGCCGGCGACGGACTGCGGCTGATGCTCAATGTGGCGGCCATGCTGATCGTGCTCGTCGCCCTGGTGACTCTCGCCGATAGCCTGCTGGGCCTGTTGCCCGAATTGGCGGGGCGGGAAATCAGCCTGGATAGAATCTTCGGCTGGCTGTTTGCGCCGCTGGTCTGGCTGATGGGGATACCCTGGAGCGAGGCGCCCCTGGCCGGCTCGCTGATGGGAACGAAAACCGTTCTGAACGAGTTGCTCGCCTATCTCGCCCTGGCGGAATTGCCCGCCGGTACCCTGGGAGAGCGCTCCACCATCATACTCACCTACGCGCTTTGCGGCTTCGCAAACTTCGGCAGCCTTGGCATCATGATCGGCGGCCTGAGCGGCATGTGTCCCGAGCGCGGCGGGGAGATTATCGGGCTTGCCATGAAGGCGCTGGTATCCGGCACCCTGGCGACCTGCATGACCGGGGCGGTGGCGGGGATGCTGGCCTGACTGTCTATTCCCGCGCGGCGGCGCTGGCGTCCCGGGTCTCCTTGAACTCATTGCCTTCGTACCACTGCGGCCAGACGGAGTCATTGGCCAATCGCTTGCCGATCTCGAAATAGAGCAGCACGTCCTCGGCGGCGCCGGTCAGGTCCCATTCCGGGTCGTATTCGTCCCCGGGGGCGTGGTAGCGATTGGCGACGTAGTCTTCCGACTGCTCCACCCCCCATTCATTGCCATGCTCCCGGCTGTCGGTGCCGCCTTCGGCGTACAGCGAGGGTACCCCGGCCCGGGCGAAATTGAAATGATCCGAGCGGTAATAGAATCCTCGCTCCGGCGTGGGTTCGGGGACGATGATCCGGTCCTGGGAAAAAGCCGCATCGGTGAGATAGTCTTCAAGTTCGCTGCTGCCGTAACCGATCACCACGATATCGCGCACCCGCCCCCAGGGGTTGAGAGCATCCATGTTGATATTCGCCACGGTGGTGGCGATGGGATACACCGGATTTTCGGTGTACCACTGGGAGCCGAGCAGGCCGGATTCCTCGGCGGTAACCGCCAGAAACACCACGCTGCGCTCCGGCGGGGCGGGCTCGTTCAGATACAATTCGGCCAGCGCGAGCAGGGCGGCGGTGCCGGTGGCGTTGTCCACGGCGCCGTTCCAGATGTTGTCGCCTTCCATGCCTTCCACCATGCCGAGATGATCCCAGTGTGCGGTGTAGATGATGGTCTCATCCGGTCGCGCCGAGCCGGGAATGGCGGCAATCACATTGTGGGAGCTTGAGCCGCGCACGCTGGTTTCCACGCTCATGCTGGCGCGGATATTCCCCAGCGGAACCGCGCTGAAACCGGGTTCGGCGGCCGCGGCCTTCATTCCCTCATAGTCCATACCCGCCGCGGCAAATAGCGCTTCCGCGGTCTCCCGGGTGATCCAGCCTTCGATATCGGCAAGATGGGCGTTGTCATTCTCCGCGGCCAGGGTGATCTGCGGACCGGACCAGCTATTGTCCACCACATCCCAGCCATAGCCCGCCGGCCCGGTTTCATGCACGATGAGGATTCCCGCGGCGCCCTGCCGGGCGGCTTCCTCGAATTTATAGACCCAGCGCCCGTACCAGGTCATGGCATTGCTATTGAACAAATCCGGATCCTGGGTGGCATAGCCCGGGTCGTTCACGAGCACGACCACGGTCTTGCCCGCGGCATCCACATTGGCGTAATCGTTCCAGCCGCGCTCGGGGGCGACAATGCCATAGCCCACAAAAACGACTTCGCTGTCTTCCACGACAACCGGCGAAGCATGATGCCGGCTGCCGATGACCATCTCGCTCTTGTAGGCTGGGCTGGCGTCGAAGCTGCCGCTGAATTGCAGCACGGGCTCGGTGGTCGCAATGATTTCCACCACATCGACTTGTTGCCGATATGAATCGCCATTGCCCGGCCCCACCCCCAGGGCGCTGAACTGCCCGGTCAGATAGTCGATGGTCATCCGCCCGCCGGGAGTCGCCGGGGCGCGGCCCTCAAACGCATCGGCGGCCATGATCGCAGTGTGTTCATGCAAGACGGTCGCCACCGCGTTGCGGCGGTCTTCCAGGTTGGCATCCGGGCGCTCATCGGGAACTGTACCGGACGCCGGCGCGCCGGTGGCTGGTTCCGGTTCCATCGCCGGAGCGGTAACCGTGCCGGAGTCGCCGCAGGCGGCCAGTGCAGGAAGGGCAAGCGCAAGAAGAATGCCGGGCAAAGCCGGCTGGCGGAATGTCATGGCAACCTCATCTGATAATGATAAATCAAGGCGCAAAGCATACCGGGACCACGCTCCCGGGGGAAATGTTGGCAGCGCCGGACACTACACATTGAACCGAAAGTGGATGATGTCGCCGTCGCGCACGGCGTAGTCCCTGCCTTCGAGGCGCCATTTGCCGGCGTCCCGGGCGCCGCTTTCGCCCTTGTGCGCGACGAAATCGTCGAAGGAAACGACTTCCGCGCGGATGAAGCCGCGCTCGAAATCGGTATGAATGACACCAGCCGCGCTCGCCGCTTGGGCGCCCTTTCGCACCGTCCATGCGCGGGCTTCCTTTGGACCGGCGGTGAAAAAGGTCTGCAAGCCGAGAAGCTGATAGGCGGCGCGGATGACTCGGTCGAGGCCGGCTTCCTCCATGCCCAGCTCTTCCAGGAACTCCTGCCTGTCGTCGTCCGCAAGCTCGGCGATTTCGGCCTCGATCTTGTTGCAAACGACCACCATTTCGGCGCCTTCCGCTTCAGCAATGGCGGCCACCGCCACAACCCGGTCATTGCCGTCGATACCGTCCTCAGCCACGTTGGCGATGTACAGCACGGGCTTGGCGGTGAGCAGGTGCAGGCTGCGCAAATTCTCTCGCTCCTCCCGATACAACTCGATGGCCCGCACCGGCTGCATCCGGTCGAGGCCGGCCTGGACCTTCTCCAGCAGCGCAGCCTGCCGCTGGGCGTCCTTGTCGCCGCTCTTGGCGACGCGGATCACCCGGTCCAGGTTGCGGTTGACGGTTTCCAAGTCCGCAAGGGCAAGCTCGGTATTGATGGTCTCGATATCCTCCGCGGGTCGAATCTGGTCGGAAACATGGGTGATGTTGCTGTCTTCGAAGCAGCGCACCACATGAGCGATGGCGTCGGTTTCGCGAATATTGGCGAGAAACTGGTTGCCGAGGCCTTCGCCTTGCGAGGCGCCGGCCACCAGACCGGCGATATCGGTGAATTCCACCGTGGTGGGAATCGTTCTGGCGGGTTGCACGATTTCCGCAATGCGGTCGAGCCTTGGGTCAGGGACGGCCACCACGCCGGAATTGGGCTCGATGGTGCAGAAAGGGTAGTTCTCCGCAGCGATGCCCGCCCGGGTAAGGGCATTGAACAAGGTGGACTTGCCCACATTGGGCAAGCCGACGATTCCGCAACGCAACGCCATTTTCGCCTGCTCCTCATTCCATCCGGTGTGCCGGCCCACTATGCAGGATTCGCATGGCTTCTTCCCATTCGCCGGCCGCAACCCGGGGCAGGACCGAGATGGCGTCGCCTATGCCGTCCTCGATCAATTCGCGTTCCGCCGGGGGCGGGTCGCCGAGCACGTAATTTGTCACCAGGGACTTGTGCCCCGGGTGTCCCACGCCGATGCGCAGGCGCCGGAAGGCATTGCGTCCGCCGAGGGATTCGATAATGCTGCGCAGGCCATTGTGGCCGCCATGCCCGCCGCCGGACTTGAAACGAATCCTGCCCGCGGGGAAATCGATCTCATCGCAGGCGATGAGCACCTGTTCGGCTTCGATCCGATAAAAGCCACAAACAGCGGCCACCGATAGCCCGCTGCGGTTCATGAATGTGGCCGGCCACAGCAGGCGGATTTCCCGCCCGGCGATGCGGATCTTGCCGGTTTCGCCATGGAACTTGCCGCGGGCGCGCAATTCCCCGCCGTATTCGGCGCACAGGCGCTGAAGCAGCCACAAGCCGGCATTGTGGCGGTTGCCGGCGTACGCGGGCCCCGGATTGCCGAGGCCCACGATCAGTTGCAGGGAGTCTTGCGCGGTCAGGATTCTTCTTCCGCGTCGGGCGCAGCATCGCTTTCCGATTCAGGCGCAGTTTCTGCGTCTCCGGCCTCATCAAGCGCGCCGCCCCTGGGAGACTGCACCGTGGCGACGGAAAGATCGCCTTCCTTGCCGTGGGACAGGGCCACGCTGCTGACGCCTTCCGGCAGCGTGATGTCCGACAGATGCACCGACTGGCCGAGTTCCACCTGGAGCATGTCCACTTCGATGAATTCCGGCAGGTCCTGTGGCAGACAGCTCACGTCGATTTCGGTCATCGACTTGAGAATGCGCCCGCCGCCGGTTTTCACGCCGACGCATTTTTCCTCGTTGATGAAATGCAGGGGGACGCGGATATTGACCGCCTGGCCCTCGCTGATGCGGAGAAAATCCGCATGCAGGATCACCGGCCTGGCCGGGTGGCGCTGCAAGTCCTTGATTACGGCGCGTTCCTTGTGCTTCCCATCCAGATTGAGCGTGACGATCTGGGAGAAGAATGCCTCGTTTTCCGTGGCGTGGAGAATGCTGTCGTGATCGATGGCGAGCAATGCCGGTTCCTTGTCCGCGCCATAGAGCACGGCGGGAATGGCATTGTGCAATCGACGCAGGCGGCGGCTCGCACCTTTCCCCTTGTCGGTTCGCACCGATACATCGAGTTCGAATTCAGGAGTTGACATGACGATTTCCTGTTGCTCGTTGAATACTCCCGGCGGAGCTTGCGACCAGCCTTGCCGGGGTCCTGTCGCAGTTCGCCGGCATTGCCGGCGCGGCTCGCGACCCGCCGCCGCACGGTTCAGGTATTGTCGAACATCGCGCTGATGGATTCTTCGTTGCTGACCCGGCGAATCGACTCCGCGAGCAGTTTCGCCATGGACAACTGCCGGATGCGTTCGCAGTTCCTGGCGTCTTCGCGGAGCGGGATCGTGTCGGTTACCACCAGCGAATCGAGGCTGGAATTCTCGACATTCCTGATCGCCTTGCCGGAAAGCACCGGATGCGTGCAATAGGCTACCACGCCAAGCGCGCCGGCTTCCTTGAGCGCATCCGCCGCCTTGCAGATCGTCCCGGCGGTATCCACGAGGTCGTCGACGATCAGGCAGGTGCGACCGTCGACATCGCCGATGATGTGCATGACCTGGGCTTCATTGATGGATGGCCGGCGCTTGTCGATGATTGCCAGATCCACATTGAGCTGTTTGGCCACCGCCCGGGCCCGGACCACGCCGCCGATATCCGGCGAAACCACGGTGAGGTTGCGGTAATTCTGGCGCTCGATCTCGTCGGTCAGCACCGGCGAGCCGTAGACGTTGTCCACGGGTATGCTGAAAAAACCCTGTATCTGTTCGGCATGCAGGTCCACCGTAAGCACCCGGTCCACCCCCACGGCGCCGATCATGTCGGCCACCACCTTGGCGCTGATGGCGACCCGCGCCGAGCGCACCCGGCGGTCCTGGCGGGCATAGCCATAATAGGGAATCACCGCGGTGATGCGATTGGCCGAGGCCCGGTGCAGGGCGTCGGCGATGAGCATCAGCTCGATGATGTTGTCATTGGTGGGCGAGCAGGTGGGCTGAATGATGAAGACATCCTTGCCCCGGACGTTCTCGTTCAGTTCCACGGAGATTTCGCCGTCGCTGAATTTGTCGATGCTGGCGTCGCCAAGCGGAACGCCGATGTATCGGGCAATGCGATCCGCGAGTTGCGGATTGGCATTGCCGGTGAAAACCATGAGATTGGTGGCCACGGTGGGTGATTTGCCTTTTGTTGGTGGTTGGTTACCGGGTCAGATTGCAGGCGTTACGGGATTTGCATCGTTCAGGTGAACTCATATTGAAGCTTGCGAAGCGAACTTCCCGTCATTCCGCGCGGAGCGAATTTTCCATCCCCCGTCATTCTGCGCGGAGCGAAGCGCAGTCGCAGAATCTCATCCAGTGTACTCCGCACTCCCAAAAGGATTCCGAGACTTCGGGCGAAATGGCGCTTTCTGTGTTGTTCTCTTCGGTCGGGGCGCTTTCGGCAAATTTCGGGCGCAGCCCGAAAGTTTGCCTTTCGCTGCTCGACACACGATTTACGGTTTTAGCCATTTTTCGGCGTCTGGCGCAGCCAGACGCCGAAAAATGGCTGGGGTGGCTGGACTCGAACCAACGAATGCAAGGATCAAAACCTTGTGCCTTACCACTTGGCGACACCCCAACACGCGAATTTTACCAGTTTCTCGCGGGAAATCGCGCGCTTTGCGGAATCCCGGGCCTTAATGGTCAGCATGCCTGGCGAATGCCCGGTCCCGTGTTCCTTTCGGTCATGCGACTGCGTGCTCCATTTGCGAGATTCCCCGGGCGGCGAAGCCGGTCCAGCCACTGGGCAATTGGGCCAGAATCCCTTCCGCCGCAGCCTCGCCAGCAATCTCGACAAAGACGCTGGCGCCGGTGCCCGACATGCGCGCCGCGCCGAATCGGCCCAGCCAGGTCAAGGCTTCATCCACCGCCGGGTAGAGCCGGCGCGTGACCGGTTCGCAGTCGTTGCGGCAGCTTCCCGCGAGAAAGTCGGCAATTCTGATGTTTGCGGAGTTGCGTGTCAAATTTTCATCCCGGAAAACCGCCGCCGTGGAGACCTCACAGGCAGGCGTGACCACCAGGTACCATCGCTCGGGAAGTTCCACCGGTGTCAGGATTTCGCCGATGCCTTCGCCCCAGGCGCTGTGGCCGCGGAGAAATACCGGCAGGTCGGCGCCGAGGCGCAGGCCAATCCGGCAAAGCGCGTCGATGGAAAGACCCAGCTTCCAGAGCCGGTTCAGCGCCAGCAGGGCGGCGGCGGCATTGGAGCTGCCGCCGCCCAGTCCGCCGCCCACAGGCAAACGCTTTTCCAATTCGATATCGGCGCCAGCCTTGCAGCCGCTCTCCCGAGCCAGCGCGGCTGCTGCCCGCAGGATCAGATTGTCGCTTGTGGAAAGCAAGCGGCCCTGGGGGGTGTCGGCAATACGCAGGGAGACGCCGTTTCGCCGCCGGGGCGCAAAATGCAGCAAATCGCCATGATCGAGCAACTGGAACAGGGTTTGCAGCTGGTGGTAGCCGTCGTCGCGACGACCGGTGACATGCAGGAACAGGTTGAGCTTGGCCGGGGCCGGCAGACTGAGCGCGGTCATTCCGGTGACCCGACGATCCAGCGCAGGCCCACGAAGCGGAGGCGGACATCGTCTGCGGCGCGGGAAAGTTCAATGGCGCCCGGCAGGCTCAACTTGCCGTATCGCCGCGGATCATCGTATTGCACCGACCAGCCATCCTGACGCAGGGTGTGCAACTGGTTTGCGTCGTTGAAATCGAGTTCCACATCGCCGGCCGGAGCGGGCAGGCCGCGCACCCAGTATTCCAGACGGGAGACCGGCAACTCATAGCCGAGTTGCTCGAGAATCAGGTTTTCCGGCGTGGCCGCGGTAAGCACCTCGCCGTCCGATTCGAGGCTGACGCCATCCGGGCCGCCGCTGATCAGGGTATTGCCGGCATTGAAGGAGCCCCAGAGGCGGATGTTGTAGTTGCGCTGCCGCTGCCGCCAGAGAATCCGGGGCGTGTGGGATTCATTGTCGTAGCGCACATTGACCCGCCCCCGCAGTTGCCATTGCTCCAGCGCCGCAAGTCCCTCCCGCTGGCGGTTCCAGTCACCGCCCTCAAGCGCCCGCGGCGCATTGACGCAGCCCGCCAGCACCCCGGCGACCAAAACCAGGAAACCGATCGAAGTTGCTGTCATTCCGCGCGAAGCGAAGCGGGGTCGCAGAATCTCCTGATGAAAGCCTTGCAACACTGGGACACTCATCAAAGTTACTGTCATTCTGCGCGAAGCGAAGCGAAGTCGCAGAATCTCATGACGAAGCTTCGGGCCAAGAGGCTGCGCCGCAGGAATTCACGGCTGCAAATCCGTTCTCATCCACGCCCCTGGCCGCTCGATTTCGTTGCATATCCGCCAATATTCGCCTCAATCGATCAGCCAGGGGCGCGGCGATAACGAATTTTCGCTTTCGCGAATTCCTACGGCGCAGCCTCCTGGATCATGGCCTCCCCTTGAGCCGCTCCATGGTGGGCAGGATGAATTCGCTTTCGGGGTTTTCCGCAAGGGCTTCAGCCCAGACGCTTTCGGCTTCCTGCCGGCGGTCCAGCGTCCAGAGCACCTCCCCGAGATGGGCGGCGACTTCGTGGTCGGGAAAGGCCGCGTAGGCCCGGCGCAGGTTTTCCAGCGCCTCGTCGAGAATGCCGAGTTTGAACTGGGCCCAGCCGAGACTGTCGATGATGGCCGGGTCATCCGGTTCGATCGCGATGGCGCGCTCGATCAACTCCAGCGCCTCTTCATGGCGCTCGGTGCGGTCCGCCAGCATGTAGCCAAGATGATTGAGCGCCCTGGCGTTATCCGGCTGCATGCGGATGATCTGTTGCAGATCGGCCTCGGATTCCGCCATGTTGCCGCTGGAATCGTGGACGAAAACCCGGGTGAAAAGCAGGTCGGCGTGATTGGGATAGCGATTCAGGGCACGGTCAAGCAGTTTCCTGGCCCGCTGCGGATGGCCCTCCTGCAACAGAATGGCGGACTCCATGCCGATGAACTGGATTTCCAGCCTGCTGCTGCCCCGGGAAAGCTGCGCCAGCCAGTCGTGGGCCTCGTCAAAGCGGCCAAGCTGAATGGCAAGTCTCGTGCTTTGCTGCTGGGCCGGCAGAAAGTTCTCCACGCCTTGGCGCACCTGGCGAAAGTGGGCAATGGCGGCTTCGAAATCACCAAGTTGCTGATTGGCATATGCGATGTAGAAATGCGCGTCGTCTTCATTTTGCCTCGCCCCAAGCATCTGTTCGAAAATGCCGATGGCCGATGGGAAATTTTCCATTTCGAGATCGAGCAGGCCGGCGGAAAGCAGGGTTTCCCAGTCATCCGGCGCCTGGGCGAGCATGATGCCGAACTGTTCCCTGGCGAGGGCAAGCTGCCGTTGTTGCAATAACAGCCGGGCGTAGCCCAGCCGCAGGCCGCGGTTGTCCGGGAAGGCCTCAAGCCCGGCTTCCAGCGCGGCCGCCGCGCCTTCGCCGTCATTGGCGCTTTGGTGGAGTTGGGCCTGCAACTGCACGAGTTCAGGCGTCATTTCAACGCGGTCGCCGAACTGCCCGAACTCCGCCAGCGCCAGGTCGAACTGCTGGTTTTGCGCAAGTAGCTGCACCAGGGCGATGCGGACCGAGCCGTTTGCGGGGTAGCGCTCCTTGATCCCGCGCAATCCGGCGATCAGATCCGAGCGAATCCGGCGCTCCAGGTTGCCGGTGGCGGAAGCGAGGATGCTGAATTCAAAACTGCCGCCGGCTTCCAGCACCTGTTCCATGTGGGAAAGCGCCTGGGCCGGCCGGCCGGCTTCCAGCAACTGGAAAGACAACAGCAGATGCGGCTCCGGCGAATCCGGGGAAACTTCCGCCCAGAGCAGCCCGAGTTCGAGCAAACTGCGTCCGTCGCCGATGGCCGAAGCGAACTGCACTGCGCGCTCGATGACGCCGAGGTCAAGGGTTTCCCGGGCCAGCTCGAAATAGACTTCGGCGGCCTGATCGAGATCGCCGCGCTGGGCGCTCAATTCGCCGGTGATGGCCTGGTAGAGTTGCTCGGCGGTGAAACTGCCGTATTCGATGGGGGTGGGCGCCGGCGCCTCGACCGGAGTTTGCGCGGCAGGCTCCGTTGCGGGGGTTTCCGCAACGCGAGTCCCGGTCTGCAAGGCGCAGGCCGCCAGCAGCAAGACCATGCCGGCAGGCAGACTGGCGCGCAGCATCGAAACACTCATTGGAGATTCCACAAAAAAAGGAGTATAGCAATGTCCGGGGAAGCTGGCTCCGGTCAAGGCAATGGGACACGCATCGGCCTGCTCTGCCCGAGTCCGCCAATGCCCGGGATTGCCGTCAGGCGAGTGTGGCCCGGTACTCTGGTATATTTGCGCTTTCCCGCCTGAACTTCCTGGAATACCGTGGAACTGGCAGTTACCGGCATCAACCACAGTACCGCCAATATCGCCTTGCGCGAGAAGGTAGCCTTTCCCTCCGACCTCATATCCGATGCCTTGCGGCAGGCCGTGGGGTTGCCCGGCGTGAATGAAGCCGTCATTGTCTCCACCTGCAACCGGACCGAGGTGTATCTGGGTTTCTCCGGGGCTGCGCCCGAGACGGATGAAGGGGCGGGGCGGCATCGGATCACGCTGGACTGGCTGGCGGGAATTCATGGCTTGCGCGCCGAAGAACTGGCGCCGTCGAGCTATTTCCATCATGGCGGCGATGCGGTGCGACACCTTATGAAGGTCGCTGCGGGCCTGGATTCCATGGTACTCGGCGAACCCCAGATTCTGGGGCAGATCAAGTCCGCCCTGGCCCTGTCAAGGGAATTGAAACTCGCCGGGGGGCAGCTTGCCCAGGCATTCGAGGCGTCCTTTTCCATTGCCAAGGAAGTGCGCAGCGAAACCGCCATTGGCGCCAGCCCGGTATCGGTTGCCTATGCGGCGGTCACGCTGGCCGGGCGAATCTTCTCCGACCTGTCCCGCTTGCAGGTTGTGCTGGTGGGCGCCGGCCGCACCATCGAACTCGCCGCGCGGCATCTGACCGAGAAAGGGGTCCGCAGTATCGTTGTCGCCAATCGCACGCTCGATAATGCCCTGCAACTGGCAGGCAGGATTTCCGGCGAAGGCGCCCTGCTGTCGGACTTGCCCGCGTTGCTGATTCACGCCGATATCGTAATCTCGTCCACAAGCAGTCAGTTGCCCCTGATTGGCAAGGGCATGGTGGAGCGGGCGATTCGCCGGCGCAAGCACCGCCCGATGCTGCTCGTGGACCTCGCCGTTCCGCGTGACATCGAAGTGGAAGTGAGCGAGATTCCCGACGCCTATCTCTACGGCATTGACGACATCGGCAATGTCATAGAGGACAGCGTGGCAAGCCGGCGGCAAGCCGCGATCGAGGCCCAATCCATCATTGATCGGGGGATGGAAAGCTTTCTCGGGCAGTTGCGTTCGCGCAACGCTGTCGCTACCCTGCGCCGCCTGCGCGGCAAGGCCGATGAGATTCGTCAGGCCGAGCTTCGCCAGGCCCGGCGTGAATTGGAAAAAGGCAAGGATGCGGAAGCCATCCTCGAGTCACTGGCCCGGGCCATTACCAACAAACTGATTCATTCACCCAGCGTTCGCATGAAGCAGGCCAGCGCCGAAGGAAGGGATGAATTGCTTGACGCAACCCGGGAACTGTTCGAGCTTGACTAGGTATTCTCTGAAAAACTCCATCCGTGGAGTTTTTCATTATCGCAAAACAAAAGCGTGGTTTTGTTTTGCTCCCGAATTCAATGGCTTACGCCATCGAATTCGGCGGCACTTCCATGTGCCGCAGAATTCCTCACTGGAGTGAGGCCGATTCCATGCAACATTCCATTCGCCAGAAACTCGATGGCCTGCGGGAGCGCTTTGAGGAACTCGAAGGCTTGCTTGGCGACGGTGAAGTCATTGCCGATCAACCGCGGTTTCGCGAGTTGTCGATGGAATATGCCGAACTTGAAAGCGTGGTGCACGCCTATGGCCGCTATCTTGAGATTGCGGGCGAACGGCGGGAAGCGGAAGAAATGCGGCAAGACGCCGACCCGGAAATTCGCGCCATGGCCGAGGAGGAAATCGCCAGGGCGACCGGGCAGTGCGAAAAGCTGGAGCAGGACCTGCAGTTGCTGTTATTGCCACAGGACGAACGCGACGGTTGCAATGTTTTTCTCGAAATCCGCGCTGGCACAGGCGGCGACGAGGCCGCGCTGTTCGCCGGCGATCTCTGTCGCATGTATCAGCGTTATGCCGAATTGCAGCAATGGCGGGCGGATATCATCAGCGAGCGCCCCGGCGAGCATGGTGGCTTCAAGGAAGTCATCCTGCGGATCGAAGGCCGCAAGGTATATGAGAAGCTGAAATTCGAATCCGGCGCCCACCGGGTACAGCGCGTCCCGGAAACCGAATCCCAGGGCCGCATCCATACTTCCGCCTGCACCGTCGCGGTGCTTGCCGAAGCGGAAGAGATCGACGAGATAGAAATGAACCGGAACGATCTTCGCATCGACACCTTCCGCGCCAGCGGGGCCGGCGGACAACACGTGAACAAGACCGATTCCGCCATCCGTCTCACGCATCTGCCAACCGGTATCGTCGTGGAATGCCAGGACGAGCGCTCCCAGCACAAGAACAAGGCGCGGGCGATGTCTCTGTTGCAGGCCAGATTGCTGGACCAAGCGCGACAGGAACAACAGGAGGAAGAGTCCGCTACCCGCCGCCGTCTCGTCGGCAGCGGCGACCGCTCGGAAAAGATCCGGACCTACAATTTCCCCCAGGGCAGGGTAACCGATCACCGAATCAAGCTGACGCTGTACAACCTGCCGGAAGTCATGGCCGGCGGCCTGGAATCGGTCATCGAGCCCCTCTTGCAGGAACATCAGGCCGACCTCCTCGCGAGGCTTGCGCAAGACTGAACAGCCGTATGGAATTCCCAATGAGATTCTGCGACTGCGCTTCGCTTCGCGCGGAATGACAGGCTGCGGTGGGCGGCGTCAAAATGAGAATCACTGGCAGATTGTCCAATCCATTATTGTGTATGGCCTCTAGCAAAATTGTGTATGGCCTCTAGCAAACCGGTGACTACGATAGCCGATGCGCTCGCAAGCGCCCGGAAATTGCCGGGCGCCGCAGACAACTCCCGACTTGATGGCGAACGCTTGCTCGCCCACGTGCTTGGCGTCAGTCGCAGCGCATTGTACGCCCATCCCGAACGACCGATCGGCGACCGGGAAATCAGCGAGTTTCGACGGCTTCTCAAACGGCGAAGCAAGGGCGAACCCATTGCCTACCTGTTGGGAAACGCGGGCTTCATGCACTTCCAGCTTGCGGTCGATCCCTGTGTACTGATTCCCCGCCCGGAAACCGAATTGCTGGTGGAACTGGCGCTGGAATCCGCCCCCGAAAACAAAAACGGCCCCCTGCAAGTCGCCGACCTCGGCACAGGCAGCGGCGCCATCGCCATCGCCCTCGCGCGGGCCAAGCCGGACTGGCTCATCCACGCCGTGGACATCAGCCCGCAAGCCCTGGCCCTCGCCCGCCGCAATGCCCGGGAACTGGGCGCCAACAACATCCGCTTCCGGGAAGCTTCCTGGTGTGAGGGTCTGGCGGATTCCGCCCATGACATGATCGTCGCCAATCCGCCCTATGTGGCGCTGGGCGACCCGGCGCTGCATCCCGATTGCGCGTTCGAGCCCGACGTGGCCCTGTTCGCGGGAGCGGACGGCCTGTCCGCTATTCGCGAAATCATCGCCCAGGCCGGGCGCTGCCTCAAGGCCGGCGGCCTGCTGCTGCTCGAACACGGCCACGACCAGCGCGAGCCAGTGGCCGGGCTGCTCTCCGCCGCCGGATACCGCGACATCAGGCACTGCCAGGACCACGCCGGCCACGACCGGCTCATCTGTGCCAGGGAAGGCGGGCGCCCTCCCGCAAAATCCCCAAGGAGATTCTGCGACTACGCTTCGCTTCGCGCAGAATGACAGTGATTCCGATGGTTTTCCCGCGTCTTTCGAAAAGCCGACAGCGGCGAGATCCAGGGGGCCTGAGATTCAAAGATGGCGGTCCCACATCTTCGACTATAATCCCGGGTTTGCCCGGGCGCGCCATGCCCAATGCAGCCAGCCGATGAATGAACAGCAGTTGTTGCGCTTCAGCCGCCAGATCATGTTGCCCGAAATGGACGTGGCGGGACAGCGCAAGCTCATGGACGCCACCGTTCTCATCGTCGGCATGGGTGGGCTCGGCTGCCCCGCGGCCATGTATCTTGCCGCGGCCGGAGTCGGCCGCCTGCTGATCGCCGATGACGATATCGTTGAATTGACCAATCTGCAGCGCCAGATCGCCCATGCCGAGAAATCGCTCGGTCAGGCCAAGGTCGATTCCGCCCGGGACCGGCTGCTCAGCCTCAATCCCGATGTTGCCGTGACCACGATCCGCCAGCGCCTGCAAGGCAACAGCCTCGATGCGGCGGTGGCCGGGGCCGACCTCGTGCTCGACGCCTGCGACAATTTCGAAACCCGTTTCGCCATCAACACCTCCTGCTTCGCCAGGGGAAAGCCGCTGATTTCCGCCGCCGCCATCCGCATGCAGGGCCAGATTGCCGCCTTCGATCCGAACATTGCCGCCAGCCCGTGCTACCATTGCCTGTATCCGCAAATCGGCGAACTCGATACGAGTTGCGCCCGCAATGGCGTAATGGCGCCGCTTGTGGGCATTATCGGTTCGGTCCAGGCCATGGAAGCCATCAAGATGCTTACCGGCATCGGCCAGACTCTCATCGGTCGTCTCCTGCTCCTCGATGCCGCGAGCATGCAATGGCGCGACCTCAAACTCCCACGGGACCCGGATTGTGAAACCTGCTCCTTCCGCCCCCGCGCCGGATCACCCCATGCCGGCAACTGACGAATCACTCACTACATTCGACGAATTCGATCTGCGCGAACCCCTGCGCCAGGCGATCCACGCCCTGGGCTTCACCCATTGCACACCGATCCAGGCCGCAAGCCTTCGCCATACCCTGCAAGGCCACGACGTCACCGGCAAGGCCCAGACCGGCACCGGCAAGACCGCGGCATTCCTCATCACCATCATCAACGACCTGCTGAGCAATCCCGTGGAAGGAGAACGCTTCGTCGGCGAACCCCGGGCGCTGGTGGTTGCCCCCACCCGGGAACTCGCCGGCCAGATCGCCGCCGACGCCGAAGCGCTTACCCGCTTTTGCGAACTGCGCGTGGTCACCCTGGTGGGGGGGGAGGATTATCAAAAACAGCATCGGGCGCTGGACGCCGGCCCGGTCGATATCGTCGTCGCCACTCCCGGCCGCCTGCTCGATTTCGCCGGCAGCGAAAATTTGTACCTGGGTCTGATCGAACTGCTCGTCCTCGACGAGGCGGACCGCATGCTCGACATGGGCTTCATTCCCCAGGTGCGCCGGATCGTCTCCCGCACGCCGCGCAAGGATTGCCGCCAGACCCTGCTCTACAGCGCCACCTTTCCGCCGGCAATCACCGAACTTGCCGGCCGCTGGGCGCTGGACCCGGTCATGGTGGAAGTCGATCCGGAGCAGATCGCCGCCGAGGCGGTGGACCAGAAAGTCTATCTCGTCACCACCAGCGACAAGTACCATCTCCTGTACAACCTGCTCAGCGAACCCGGCAAGAACAAGGTGCTGGTATTCAGCAACCGGCGCGACCAGGTGCGCAGGCTCGCGGACGACCTGCACCGCAACGGCGTCAATTGCGGGATGCTGTCCGGCGAGATTCCCCAGCACAGGCGCAGCCGCACCCTCGCCCGGTTCAAGTCCGGCGAAATCCATGTGCTCGTCGCCACCGACGTTGCCGGGCGCGGCCTCCATATAGAGGAAGTCACCCACGTCATCAATTACACCTTGCCCGAGGAACCCGATGACTACGTCCACCGCATCGGCCGCACCGGTCGCGCCGGCAAGGTGGGAACCTCCATCAGCTTCGCCTGCGAGGAAGATTCCTTTCTTCTGCCCCCCATCGAGGACAAACTCGGCGGCAAGCTCGACTGCATCCATCCCGACCCATCCCAACTCACCCCGGCGCCACCTTTCCACCGCCCCTCCCAATTCAAGGAAAAACCCCAACGCCGCCAAACCGGTCGTCGCCGCTGAAATCCCCCGAGATTCTGCGACTGCGCGCAGAATGACTGAATTGGTACGCTGTGAGTCGCCGTCGGGGGCGCAGTGCAGCGGGCGTGCGAGGCAGGGACAGCCGAGCCCGAAGCCTACAGGGATGTATTCACGGCGTCCGCTGCACTGCGCCCCCCGACGGCGACGGATTGAAGCCACACGATTTCCCCCACCATCACCCCAAGCAAACTTTTTTGTGGATACAGGCATTTTTTGCTTGACACCCCCAAGTCAAGTCAGCAAAATACGCGTCTTTTTTGGGCGGGCGAACCTGAAGCCATCGATTTTGATCGGATCAGGCCGCGCCCGGGTAGTCGGGAAACGAGGCGAAGAGTGGCGGGGAAAAGGGCTTTCGGGCCTGATTCCACCAGCGGATGAAGATGCAGAATCAAAGAATCAGAATCCGGCTGAAGGCATTCGACCATCGCCTGATCGACCAATCCACCAGGGAGATCGTGGATACGGCGAAGCGCACCGGGGCGCAGGTGAGGGGACCTATCCCCCTGCCGACCCACAAGGAGCGCTACACCGTGCTGATTTCGCCCCATGTGAACAAGGATGCGAGGGACCAGTACGAGATTCGTACCCACAAGCGCCTGCTTGATATCGTCGAGCCGACGGAAAAAACCGTTGATGCCTTGATGAAACTCGATCTGGCGGCGGGAGTCGACGTACAGATCAGCCTGCAGTAAGCGCGCTGAACCAGAACCAGGCAACGGGTTGTCAGTCCCCGTTGCCCTTTTTTTAGCTGAAAGATTGTGGCGCACTGATCTCACGGATATCCCTGATATCGCGCCAGGTGCAACGCGCAAGCGGCCAGAGAGGGTTTCAGCCCCGTGCACAAAGAGGTGTTCAACAAATGTCCTTAGGGCTTGTCGGTCGCAAGAGCGGGATGACCCGCGTCTTCACGGAAGACGGGGAATCCATTCCGGTGACCGTGGTGGAAGTGCAACCGAACCGGGTGACCCAGGTCAAGACCCCGGAGTCGGACGGTTACAGCGCGGTCCAGGTCACCATGGGCTCGCGCAAGGCTTCGCGCGTCAACAATTGTGAAGCCGGCCATTTCCGCAAGGCGGGAACCGAAGCCGGTGAAGGCCTGTGGGAGTTCCGCACCGAGGGCCTTGATCTCGGCGAGGTCAACGCCGGCAGCGAATTCCGGGTGGACCTGTTTGCAGTCGGCCAGAAAGTCGATGTCACCGGCATCTCCAAGGGCAAGGGCTTCCAGGGCACGGTCAAGCGTCACAATTTCAGCATGCAGGACGCCACCCACGGCAACTCGATTTCACACCGCGCCCCCGGCTCCATCGGCCAATGCCAGACGCCGGGCAAGGTATTCAAGGGCAAGAAGATGGCCGGACAGATGGGCAACGTGCGCAAAACCGTGCAAAGCCTCGAAGTCGTGCGCGTGGACCTCGAAAACCATCTGCTGCTGATCAAGGGCGCGCTGCCCGGCGCCACCGGTTCCCGGGTCATTGTGCGGCCCGCCATCAAGACCAGACGGACGAATTGATCATGGAACTGGCCTTGACGGTTCCGGGCAAGAAGACCCGGAAAAAGATTTCCCTTCCCGACGAGGCCTTTGCCCGGGAATTCAATGAGCCGCTGGTGCATCAGACAGTGGTGACCTATCTCGCCGGCGCCCGCCAGGGCAGCGTCCGGCAGAAGAACCGCTCCGAAGTCCGCGGCGGCGGGCGCAAGCCCTGGCGCCAGAAGGGCACCGGCAGAGCTCGGGCCGGCACCATCCGCTCGCCGATCTGGCGTGGCGGCGGCCTTGCTTTCGCGGCCCGGCCCCGGGACTACGGCAAGAAACTCAATCGCAAGATGTACCGCAGCGCGATGCGGTGCATCGTCTCCGAACTCATTCGCCAGCAACGTCTCATCGTGGTGGACGATTTCAGCCTCGAATCGCACAAGACGAAGGAACTCGTGGGCAAGCTCAGGGAATTCGAACTCGACAACGTGCTCATCGTTACCGGAGAGGTGGAGCGGAACCTGTATCTCGCCGCCCGCAATCTCCACAAGGTGGATGTCCTCGACGCCCAGGCCATCGATCCGGTGAGCCTGATCGGTTTCGACAAGGTGCTTTGTACCGTGGCGGCCATGAAGCAGATGGAAGGAATGCTGTCATGAACCCGGAACGCATGTATCAGGTATTGCTGGCGCCACATGTGTCCGAGAAGACCACCATAGCCGGCGACGAACACAACCAGTACGCCTTCCGGGTAGCGCGGGACGCCACCAAGGCGGAAATCAGGCAAGCGGTGGAAACCATTTATGAAGTGGTGGTCACCGATCTCCAGGTGCTCAATGTGAAGGGCAAGGTCAAGGGCGCCGCCCGGGGCCGCCCGCGCAAGCGCCCGGACTGGCGCAAGGCCTATGTGCGCCTGCAGCCCGGCGATGAAATCGATTTCGCGGATGCGGGTTAGGAGGAGTTGACGCCATGCCGGTCGTAAAATGCAAACCCACATCACCCGGACGCCGTTTCGTCGTCAAGGTGCGCCATCCCGAATTGCACAAGGGCGCGCCATTCGCGCCGCTTACCGCGCCCAAGCCGAAAACCGGCGGTCGCAACAACCAGGGCAGAATCACCCGGCGCCACGCCGGCGGCGGCCACAAGCAGAAGTACCGCATCATCGATTTCCGCCGCAACAAGGACAACATCGAAGCCAGGGTGGAACGGCTCGAATACGACCCGAACCGCTCTGCCAATATCGCCCTGCTGCTCTATGCCGATGGCGAGCGCCGCTACATCATCGCCCCGGCGGCGGTGCGGGCGGGAGACCGGCTCCTGTCCGGCGAGGATTCTCCGATTCGCGCCGGCAACTGCCTGCCGCTGCGCAATGTGCCGCTCGGCAGCAATGTGCATTGTGTCGAGTTGAAGCCGGGCAAGGGCGCCCAGATCGCCCGCAGCGCCGGCGCCTCGGTGCAGCTCGTGGCCCGGGAAGGGAAATACGTCACCCTGCGCCTGCGCTCCGGCGAAATGCGCAAGGTGCTTGCCGATTGCCGCGCAACCCTGGGCGAAGTTTCCAACTCCGAGCATTCCCTGCGCTCCCTGGGCAAGGCGGGCGCGAGCCGCTGGCGCGGCATCCGGCCAACGGTGCGGGGCGTGGTGATGAATCCCGTGGATCACCCCCATGGCGGCGGCGAAGGCAAATCCTCCGGCGGCCGGCATCCGGTATCGCCCACCGGCGTGCCCACCAAGGGCTTCAAGACCCGTTCCAACAAGCGCACCGACAAGCTGATCGTGCGGCGCAGAAAGTCGAACCGCTAGGGTGGTACGGGATCAGCAAAGAGGAATCGAGCAGTGCCACGTTCATTGAAAAAAGGCCCCTTTATCGATCTGCACCTGATGAAGAAAGTGCAGAAGGCCGCGGAGAACAACGACAAGCGCCCGATCAAGACCTGGTCGCGGCGTTCGATGATTTCGCCGGACATGCTCGGCCTGACGATCGCCGTGCACAACGGCCGCCAGCATGTGCCGGTATTCATCAGCGAAGACATGGTGGGTCACAAGCTCGGCGAGTTCGCCCTGACCCGCACCTATCGCAGCCATGTTGCCGACAAGAAGGCAAAGCGGCGGTAGGCGGCAGGAGATACGGTGATGGAAGTGGCGGCAAGATTGCGGGGCGCGCGGATCTCGGCGCAGAAGGCGCGGCTCGTGGCGGACCAGGTCCGCGGCAAGCCCGTGGAGGAAGCCCTGCAGTTGCTGACTTTCAGCACCCGGAAAGCCGCGGCGATCATCCGCAAGCTGCTCAACTCGGCCATCGCCAACGCCGAGCACAATGAAGGCGCCGATGTGGACGAATTGAAGATAGCGACGATTTGCGTGGACGAGGCGCGTACCATGAAACGCATCCGGCCGCGGGCGAAGGGCAGGGCGGACCGGATTCTCAAGCGCTCCTGCCATATAACCATCAAGGTAGCCGACGGCGAATAGGACGCGGCAGGCGAAGGCGGGAGTCAGGACTAGGCAAATGGGTCAAAAAGCGCATCCAACCGGCATCAGGCTTGGCATCGTCAAGCGGCATACCTCGCTGTGGTACGCCGAAGGCGAGCAATACGCGGACAACCTGCTCGTGGATCTGAAGGTGCGCGAATACATCCGCAAGCGTCTCGCCAATGCCTCGGTGTCCCGGGTGGATATCGAACGCCCCGCCGAAACCGCGCGCATCACGATCCATACCGCGCGGCCGGGCATCGTGATCGGCAAGAAGGGCGAGGACGTGGAAAAGCTGCGCGCCGCCCTTGCCAGCCTGATGCAGTTGGACCAGCGGGCGGTGCAGGTGAACATCGAGGAGATCCGCAAGCCCGACCTCGACGCCCAACTCGTCGCCGACAGCGTCGCCCAGCAGCTCGAACGCCGGGTGATGTTCCGCCGGGCCATGAAGCGGGCGGTGCAGAACGCCATGCGCCACGGCGCCGAAGGCATCAAGGTGCAGGTGGGCGGCCGCCTCGGCGGCGCGGAGATCGCGCGCTCGGAATGGTATCGCGAAGGCCGCGTGCCCCTGCACACCTTCCGCGCCGATATCGACTACGCCACCTCGGAAGCCAGCACCACCTATGGCGTGATCGGCGTCAAGGTATGGATTTTCCGGGGCGAGGTATTCGATCTCGACGAAGCCATGCTCGGGCCCGGCGCCAGGGCGGCCTCCTAGGCCGTCGTCAGGCCGGACCGGGTAAAGATACAGAAGGTATAGAGAGTCAGGAAAAGTGTTACAGCCCAAGCGCACCAAGTTTCGCAAGATGCACAAGGGCCGCAACCGCGGCCTGTCCCACCGCGGCAGTTCGGTGGATTTCGGCCAGTTCGGCCTGAAAGCCGTCAGCCGCGGCCGCCTGACCGCGCGCCAGATCGAAGCGGCGCGGCGGGCGATGACGCGCCGGGTGCGCCGGGGCGGCAAGATCTGGATCCGGGTATTCCCGGACAAGCCGATCACTCAGAAGCCACTCGAAGTGCGCCAGGGCAAGGGCAAGGGCAATGTGGAGTACTGGGTCGCCCAGATTCAGCCGGGCCGGGTCATGTTCGAGATTGAAGGCGTGGACGAGGAACTGGCCCGGGACGCATTTTCCCTGGCCGCGGCCAAGCTGCCGTTCCGCACGAGTTTTGTGAAACGGACGGTCATGTGATGAAAGCGAGCGAATTGCGGGAATTGACCCCCGCCGAATTGCAGACCCGGCTCGAGGAACTGCGCAAGGAGCAGTTCGGCTACCGCATGCAGAAGGCGACGGGGCAGTTGGGCCAGCCGCATCTGGCGACGGCGGTGCGCAAGGATATTGCGAGAATCAAGACATTGCTCGCCGAAAAGGCCGCCGCGGATGCGGCGCTGACGGCGGTGGAAGAAAGCGAATGACAGAAATCAATGTGGAACAGGGCAAGGGACGCACGACTTCAGGCAGGGTGATCAGCAACCGCATGGACAAGTCCATCGTGGTGCTCGTGGAGCGACGGGTCAAGCATCCGGTATACGGCAAGATCGTCAAGCGCTCCACCCGGATTGCCGCCCATGACGCGAACAACGACTGTCGTCCCGGCGATGAAGTGACCATCCGCGAGGTGCGGCCGATTTCCCGCACCAAATCCTGGGCGCTGGTTTCGATTGACAAGCGGGCCACGGGAGTTTGACACCCCATGAAAATCACGACGAAAGCTGTCACGGACATCGGGCCAGGGGCCTGACCCAGGGATTGAAAGGCGGATACTGAGCGATGATTCAAGTGCAATCCTACCTCGATGTGGCCGACAACAGCGGCGCGCGCCGGGTCATGTGCATCAAGGTGCTTGGCGGCTCCCACCGGCGCTATGCCCGAATCGGCGACATCATCAAGGTCACCGTGAAGGAGGCGATTCCCCGGGGAAGGGTGAAGAAGGGCCAGGTGCTCGACGCTCTCGTGGTGCGAACCCGCAAGGGCGTGCGCCGGGGTGACGGCTCCCTGATCCGTTTTGACGACAATGCCGCGATTCTGCTGAACAACCAGCAGGCGCCCATCGGTACCCGGGTATTCGGCCCGGTTACCAGGGAACTGCGGGAAGAGCGCTTCATGCGGATCATCTCACTCGCGCCGGAGGTGTTGTAATCGGCTGTCGGGGCTGATGGGAAGGGAAAGCTATGCGCAAACTGCGACGAGACGACGAAGTGATCGTGATTGCCGGTCGGGACAAGGGCACCCGGGGCACGATCTCCCGCATGGTGGGCGATGACCGGGTCATCGTCGCGGGGGTGAACATGATCAAGCGGCATACCCGGCCCAATCCCAATCTGGGTCAGGCGGGGGGTATCGTGGAGAAAGAGGCGCCACTGCATATTTCCAATGTGGCCATATTCAATCCCGGCACCGGCGCGGCAGACCGGGTCGGCATCCGCATCGACGAGGACGGCGGCAAGACCCGCTTCTTCAAGTCGAGCGGCGACGCAATAGACTGAAACAGGCCGGGTGGGAGCAATGGCGGGATTCAAGAAATTCTATCAGCGGGAAGTGGCGCCGGCCTTGACGAAACAATTCGGCTACGCCAATCCCATGCAGGCGCCCAGGGTGACCAAGGTGGTGCTCAACATGGGCCTTGGCGACGCGGTTGCGGACAAGAAAGTCCTGGAGCACGCCAGCGCCGACATGCGGGCCATCAGCGGCCAGAAGCCGGTGATCACCAAGGCGCGCAAGAGCGTGGCGGGATTCAAGATTCGCGAAGGCTGGCCCATCGGCTGCAAGGTGACCCTGCGGGGCGAGCGGATGTACGAGTTTCTCGAGCGGCTGGTGGGAATCGCCATCCCCAGAATCCGGGATTTTCGCGGCCTCAATCCGAAATCCTTCGACGGCAATGGCAATTTCGCCATGGGCGTGAGCGAACAGATCATCTTCCCCGAGATCGACTATGACAAGATCGACAAGATTCGGGGGCTCGACATCATCATCACCACCGACGCCGACAGCGATGAAGAAGGGCGGGCCCTGCTCGCCGCCATGCGCTTCCCCTTCCGGGGCATGGGCGCGGCGGCGGGTTGACGGCATCGGCAACGGGAGCGAACGCGGCGAGCGCCGCGGGAGACGGGTACATGGCAAAAGTTTCAATGATCGCCAGGGAAGCGAAGCGAATGAAGACCGTGCGGCGGTACGCCGCCCGTCGCGACGCGCTGAAGGCGGTGCTCGCCGATTCGAAAGCGGGCAGCGAGGAAAAATGGGAAGCGCAGATGAAGTTGCAGAAGTTGCCGCGAAACGCGAGCCCCGTGCGGGTCGTGCGGCGCTGCCGGCTTACCGGCAGGCCCCGGGGCGTATTTCGCAAGTTCGGCCTGTGCCGCAACAAGTTGCGCGAAGCGGCCATGCGCGGCGATGTGCCGGGCCTGGTGAAAGCAAGCTGGTAGGCGGGGAATCACCATGAGCATGACCGACCCGATCGCCGATTACCTGACCCGCATCCGCAATGCGCAAATGGCCAGGCTGGAAACCGTGCGCTGCCCGGCATCGAAGATCAAGCTTGCCATTTCCGGGCTGCTGCTCGAAGAGGGTTACATCCAGTCCTACTCGGTGGACGACAACGGCGGCAAGCCGGAAATCGAAGTGGCGCTGAAGTACGTCAACGGCGTGCCCGCCATCGAGGAGATCAAGCGGGTAAGCCGTCCCGGCCTGCGCAGCTACCGCGGCAAAGGCGATTTGCCCAGCAACCGCGCCGGCCTCGGCACCGTCATCATGTCCACCAACCTGGGCCTGATGACCGACCGCCAGGCCCGGGCGAAAGGCGTCGGCGGCGAAGTGATCTGCACGGTGTTCTAGGAACCAGACCATGTCGAGAATGGCCAACAATCCGGTGCAGCTTCCCAAAGGCGTGGAGGCGGCGCTGCGCGGCGGAGAAGTCTCCGTCAAGGGCGGCAAGGGCGCTCTCCAGCTCGCGCTGCCGGTGGAAGTCGAGGTGGCCCAGGGCGAGGAAGGCCTGCGGGTCAGCGCCCGGCGAAATTCGCGGCGGGCCAAGGCCATGGTGGGGACCGTGCATTCCCTGTTGCGCAACATGGTCACCGGGGTTTCCGAGGGCTATGAGAAAAAGCTGGAACTGCGCGGCGTCGGCTACCGCGCCAGGGCCCAGGGGTCGAAGCTGAATCTGACCCTGGGCTATTCCCATCCCATAGATTACGCCGTTCCCGAAGGCATCAAGGTGGAAACGCCTTCCCAGACGGAAATCAGCGTCAGCGGGGCGGACAAGCAGAAAGTGGGCCAGGTGGCCGCCGAAATCCGCGCTTTCCGCCCGCCCGAGCCCTACAAGGGCAAGGGCATTCGCTATGTGGGCGAGCGCGTGTTCTCGAAAGAGGCGAAGAAGAAGTAGAGGCCAGATTGTGAGTGCAAAGAAAGACGCCCGCCTGCGCCGGGCGCGAAGAGCGAGGGCGCGGATCCGGCAACAGGGTATCAACCGCCTGTGCGTGTTTCGCTCGCCCAGGCATATGTACGCCCAGGTCATCGCCCCCGGCGGCGCCTCGGTGCTGGCCTGCGCCTCCACCGTGGAGAAGGACCAGCGCGACGGCGCCACGGGCAATATCGAGGCCGCCGGCAAGGTGGGCCAACGCATCGCCGAGCGCGCCCTTGCGGCGGGAATCGACACAGTGGCTTTCGACCGTTCGGGTTACGCCTACCATGGCCGCGTCAAGGCCCTGGCGGAAGCGGCCCGGGAAGCGGGCTTGAAGTTCTAGGTATTCAATATGGCATTCAGAGAATCGGCGGAAAAAAACGAAGAGGGTCTGCAGGAGAAGCTGATCCAGGTCAATCGTGTCGCCAAGGTGGTCAAGGGCGGCCGGATCTTCGGCTTCACCGCGCTCACCGCGGTGGGCGACGGCAATGGCCGGGTCGGTTTCGGCCGCGGCAAGGCCCGGGAAGTCCCCCTCGCCATTCAGAAGGCGATGGAATCCGCGCGCCGCAACATGATTACGGTCAATCTCGACGGCCAGACCCTGCAGTATCCCATCAAGGCCCGCCACGGCGCGTCGAAGGTGTACATGCAGCCAGCCTCGGAAGGCACCGGCGTCATCGCCGGCGGCGCCATGCGCGCCATACTCGAACTCGCCGGCGTGCAGGACGTGCTCGCCAAGTGCTATGGCTCCACCAATCCGGTGAACGTGGTGCGGGCGACTTTCAAGGGCCTGCGCGACATGCGCTCGCCGGAAGACGTGGCCTACCGGCGCGGCAAATCGGTTGACGAGATTCTGGGCTGAGAAAATGGCAAAGGCGAAATCCAAGGCAACCGTCCGGGTAACCCTGGTGCGCAGCCCCATCGGGGCCCAGCCCAGGCACAAGCTGTGCTTGAAAGGGCTTGGCCTGCGCCGCATGCACCAGACCGTGGAAGTCGAAGACACCCCGGCGGTGCGCGGCATGATCAACAAGATCAGCTACCTGCTCGCTGCGGAATCGGGCCAGGAAAGCCCTGATTAAGTCAGAGCTTCCCTGCGGGCACATGGAAGCGATAATGAAAAACTCCACGGATGGGGTTTTTCAGGGAATACCTGGCGGGATCGTTGGCGGGAAACAGAGAATGGAGTTGGGCAAATGCGACTGAATGACCTGAAACCGGCCCCGGGCAGCGGCAAGGCGAGAAAGCGCGTCGGCCGCGGCATGGGCAGCGGTTTCGGCAAGACCTGCGGCAAGGGGCACAAGGGGCAGAATTCCCGCTCCGGCGGCGGCGTTCGCCCCGGATTCGAAGGCGGCCAGATGCCGTTGCAGATGCGCCTGCCCAAGTTCGGCTTCACCTCCCGGGTGGGCCGCGTGACCGCCGAGGTGCGCACTTCGGAATTGAACCGGATCGATGCCGAAGTCATCGACCTCGACGCCCTGTGCAAGGCCGGCGTGGTGCAGGCCAATATCAAGCGCGCCAAGGTCATGCTATCCGGTGATGTGACCCGGGCGCTAACCGTGCGGGGGTTGCGGGTCAGCAAGGGCGCCCGGGCTGCCATCGAAGCCGCCGGCGGCAAGATCATCGGCGACTGGGACCAGAGCGCCGGGGAAGATGCGCCCCCCTCTACGGAAGACACGTCCCCCCCTGCGGAAGACACGTCCCCCCCTGCGGATAAAACGCGCCCCCCCGCTGTCATTCCGCGCGAAGTCGCGGAATCCCGGGCAGATGGCGCGAAACCTGAAAAGGGTGGGGAAGATTCGGGAGATTCTGCGACTCCGCTTCGCTCCGCGCAGAATGACAGTGAAGGGAAAGCCGCGCGGAATGACAGTGAAGGGGAAGCCGGGTAATCCACCATGGCGAAAGCACCAGGCATCAATCCCGAGAACATCGGCGCCGGCCTTGGCGAGTTGAAGTCGCGCCTGCTGTTCTTGCTGTTCGCGATTTTCGTCTATCGCGTGGGCACCCATATTCCGGTGCCGGGAATCGACCCCCTGCAATTGCAGGCCTTTTTTTCCCAGACCGAAGGCACCTTCGCCGACCTGTTCAACATGTTCTCCGGCGGCGCCCTGGAGCGCATGAGCATCGTCGCCCTGGGCATCATGCCCTACATTTCCGCATCGATCATCATGCAATTGCTCACTGCGGTCAGCCCCCAGCTCGACCAGTTGAAGAAGGAAGGCGAATCGGGCCGGCGCAAGATCACCCAGTACACCCGCTGGGGCGCCCTGGCCCTGGCCACGGTGCAGGGCACCGCCATGACCATGGGCCTGCTCACGCCCCTGGCCTACAACCCCGGCCCCGCCTTCACCCTCACCGCGATCATTTCCCTGGTGACCGGCGCCATGTTCCTGATGTGGCTGGGGGAGCAGATCACCGAAAAAGGCGTCGGCAACGGCATTTCCATGCTGATCTTCGCTGGCATCGTGGCGGGTTTCCCGGCCGCCGTGGGCACTTCCCTGACCCAGGCCTACGAAGGCCAGATCAATGGCGTGCTATTGCTTGTGGTGGGCCTGATCGCCGTTGGCGTGGTGGGCTGCATCGTCTATGTGGAGCGCGCCCAGCGCCGCATCACCGTGAACTATGCCAAGCGCCAGCAGGGCCGCAAGATGTACCAGGCCCAGGCCAGCCACCTGCCGCTGAAGATCAACATGGCTGGGGTGATTCCGGCGATTTTCGCCAGCAGCATCCTGC
This sequence comes from Pseudomonadales bacterium, assembly GCA_022825945.1. Taxonomy (GTDB): domain Bacteria; phylum Pseudomonadota; class Gammaproteobacteria; order Pseudomonadales; family Pseudohongiellaceae; genus UBA9145. The sequence goes on from JAJDVS010000100.1 coordinate 30,389, forward strand.
TTTTCCCGGCCTCCCTCGGGCAGTGGTTCGGCCAGTCCGAAAGCGCCGAATGGCTGCAGGATCTCGCCCTGCTCATCGGCCCCGGCCAGCCGCTGTACATCATCATTTTCAGCGCGATGATCATCTTTTTCTGTTTTTTCTACACCGCGCTGGTGTTCAACCCGCGGGACGTGGCGGACAACCTGCGCCGCTCCGGGGCGTTCATTCCCGGCATCCGGCCCGGCGAGCAAACCGCAAAGTACATCGACGGCGTAATTACCAGGCTGACCATGTTCGGCGCGATCTATATCACCCTGGTCTGCCTGCTGCCGAATTTCATGCAGATGCTGGCCAATGTGCCGTTCAACCTCGGTGGAACGGCATTGCTGATTTCCGTGGTGGTGACCATGGATTTCTGGTCCCAGGTGCAGTCGCATCTGATGTCGCATCAATATGACTCGCTGATGAAGAAGTCCAGGCTCGGCGCTTACGGCCGGTCGGGAATCTAGCGGAATTCCGAAAGAGGGGAATACGATGAAAGTGCGAGCGTCGGTCAAGAAAATCTGCCGCAACTGCAAGATCATCAAGCGCAATGGCGTCATCCGGGTGATCTGCAGCACCGAACCCCGCCACAAACAGCGGCAGGGGTGAGGCCCGGTCGGCGCAGCCGACAAAGAGCGAAGCTCTTTGAGGGGCGAGGCCAAGCGTTTACGAAGCGCAGCTTCGTGCGCAGGACGAGCGACACCGAGCTGTGCTCGGTGGCTGGACGAACGGCTCGCCATGGATGGCGAGACTGGGGCTTGGCGAAGCCCAAAGAGCCGCGCCAGGGATGGCATGAGCAAGCCAGACCAGGGCAGGTTGCCCGGTCGGCGCAGCCGACAGCCCCTGAGGGGCAACGGACAATTGGAGTGAATTTATGGCACGTATTGCCGGAGTCAACATACCGGACAACAAGCATATCGTGATTTCGCTGCGGTATGTCTATGGCATTGGGCCGACCATGGCCGGGGCGATCTGCAAGGCCGCCGGCATCGAGCCCGCGACCCGCACCGCCGAACTCAGTCCGGAACAGCTCGATTCGATCCGGGCCGAAGTCGTCAAGATCCCCACCGAGGGCGATCTGCGGCGGGAAACGTCCATGAACATCAAGCGGTTAATGGACCTTGGCTGCAACCGCGGCATCCGGCATCGCCGTTCGCTGCCGGTGCGCGGGCAACGCACCAAGACCAATGCCCGCACCCGCAAGGGTCCGCGCAAGCCGATCAGGAAGTAGACCATGGCCACAGCAAAAGCGAAATCCGGGCGCAAGAAGGCGCGCAGCGAAGTCTCAGACGGCGTGGTGCATATTCATGCGTCCTTCAACAACACGATCATTTCCATCACCGACCGGCAGGGCAACACCCTGACCTGGGCCACCGCCGGCGGTTCGGGATTCCGCGGCTCGCGCAAGAGTACGCCCTTCGCCGCCCAGGTGGCGGCGGAAAAGGCCGGTCGCACCGCCATGGAACTGTACCGGCTGCAGAATGTGGACGTGAAAGTGAACGGCCCCGGCCCGGGCCGCGAATCCGCGGTGCGGGCGCTCAATGCCTGCGGGCTGCGGGTCAACAATATTACCGATGTGACTCCCATTCCACACAATGGTTGCCGCCCGCCCAAGAAGCGGCGCGTGTAGGAAGGCGAAGGAGACCGAGTATGGCCAGATATCTGGGCCCGAAATGCAAGTTGTCCCGCCGGGAAGGCACCGACCTGTTCCTGAAAAGCGGTGTTCGCCCGTTCGAGAACAAGTGCAAGTCCGAGGCGATTCCGGGCCAGCACGGCCAGCGCCGCGGCAGGTTGTCGGATTACGGCGTGCAACTGCGGGAAAAGCAGAAGGTCCGCCGCACCTACGGCGTGCTGGAAAAGCAGTTCCGCGGCTATTACAAGGAAGCCGCCCGGCGCAAGGGCGCCACCGGCGAGAATCTGCTGCAACTGCTGGAATGCCGGCTCGACAATGTGGTGTACCGCATGGGATTCGGTTCCACCCGCGCCGAGGCGAGGCAGCTCGTGTCGCACAAATCCATCAGCGTCAATGGCGATCTGGTGAACATTCCCTCGTACCAGGTGAATGCCGGAGATGTGGTCGCCGTGCGCGAGCGGGCCAAACAGCAGTTGCGGATCAAGTCCGCGCTGGACATGGCGGCGCAAAGAACCGAAGTGGATTGGGTTTCGGTTGACCCCGGCAAGATGGAAGGTCAATTCACCCGCATCCCGGACCGGGCCGACCTGCCATCCGAAATCAACGAGAACCTGATCGTGGAGTTGTACTCCAAGTAGCCCATGCGTCGCAACAGCGCCCTGGGTGTTCGAACCAGCCATTGGTACATAAACCGGCAATCAGTGCTTTAGTCAGCAACAGGTAGAACTCATGCAGCTTTCCTTATCCGATTTCCTCACCCCGAGAGTGGTGCAGGTTGACCAATTCGACAAGCGCCACTCCAGGGTGGTGCTCGAGCCACTGGAGCGGGGTTTCGGCCACACCCTGGGCAACGCCCTGCGGCGGATTCTGCTTTCCTCGATGCCGGGCAGCGCCATCGAGGAAGTGGAAATCGACGGCGTGGTGCACGAATACAGCACCATCGAAGGCGTACGCGAGGATGTGGTGGAGATCCTGCTCAACCTCAAGGGCATCGCCATCGTGCTCAATGATCGCCAGGAAGCCATGCTCAACCTGAGCGGCAAGGGCCCCGGCGTGGTCACCGCCGCCAATATCGAGGCGACCCACGGCGTGGACGTCATCAATCCGGAACACGTCATCGCCCATCTCAATGAGGAAGGCGAATTGAACATGCGTCTCACCGTGGGCGCCGGGCGCGGCTATTCCCCCGCCGACTCCCGCATCGGCGAGGACGACGAGACCCGGGCGGTGGGCAAGCTGCTGCTTGACGCTTCCTACAGTCCCGTGGTGCGGGTTTCCTACTCCGTGGAAAACGCCCGGGTGGAGCAGCGCACCGACCTCGACAAGCTGATCATCGATCTGGAAACCGACGGCACCATCGACCCGGAAGGCGCCATCCGCCATGCGGCCACGATTCTGCAGCACCAGTTGGCGGTATTTGTCGATTTCCGCAGCGAAATCATCAACGAGCCGGCCCGGCGCGATGACGAGATCGACCCGATCCTGCTGCGCCCGGTGGACGATCTCGAACTCACCGTGCGCTCGGCCAACTGCCTCAAGGCGGAAGACATCTACTACATCGGCGACCTGATCCAGCGCACCGAAGTCGAATTGCTGCGTACTCCCAATCTGGGCAAGAAATCACTCACCGAAATCAAGGACGTGCTCGCCACCCGGGGGCTTTCCCTCGGCCTGCGGCTCGAAAACTGGCCACCGGCGCGGCTCAAGTCGGAAGAGCGGCTGGTATAGGCCATTATTGAGGTTCATCCCATGCGACACAGAAAAAGCGGCCGCAGCTTCAGCCGGGACAGCGCCCACCGCAAGGCCATGTTTCGCAACATGACTTCGTCTCTGGTGGAGCACGAAATCATCAAGACCACCCTGGCCAAGGCCAGGGAACTGCGCACCGTGGCCGAACCTCTCATCACCCTGGCCAAGGAAGACAGCGTGGCCAACCGCCGCCTCGCCTTCCGCCGCCTGCGCAACAAGGCCACCGTGGGCAAGCTCTTCAGCGAACTCGGCCCGCGCTATCAGGATCGCCCCGGCGGCTACATCCGCATCCTCAAATGCGGCTACCGCGACGGCGACGCCGCCCCCATGGCCTGGGTGGAACTCGTGGACCGCCCGAGCAGCGAGGACCAGCGGGAACTCGAAGTATAGGTCCAGCCGGGCCCGCTTCGTCGGATTCAGGACCGCCGCCAAAGACGAATCGGTCGATGTTTGGAGCGTCGGAGGTTTCCACTGCTTGATTCATATGATGTGGCATAATATGACGCTTTTTTTGATGCAAAGAGTATCGGTTTATGAGGACTACTGTAACGCTTGACGACGATCTTGTCGCAAGAGCGAAATACTTGACGGGTCAGCAGAGGCTCCGGGAATTGATCAACGAAGGCCTTACCGCCCTGGTCGAGCGGGAAAGCGCGCGAAGGCTTGCCAGACTTGGAGGTACGGAAAAAGATCTGGTTTTGTCGCCACGCAGAAGAGAATCGTTGTGATTCTGGCAGATTCATCAATCTGGGTTGATCACTTGCGGAACAATAATGAAGAACTGGTGGAATTGCTACTGCAGGAAATGATCGTAAGTCATCCTTTGGTAGTTGCGGAACTTGCCCTTGGCTCTTTGCGACAAAGAAATCTTGTCCTTGGTGAACTCGACGCGCTTCCGGGTCTGCCAGTGGCAACCATTTCTGAAGTACGGGCATTGGTTGAAACCCGGAAGCTGTACAGTCGGGGCATAGGCTTTGTCGATGCGGCTTTGCTGGCCTCCTGCCTGCTGAGGCAAGGAACCAAACTCTGGACCCGGGATCGAAGACTGGAGAATGTTGCTTCGGAACTTGGCGCTCTGGCCTGATTGTTTGTACTTCGCGTTTTTCCCTATGAAAATTCTTGGCATTGATTTCACCAGCAGGCCCGGCAGGGGCAAACCGCTGATCTGCGTTGAATGTGAGTTTGCCGGCAATCAGCTTGCGCCGCACGCGCTCAGGAAGTGGGAGAGTTTCCAGGGATTTGAGGCTGCCCTCGCCCAACCGGGACCCTGGGTCGCCGGAATTGATTTTCCCTTCGGCCAGTCAGGCAAATTCGTTCGCAACATCGGCTGGCCAGCATCCTGGGCGGACTATGTGGATCATGTGGCGTCCATGTCCCGCGAGCAGTTCCGCCAGCTACAGCCTGAAAGTTCAACTCGGCGCCATGTCCCCGTCAATCTTCGCCGACGACGCCACCGGCGACAGCCTCGACGCCCTCTGCTGCGCCATCCAGGCCGCATGGTCCTGGCAAAACCGCCGCCGCAACCACGGCATTCCGCCCGATTTCAATCCCACCGAAGGCTGGATCGTGGATCCAGGGTTGGCAAACACGTCGCCCGGAACACACGGAGACGAACTGAACCATAATTCAATGTCAAGGAAAGCAAAAAGGTCGCCAGTCTCAGGGCGGTATCCGGAGTGATTCCACGCCGTTCGCGCACTATGTCGTTGATGCGGGGAGCATTTACTCTCAATGCCTTCGCCAGTCATTTTGAATTCCTACGGCGCAGGCTCCTGGTTCTGACATACGATAGCCTCGGCAATCCCCATCCCGCTGAACCGCTTTGTTATTGTACTTGCGATCCTGTCCGCGTATTTCTGGTCAGTGAACAATGACGCAAGTTTTTTCAGATCCAAAACAGAGACGTCAACTTCGGGCAACCTGCCAAACCGCTTTCCCTTGCGAGTGCCGATGTAGAGCGTATCTAGCAAAGCTTTCTCGCCAGACGCCAGCAAGTAAGGCGGTTGTGTCTCGGACATGGCAAAACCCGATTGCATCATTTCCGGCTTGATCCGAAAGAATTCATACCGGCCGACAGGAGACGAAACGACTCTGCCATGGCCGGTGGTCGCGATCTGGACAGACGCTGGAATCTGCGAGATCACGCCATGAGCGTGCAAGGCGGACAGGAAAGAAACATAGCCTCGTTCATTGCCAAGTAACAGGCCCGTGGCCTGATTAGGCGAAAAATCGCGGTGCGCCGGCTGACACCAAATTCCACGACTTATTTTGACAAGTACGCCAAGCGCTTCGAGGCGGGTCAGTTTTCGTGACGCGCTACTCGTGGAACTTCCGCACAGAAATGCAAACTCCCTGGTTTTGAAAATTGCATGGTCCCGGAGAAACTCAACTTCGTTCATGAACCGACCTCCAGCAAGCCGAACACGAAGTCGTGTATTTCCGCCCAAGCTTTCGGGGTTCCAAATCGATCCAGGAATTCCTGCTCGAGAAATGGCAGTACCTGGCCGGAAAAACTTTCAAAGTCGAGCAAAAATACCTGTTCCAGCGCACGATCTCGGATTTCAGGGTCAATTTTTCCGATAGCGGAAAGATCGTGGCCGCCAAGACCAAGGATATACAGGTCAAATACGTCTCTGGCCTGGACGGCGGTCCGGTTTGCAAGCGCCTCCAGTTTTTGTTCCGCGGCTATCGAGGCGGGATAGTGTTGGCAAGGGAAAGAAATCTGGCGATACGGGAACACTACCGAATCGTCGATATTCTGCCTGACAAAATCCTTCCCTTCGTTTCGGCGCGAAAACTCTATCTTCGTGGGAAGCCTTTCTTTCGCCTCGGTGAGCAACTGCAATCGGAACCGTTGGGTGGTCGTGGTGTGCTTGGCCTTGTCGCTGTCGCCGACCAAGAGATCCGTTATGCCAAAACTTCGCAGGGACCTTCGCAGGGCGGCACTTTCGAGAATCTTGTATCCGTTTTTTTTCAGAGTCGCCACGGACCCGCCCAGCACGTCGATATCCATGTCTTCCGAATATCTCGGACTCCTGAAGAAAAACCGGAGGTTTGTCCCGCCTTTCAGGACAAACAGCGCCGGATCACAGACCTTCAGAAGCTGCGCCAGAAAGCTCAAATGGAAAACTTCCCTGAGTTGTCGGTGTGTGTATCGCATGGCTTAATTATGTATCTTGATTGCCGAATATGTCAATTCAAATACATAAATAAATCGTTCAGTTTTCCAGGATATTGAGTTACGCTGGATACATGTATGCGAAACGGGTGTTTTCCATACGCGCTTCGCTGCCATGTCAACAAAGCGCATTTTTTCATGGCAATGCGTCTATGTACAAGAAACTGCCGGATTCTGGACCTCCAATGATGTTAATCGGCGGGGCAGTTTTGGCCCCCCACCCAAATCTATTTCCTACTCAGGCAAAGCCATGGCCGTCAATCTCGGTCCGGTCTGCAGGATCACGTATTGCCTTCCTTCGTGGGTCCAGGTGCTCATGCCGTAGCGGCTGCGTTCGGGGACTTCGGCTTCGGCGAGTTTTTCGCCGGTGGCCTTGTCAACCGCGTAGAGCATGACCTGGCCTTCGCTGTTGACGTCGGAGTACATCAGCATGTTGGGCGTGATGGTCATGGGGACGAGGTTGCCCGAGCCGGTGTTGCCGATGTCGAGGCCTTCCAGGGCCGGGTTGTTGAGTACGCGGCTCGGGGTTTCGCCGGCGGGGATCATCCAGGCGTGTTCGCCGGTGTTCATGTCGATGGCGGTGATGCGGCTGTAGGGGGGCTTGTACAGCGGGATGTCCGCCGGGTGGCGGGGAGCGCCGCCGCCGGGTCCGTCCGCGTACTGGGCGAAGGTTGTGCCCGTGGGCTCTTCGTATTGCAGGTCGGCTTCCTCGCCGGGGACGAGTTGCACCGGGCTGCAGGCTTTCTGGGAAGAGATGTACAGGTAGCCGGTGTTGGGATCGGCCACCGAGGGCGAGGTGATGTTCGCGCCGCCGCCACCGCCGGGGCAGATCAGCGAAGCGCGCTTGCCCAGGGGATTGTCGCGGTGGATGGGCGGATTGAACAGCGGCCCCATTTCGTAGTCGGCCATGGCCGCGATCGCCTGTTGCCGCAGTTCGGGAGTGAAGTCCACCAGATCGTCGATGGAAACTCCCTGCATGTCGAAAGGCGCGGGCCGGGTGGGGAAGGACTGGGTGGGTGACAGCACTTCGCCGGGGACGATGGACGCAGGCACTTCGCGTTCCTCAAAGGGCCAGAGCGGCTCGCCGGTGAGGCGGTTGAAAGCATAGACGAAGCTTTGCTTGGTGACCTGCATCACCGCGGGGACGGGTTGGCCGTCCACATTCAGGTCGAGCAGGACCGGCGCCTGGGGATTGTCGTAGTTCCAGATGTCGTGCTTGACGGTCTGGAAATGCCACACCCGCTCGCCGGTGCCCGCGTCAAGCGCGATCAGGCTGGTGCCGAAGAGATTGTCGCCGGGGCGGAAGCCGCCGTAATAGTCGATGGTGGCGCCATTGGTGGGAATGTAGACGATACCGTTTTCCGCGTCGGCGGAAATCGGCGCCCAGGACGAGACATCGCCGGTCCACTGCCAGGCGTCGTTTTCCCAGGTCTCGTGGCCGTACTCCCCGGGCCGGGGAATCACGTTGAACTTCCAGCGGAATTCGCCCGTGGTCTTGTCATAGCCCAGAATGTCGCCGGGCACGTTCTCGATGCGGGCCTGGTTGTAGCCCTGTTCGGCGGAGTTGCCGACCACGATGGTGTCATTGACCACGATGGGCGGCGAAGAAGAGGTGATGTAGCCGGTTTCCAGCGGGATGCCCTCGTATGGATCGTAGGGGTGGCCGAGGTCGGCGAGCATGTCCACCACGCCGGTTTCGGGGAAGCCGTCCACGGGCACCTGGCCACCGAAGCCGTCCAGGGGAGCGCCGGTTTCCGCGTCCAGGGCCACCAGGAAGAAGCCCGGCGTGGCGACATAGATCACGCCGCGTCCGTCCACTTCATCGTAGGCGATGCCCTTGCCGTAGTCGGCGCGCATGGAGTATTCCCAGCGCCGGGTGTTGGGCAGGCGATAGCTCCACAGGGTTTCGCCGCTGGCCGGGTCGAGGGCAACGATGTGGCGGCGGTAGCCGGCCAGGGTGAACAGCTTGCCGTCGATGTAGCTCGGCGTCGCGCGGCCGCTTGCGGCGCCCATGCTGGCGCCGTCCCAGACCCAGGCGACTTCGAGTTGGTCGAAGTTGTCGGCGGTGATCTGGGTGGATTCGGAGTAGCGGGTCTGGGCGAAATCATTACCCAGGGTGAACCACTCTACGGAATTCTGGGCGACGCCATCCTGGGCGGACAGGGAACCGGCGCCGAGCAGCATCGCGGCCATCAACAGGGCCTTGCCTGGGGCGCGGTGAATAGCAGGGGACTTTTTCATTATCAGCCTCACAAGAATCGATTATCAGGCAGGTGAAACAAAAGCGGAGGCTGACCCATCGTTTCTGGCATGTCAAGAAACAAAATGTTTCCTGATATTCTCTGAAAAACTCCATCCCCGGAGGCTCAGGCTCGGCTGTCCCCGCCTCGCATGCCGCCGCCCACCACAATCCGGCGGCGGCTTGCTGAGTCCCGAATGAACAAGAATCAATTTGCGATTCGGAATGAGCCGGGGATATTGTTCGTCTCAGCTTGGGATCAGAGTCTGCGTGAAGTTTTCTTTCTCCAGCCCGCCACGCAAGGCTGCTGACTGGGTGTTGGTGAGCGGGACGAGCGGTGGGCGGGGCTTGGCCCAGGTTTCGTCGCGGATGGCGATGGCGATTGCGGCTTTCACCGAGGCGACCATGGGGGCGGCTTCGAAGAGTTCGCGGATGCGGGTCAGGTTGGACTGGAGCTTCCCGGCTCCGTCCTGGCGCCAGTTGGCGCAGAGCGCGGCGATGGGGGCGGGGTTGATATTGGCGGTGGCCGAGATGCAGCCGGCGCCGCCTGCCCGCAGGGTCTTGAGCAGAAAGCGCTCGGAGCCGCAAAACACCCGGAAGTCGTCCCAGCCGGCATCGATGAAAGCGGCGGTTTGCTCCCATTTTCCGGAACTGTCCTTGATGCCGGCAATGGCGCCGGGATAGGCCCTGACGAGGCGGTTGATCACTTCCATGGGCCAGGGCGTCAGGGACATGGCGGGGAAGTGGTAGAGGTAGATCTGCAAATCCTCATTGCCCACCCGCTCGATGACTTCGGCAGTGTAGCCGAACAGGCCGTCTTGGCTGAGGTTCTTGTAGTAGAAAGGCGGCAGCAACAGCACCCGGGGGCAGCCTAGCGCCGCGGCCCTGGAAGTGAGTTCCGCGGTTTCGCTCAGGGAGCACAGTCCCGTACCGGGCATGATGCGGTCCGGGTCGGCGCCGGAGTCAAGCAATTGCTCGAGCAGGGCGGTCTTTTCCGCCATTGAAAGCGAGTTGGCTTCGCTGGTGGTGCCGAATACCGCGAGCTTTACTCCCTGGCCAAGCAGCCAGTGGCAGAAACGGATAAAGCGTTCCGAATCGGGATTGAGGTTTTCATCAAAGGGCGTAATCACCGGAGCCAGGGCTCCTTCGAGTCGGTCTATGCTCATGGGTCGGCGTTCCTTGTGGTTTTGCGCGCCAGCAGGCCGTAGAGGATCATCGGCCAGATTCCCGCGTGAATCATCACGTCGGCGAGGTTGAATATGTAGTTCCAGTATGGGATATGCTGCAGGTTGATGTAGTCGATCACGCTGCCGTGGAGGAGCCGGTCGATGACATTGCTCAGGCCGCCCCCGGCGATAAAGCCGAAACAGGCGTATTCGAAGCGCGAAATGCCGGCGCCAACAAACAGCCATAGCGCGATGCCCGCGAGCAGGCCGAGGCTGAGTGCGCCGAACAGCCAGCCATGGCCCTGCAGCAGCCCGAAGATGCCGCCGTGGTTGCGGATATGGGTCAGATGCACAAAGCCATTCCACTCCAGGGTGCCGTGGAGGGGGATGTTCTGGTTCACCCACCAGCCCACGGCCTGGGCGCAGGCAAGAGTCAGCCCGGCAATCAGGCAGAAAAGGAGGAAATCCGTCGTTCTGTTGTGGCGCAGGCTCCTAGACAACTTGCGACCCCTTGACGTGGGCGAAAGGCTGGTCGGCGTATTGCAGAATCTCGCCGGCGCCGCCGCGCTCAAGTTGCACGATGCTTTGGGCGCAATTGTGCATGGGATGCCAGGCCCAGAGGTCGCGCATGGGCAGCTTTTCAAAGAAACACAGCACCGACTTGATCAGGGCGCCATGGCTGACCACGGCAACGCGCTGGCCCAAATGCCGCCGGGCAATGCCGCGAATCGCCTGCAGGGCGCGCTCCTGCAGTTCAAAGAAGGTCTCCGCGCCTTCCACCTGGAACAAATGCGGCATGTGCCAGAAGTGATGCTGTGATTCCGGGTCTTCCACGGCGATTTCCGCGTGCAGGCGGCCTTCCCAGGGGCCGAGGTCGATCTCCCGCAGGGCGTCGACAAAGACCAGGTCTTCGTGACGGTCCGGAAAGGCTAGCCAGGCGGTCTCCTTGGTGCGCAGCGAACTGCTGCAATAGATGGCGTCATAATGGGTGTCCGCCAGCCGTTTGCCGAGTTCCACGGCCTGCCGGTTGCCTTTTTCATTCAGGCCCACATCGCATTGCCCCTGGACCCGCCGGTCCCGGTTCCACTGGGTTTCGCCATGCCGCAACAGATGCAGTTCCATACTAGGGCCTGTTCACACTATGCGCTGTCGCTCTGCCGGATCTCTTTTTTCGTCCGGCAAGACGCCGCGAGCGCCTTGTGGTTGATCCACATGAGCGAGCGGCAACGCCGCCGGGAGGAAAAAGAGACCCGGCCCTTCGGGTTGTGTCTGTCACGTCGCCACCCGGCGTTGCGACTCGCTCA